>DASYCK010000287.1:0-61036 GCA_036500205.1 Polyangia bacterium | reverse complement strand
ACGCCAGGAACTTCGCGAAGTTCTTCTTCGCCAGCACCTTCGTGATCGCGGCCGTCAGCGTCGTCTTTCCATGATCGACGTGCCCGATCGTCCCGATGTTCAGGTGCGGCTTGTTCCGGATGAATTTCTCTTTCGCCATCTTCCTATCCGTCCCTTTACCCCTCGCGGGGAAGAAGTTGATCGTTTCGGCCTGTTCCCGACTTCTACGTTTCTTTGGTCTTTATCTTCGAGCCCACGACCCGGATTGAACGGGTGACCTCGTCCTTACCAAGGACGCGCTCTGCCAACTGAGCTACGTGGGCGTTCTTCCGGTCGTTGTTCTTGGCCATTGGCGCGAATATGTCTCGTTGCCTTGGTGGTCCCGGAGCGGGAGACGGGTCTCGAACCCGCGACAACCAGCTTGGAAGGCTGGAGCTCTACCAACTGAGCTACTCCCGCAAATTTGCTTTCTCCTTTGGAAAAGATATCTGGTCGTTGAGAGGTCTGAATTTGAAGGTTTTCGTTGTGGAGGGGGAAGGATTCGAACCTTCGAAGCCAGTGGCGACAGATTTACAGTCTGTTCCCTTTGACCGCTCGGGAACCCCTCCGAGCTTGCATCACCTGGTCAGCGACACCGGGCGATCGTCTGCCTGTGAGGGCCTTTCTTTCATCTGTCCACCGAGCTGGCGATGGGAATCGAACCCGCAACCTGCTGATTACAAATCAGCTGCTCTACCATTGAGCTACGCCAGCACCGATTTTGATTCGTCCGCGTTCCCCTTCTTTTAAGCTGATTTCGTGTGATTCTCGTTAGTTCGGCCATCGGTGCGTGTCGGCATACCTTCCCCCGGCACGCGCAGAGCGCGGATGTATATTTCGAAGGTGGCTCCGTGTCAAGCCCGCAGAGGGGCAAAGCCCCCCTGCGAGCCCCCCCGGGTTTTTCCGAGGTGGGCCGGCGCGGCGGACCCGCGCCTCCCGGGCTGAAGACCCGCGCCTGACGGCGCTCCGGCGCCCCAGCTCAAAGAGGGGTCAAATGAAGGGAAGTATTGGCCTCTCCCGGAATGGGGGAGGCTGGCGCGGCAGCGCCGGGTGAGGGCTGCGGGCGACGTGTGAACGAAGTCGGCGAAGGGAGCGCCGGGCGCTGGGTCAGCGGACCCCTACAGGATCTGGCGCGTCGCGCCCGAGCCGGCCGGCGGACGGGGAGGGCGGCTCTCGTCTGGCTGACCATCATTAGTGTCGGGCGCGCCGACCGGGTCCGAGCCCCCCCCGCGCAGGGGGGCCGTCGGGACGGGCGGCGCGGCCGGGGTGGCGCTGGCGGCCTCGGGCGGCTGGAATTCAGCCCGGTAGCTGGGGTCCAGCAACTGCTGGATCTTGGCGTAGGCCAGCTTCGATTTGTCCCGCCACTCGCTGTGGACGCCCAGCCGCTCCATCATCTTGAGGTTCTCGTCGTACCAGTGGACCGACTTCTCCAGCAGCACGCGGATCTTCTTGCGCAGCTCGCCGTAGTAGACCTCGCGCTTCTCCGCGGCCTGGGCGGGCAGCAGCTCGGGCGGCACGGGGGCGTGGATGAAGGAATCGTAGAGTTCCTCGTAGAGCGAGCCTACCTGGAACCCCGAGGCCGCCGCCCACTCGGCGTTTCCCAGCTTCATGGCGTCGATGTACTGGCGCTGCGAGAGCAACAGCAGGCGCGCCTTCTCATCGAGATCGGCGCTCATCTGCCGCTCGGGCAAGCGCAGCGAGACGGCCCGGAATCGCTCGTGGGAGATCTCGCCGATGTGATACAGGGCCAGCGCCAGGAAGAAGTCGGTATCGAGCCGCTCCTCTTTTTCGATCTGGTGAAAGAACGCCACCGACGACCGGAACGTCCGCTCGGCGGTGTCCAGGTCGTGAAGCTGGACCTGGGCGAACCCGCGGCGCCCCAGCGCCTCGAGCCGATCGTCGGCGCTGAGGTCCTTGCGCTCCAGCACGCGCGCGAACACCTCGGCCGAGGCGGGCCAGTTCGTCATCTCGGCATAGGTGGCGCCCAGCTGGAAGAGACCGTCCTTGGCGTCGTTCGACGCCGGATAGCCGTCGACCAGCGTCTTGAACCGGGCCACCGCCCCCTGCCAGTCCTTCTTCCCTTGATAGGCCAGCCCCGCGTTGTACAGCGCCGGACGCGTGTAGCGACCGTCCTCGAACTCCTTGAGGAGCCGGTCGTAGGAGGCGATGGCGTCATCGAACCGTTTTTCGCCGAGCGCCTTGCCCCCCTGTTCGAACAGCTCGGCGGCGTCGAAGCTCTCGATGTGGACGCCGTCGGGCCCGTTCACGGCCGTGATCTTGATCGGCTCCATCTCCAGCTCGGTCACCGGGGCGGAGGTGGGGGTGGCCGGGGTGGCGGGCCCGCCCGGCGCGCGATGCGCGCAGCCGGTCGCCAGGGCCGAAACCAGGAACGGCACCGCCAGAAACCGGAAAGGGAACGCGACGGGGGGGGACACGCGCATGGGGAGCTCCTTGATTCTGAACGACAACGCGCGGGGCGCCAGGTTCCCAATTGCAAGCCCGCGGAGTCTGTCCCCAATTGCAAGCCCGCGGAGTCTGTCACAGGGTAGTGCCATGAAACTTCCCGTCGAAATCATCTCGGCCGAGGCGATCGCGGCGCGCGTTGCGGACATCGGGCGCGCCATCGACGCCAAGCTTCCGCCCGGCCCCATGACGGTGATCGGTGTTCTTCGCGGTGCCTTCATCTTCATGGCCGATCTGACGCGCGCCATCCCCCGGCAGATGACCTGCGATTTCCTGGCGGTGCGCAGCTACGGCGACGCGACGGTGTCGTCGGGGGTCGTCGAGATCACGCGGGACATCTCCACCCCCATCACCGGTCGTCATGTGTTGCTGGTGGAGGACATCGTCGACACGGGGCTGACGCTGAAGTACCTGCTCGAGTTCCTGTCGGCGCGGAACCCCGCCAGCCTGCACACCTGCGCGCTGCTGTCCAAGCCTTCGCGCCGCCGCACGGAGGTCCCGGTCGATTTCATGGGGTTCGAGGTGCCCGACGAGTTCGTGGTCGGCTACGGCCTCGACGCTGGCCAGCTCTACCGGAACCTGCCGTACATCGGCGTCATCACCGCCTGACTACTTCTTCGCCCTGGCGATGACCGCCTGGACGCGCTGTCGGACGTTGTTGTAGCGGTTCAGGAACTCGAGGTGGGTCTGCCGGAACACCTGCAGATAGCGCCGCTCCTTCAGCTTCTGACGGATGCCCTCGCGGACCTCGGCCAGCACGCTCACCAGCTGCTCGGGCCCCGTGTAGCTCGACAGCAGCAGCATGGGGCGGCTCCCCTCGACCAAGGTCACCTCGCCGGGCGCGGCCGGGCGATCGTACTGGTAGACGATCGCGATCGAATCGGGCGACAGCTTCTTCACGTTGCCCGTCACCATGCGCGCGGGCAGATCGGGCAACGGGTCCTTCACCAGGACGATCTGGGGGCGAAACTCCGCCGCGAAGTCCAGCCCCTCGCCGCCGGTGAGGGCCGCGGTGATGCGCCAGCCCTTCGCCTCGGGAAACAGCGCATCGAACGCCTTGGCCACGCCAGGATCGTCGTCGACCAGCACGATCGAACAGGTGTCCCCCGCCCCGCCCGAGACGTTCGCCCGCCCCAGTAACCGATCCTCGAGGTCGACGTTCTGGCGGGACATATCGCGCATCCGCCGCAAGAAATCCTCGTGCAGATCGACCACCTCCTCCAGCAACGTGTTCCTGTCGCTGTTGGCGATCAGCTCGTTCGCGGCGGCCACGACGCGATCCTTCAGGTACGGCACGGAGTCCGGCTCCTTGACCACCACGTCGGTGGCGCCGCCGCGAAAGCCGGCCACGCCGATGTCGAAGGCCTTGCGGGCCGTCATCATCAAGATGGTGGTCAGGGGCGACTTGTCGCGAGCGAACCGCAGCAGCTCGAGGCCGGCGCCGGTGGTCGGGGTGTCGATGTCGAACAGCCCCACGGCGAAGAACTTGTTGATCAGCAGATCCTGGGCGCGGATGGGGTCGGCCGTCGCCGTGACGACCAGCCCCAGCTTGGCCAGCACCGTCTCCATGCCGCGGGTCACCTTCTCGTCCTTGTCGACGACGAGGACCTCCTGGCCCGATGCGAACTGCGGTGAAGACTTGGTCACGCGGACAGGCTAACGCGGCCGTGTCGCCCACGGAAGGGCCAGGGCGCCTCATCGTTCCGCGCGCAGTCGCCACCGCGAGCGGCGAACGCGCGTGATATCGTTGTCGATGAGGTTCTCTTGAGCTCCATCCTCGACCGCGTTCTCGCCGCCGCCCGTCAGCTGGGAGCGTCGGACGTTCACCTGAAGGTCGGTCTGCCGCCCGTGTTCCGCATCAAGGGCGAGCTGCGTACCGTGCGCGACGTGCCGCCGCTCTCGCCGGAGGCGATCCAGGTTTTCGCGCTCGGCATGATGAACGAGCATCAGCGGGAGATCTTCGAGACGACCTGGGACGTCGACCTGGCCTATGCGACGCCCGGCGGAGGCCGCTACCGGGTCAACGTCTTCCAGCAGCGGGGGCACATGGGCCTCGCCCTGCGGGTGATCCCCCCGGACGTGCCGGCCTTCGAGAAGCTGAACCTGCCCAAGGCGGTGCTCGACCTGGCGGAGAACGAACGCGGGCTGGTCCTCATCACGGGGATCACCGGGGCGGGCAAGTCGACGACCTTGGCGGCGCTGGTCGACGCCATCAACGCGCGCCGCGCCTGCCACATCGTCACCATCGAGGACCCCATCGAGTTCGCATTTCGCGATCGCCGCAGCGTCATCAACCAGCGCGAGATCGGCTTCGATACGCTGTCCTTCGCCCGCGCCCTGCGCGCGGCCCTGCGCCAGGATCCCGACGTCATCATGGTGGGCGAGATCCGCGACGTCGAGACCATGGAGATCGCGCTGCAGGCGGCGGAGACCGGACACCTGGTGCTGTCGACCCTGCACACGGCCGACGCCGTCGACACGGTCAACCGCATCGTGTCACTGTTCCCTCCGCACCAGCAACTGCAGGCCCGCATCCAGCTCGCCAACGTCTTGAGCGGCATCGTCTCGCAGCGCCTCATGCCCCGGGCGGACGCCGCCGGCATGATCCCGGCGGCGGAGATCCTGATCAACACGCCGCGCATCCGCGAGCTGCTCGTGGACCCGAAGCGAGGCGGCGAGATCCTGGCGGCCATCGAGAGCGGCGGCCAGCCCTACGGGATGATGAGCTTCGATCAGTCGCTGAAGGATCTGGTCGACCGCAAGCTGGTCAGCTACGAGGACGCGCTGGCTCAGGCGACCCGCCCAGAGGATCTGGCCCTGCATCACCGCGGCGTCCAGCGCGGGGACGAGGTGGTCGATGCCCCCGCCGGACGAACCACGCCGGGGCGGGCGGCCGCGCCTTCCTCGTTCGGCGAGCTCGACCTCGAAAACGACGACGGCACCGACGTCTCGTTCTCGGTGGACCGGCTCAAACCGTAGCCTCGAGGGGAGGCGTTCGCGACTTTCCCCCCGCCCGGCGAGACACGTCCCTCGGGGGCTGCTAGTCTGTTCCGCCCCATGTCGTCTCCGCTTTCCGCCGCCGTTCGTCGTCAGTTCCTCGATTTCTTCCGCTCGCGCGGGCACGAGGAGGTGGCGAGCTCGTCGCTGGTCCCATCCAACGATCCCACGTTGCTGTTCACGAACGCCGGGATGGTCCAGTTCAAGGACGTCTTCACCGGGCAGACCCGCCGCGCCGAGAAGCGGGCCACCTCGGCGCAGAAGTGCGTCCGCGCCGGTGGCAAGCACAACGACCTCGAGAACGTGGGGCGGACCGCGCGCCACCACACGTTCTTCGAGATGCTGGGGAACTTTTCCTTCGGTGACTACTTCAAGGAAGACGCCATCGTCTTCGCGTTCGATCTGCTGACCCGCGAATACGCCATAGATCGCAGCCGGCTCATCTACACCGTCCACTACACCGACGACGAGGCCCACGGGCTGTGGAAGCGGGTGGCGGGCGTCGATGACAGCCGGGTGGTGCGGCTCGGCGACAAGGACAACTTCTGGGCCATGGGCGAGACGGGCCCCTGCGGCCCTTGCAGCGAGATTCACTACTTCCAGGGCGACGACATCCCCTGCGCCGAGGTGGCGGCCGGCCGCGCCTGCCAGGGACCGGCCTGCGACTGCGATCGCTGGATCGAGATCTGGAACCTCGTCTTCATGCAGTTCGAGCAGCTGCCGGGGCGCGAGCGGCGTCCGCTGCCGAAGCCGTCGGTCGACACGGGCATGGGGCTCGAGCGGCTGTGCGCCGTGATGCAAGGGGTGCGGTCGAACTACGAGACCGACCTGCTGCGCCCGCTCATCGACAAGGCCAGCGCGCTGTCGGGCAAGCGCTTCGACGCCGCCGACTACAGCGGCCACTCGGCGTCGCTGCGCGCCATCGCCGATCACGCCCGCGCCTCGGCCTTCCTGATCGCCGACGGCGTGTTTCCCGAGAAGACCGGCCGCGAGTACGTGCTGCGCCGGATCATGCGGCGCGCCGTCTATCACGGCTGGCTGCTGGGGATCCGCGAGCCCTTCCTTGCGGGGCTGACCAGCGATGTGATCGGGTTGATGGCCACGGCCTACCCTGAGCTGCGCGAGCGTCGCGGCACCATCGTCGAGGTGACCGATCAAGAAGAGCGGCGCTTCCGCGAGACCCTGGATCGCGGCGTGCGCATCCTCGATGAAGCGACCGAAGCGATGTCCGGCGCCGCCTCGAACGGCGATGCCGCCCCGGCCACGATCGAAGGCGCCCTCGCCTTCAAGCTGTATGACACCTTCGGCTTTCCCCTCGACTTGACCCGCGTGATCGCGGACAGCAAGGGCCTCACCGTCGACGAGGCTGGCTTCGAGCGCGAGATGGCGGCCCAGCGCGCCCGCAGCGAGTTCCACGGCTCCGGCGAGGTGGCGGTCGAGGAGGTGTTCCAGAAGATCGCGCAGCGGGTCGGCCCCACCACGTTCCTCGGCTACGACGCCCTGGAGGCCAAGGCGAAGGTCGTGGCGCTGGTGGCCGACGGCGCCGAGGTCGAGATGGTCGGGCCGTTCTCGAAGAAGGTCGCCGTGGTCACCGCCCAGACCCCCTTCTACGGCGAGCAGGGGGGACAGACCGGCGACACCGGCAAGATGGTCTCCGAGAAAGCGCGGCTGACCGTGCAGGACGTGAAGCGCCCCGTCGCGACGCTGTGGGTGCACCTGGCCGAGGTCACCGCCGGTGAGCTGCGCGTGGGCGACGAGGTCGAGCTGGCCGTCGACCAATCGCGCCGCGACGCCATCCGCCGCAACCACTCCGCCACCCACCTCATGCACTGGGCGCTTCGACACGTGCTGGGCGATCACGTCGCGCAGAAGGGCTCGCTGGTGGCGCCCGATCGCCTGCGCTTCGACTTCTCCCACTTCGCGCCGCTGACCACGGCCGAGCGCCGCCACGTCGAGGATCTGGTGAACGCGCGCGTCCGCGCCAACGCCCCGGCCGACACGCAGGTGCTGGCCATAGCCGACGCGAAGAAGGCGGGCGCCATCGCCTTCTTCGGCGAGAAGTACGGCGACACCGTCCGCGTCGTGTCGATGGGCGAGTCCAAGGAGTTCTGCGGCGGCACCCACGTCGCCCGCACCGGCGACATCGCCTTCTTCAAGATCACCGAGGAGACCGGAGTGGCCCAGGGGGTGCGGCGCATCGAGGCGGTCACCGGCGAGGGGGCGCTCGACCACGTCCGTCGCCTGGAGACCGAGCTGCTCACCGCCGGCGAGCGGCTGCGCGCCGGCCCCTTCGAGGTGGCGGCGCGGGTCGAGAAGCTGCAAGGCGATGCCCGCGAGCGCGAGCGCGAGATCGAGAAGCTGAAGCGCAAGCTCGCCTCCGGCGGCGGGCGCGATCTGGCGAGCGAAGCCCGCGACGTGGGCGGCGTGCGCGTTCTCGCCACGCGCGCCGACGTCGCCGACGCCAAGGCGCTGCGCGAGGTGGCCGATCAGCTGAAGGACAAGCTGCGCTCCGGCGTGGTGGTGCTGGCGGGCGTCGAGGGGGACAAGATCGCGCTCGTCTCGATGGTCACGCCCGACCTCGTCGATCGCTTCAACGCCGGCAAGATCGTCGGCGAAGTGGCGAAGCGGGTGGGCGGCAAGGGGGGCGGTCGCGCCGACATGGCCCAGGGCGGTGGCTCGCAGCCCGAGCACCTGGACGCGGCGCTGGCGCGCGTGTTCGAGCTGATCGGTGGCTGAGCGCCCACGCCCCGCGCCGCCGGCCGCCCTCGCCTTTCGCTCCACCCCCAGCGACGACGGCACGACGGTGGCGGCCGCCCTGCGCCTGCGGCTGCCCGGCCAGAGCTGGAACGCCGTGCGGCGCCTGTGCGAGACGGGGAAGGTCCGGATCAACGGGGAACGGGCGCTCGATCCCGCCACGCGTCTCGGCCCCGACGCCGACATCGCGCTCGACGTGGCGGCGCCGCGACCGCGGCTCAGCGTCCCTGGGTTCGCCATCGTCCACGAGGATGCCCACCTGATCGTGATCGAAAAGCCGGCGGGTGTGTCGAGCGTTCCGTACGAGGAGAAGGAGACCGGCACGGCTATGGATCTGATCCGCGCCGACTGGCGCTCCACCGGGCACAAGGCCACCCGCCAGTCCCTGCACATCGTCCATCGCATCGACAAGGAGACGTCGGGGCTGCTGTGCTTCGCCAAGACCCGCGCCGCCGAACGAGGGCTGCACGAGATCTTCCAGAACCATCGCGCCAGCCGCTTTTATCTGGCGGTCGCCGAGGGGGCCGTCACGCCGGGACGGATCGAGTCCCGCCTGGTGCCGAACCGGGGCGACGGCCTGCGCGGCACCACCCGGAACCCGCGCGACCTCGAGGGACAGAACGCCATCACGCACGTCGAGGTGCTGGAGAAGCTGCGGGGAGCCACGCTCTGCCGCGTGCGCCTGGAGACGGGTCGCACCCACCAGATTCGCATTCACCTGTCCGAGCGCGGTCACCCGCTGCTGGGCGACCAGGTCTACTGCCGCGACCTCTTGCGTGCCGGGCGTCGCCCCATGCCGTCCGACCGGCTCATGCTGCACGCCGCGCATCTGGGCTTCCTGCACCCGATCGACGGGCGGCGGCTCGACTTCAGCGCCGAGACCCCGGTCGAATTTCAACGGATGGTCGAGCGCTTGCGGATCACCGCTTCGCGACGCCCCGCCGCCGAACGTTCGACATGATCCCCCCGGCCGCCGCCTCCAACCTGCGCGCCGCCCTGGCCGCCGTGTACGCGGCGATGCGCGCCGGCTACGACGCGAGCACGCCACGGCCGGAGACGGCGCCCGACCACGGCTACGATCCGCGCTTCCTCGACGAGATCGGCCCCGCCCTCGAGTTTCTCTTCAGCAAATACTTTCGCGTCGATCTGCGCGGCCTGGCGAACGTTCCCGCCTCCGGTCCCGCCGTCCTCGTCGCGAACCACTCCGGCGGAATCCCGTACGACGGCGCCCTGCTGATTCACGGCATCTACCGTCGCCACCCCGCCCACCGACGGCTACGGCCGCTCGTGGCCAGCTTCGCGTTCAGGTCCCCGTGGATGTCACACGTGGTGGCCCGTATCGGAGGCGTCCGGGCCGCCTCGTCCACGGCGCGCGAGCTGCTGCAAGCGGGTGAGCTGGTGGGGGTGTTTCCCGAGGGGCTGAGGGGCGTGGGCAAGCTGTTTCGCGACCGCTATCGTCTGCACCGCTTCGGCCGTGGCGGCTTCGTGCGGCTGGCCATGGAGAACGGCGTCCCCATCATTCCCGTCGCCATCGTGGGCGCCGAGGAGATTCACCCCGTGCTCGCCAAGCTCACCGCCCTCGCCGAGCCGCTCGGCCTCCCCTACATCCCCATCACGCCGACGTTTCCGCTGCTGGGGCCGCTGGGATTGCTGCCGCTGCCCAGCAAATGGACAATACAGATCGGCGAACCCATTTTTGTATCCCAGAAGGCCGATTCCCACGCCACAATCGTCGAGACGGCGGAGCAGGTGCGCGGGCTGATCGACGACATGATCTCCACGATTTTGACGCATCGCCGCTCGGTTTTTTTCGGCTGAACGCTCGTCGCTCCCTCGTGTGCGCTGTCGATTTTGCGTGCACCGAACAGCACATCCGATTATTGTTCCTACACTTACTTACAGGAACAGGGGAGTAGGGTCTAAATCAGATGTCCGCCATGCCGCGAACTGTCCTCGGTCTAGGCCAGGTCGTAGGAAACTACAAGATCACGGCAAAGCTGGGCGAGGGCGGCATGGGAATCGTGTTCCTCGCCGAGCACCCTGTCATCGGCAAGCGCGTGGCGCTCAAGGTGATTCACCCGGAGCTGGCCCGCAATCCCGAGGTCGTCTCGCGCTTCATCATGGAAGCGAAGTCGGTGAATCAGATCGGCCACGAGCACATCGTGGATATCGGTGACTTCGGCAGCAAGAGCAGCGAAGAGTTTTATTTCATCATGGAGTACCTCCAGGGGGAATCCCTGGCGGATCGTCTGAAGCGCGAGGTGAGCCTGTCGCAGGCGCGCGCGCTGCACATCGGGGCGCAGATCGCGGACGCGCTGGGGGCGTCGCACAGCCACGGCATCATCCACCGCGATCTCAAGCCCGAGAACATCTTTCTCATCACCCGCCGGGGCGATCCCGACTTCGTGAAGGTACTGGACTTCGGTCTGGCGAAGCTGACCCAGGTCGCCGAACGCGTCACCCACAAGACGCGCGCCGGCTCGGTCATGGGAACGCCGTATTACATGTCGCCCGAGCAGGGCGAAGGCAAGATCGAGATCGATCACCGCGCGGACATCTATTCGCTCGGCGTGCTGCTGTTCGAGATGCTGACCGGCAAGGTCCCCTTCGGCGGCGAAGGCTACGGCGAGATCATCGTCAAGCACATCACCCACCAGGCCCCGTCGGCGCGTCGGATCAACCCCGCGATCTCGGCGGCGGTGGAGATGATCCTGTTCCGCGCCCTGACCAAGGACCGCGACCATCGCTTCCAGACGATGGAGGATTTCCGCAAGGCGCTGCTGAATCCCGAGGCGTATCTGGCGGGCGCTCCGTCGGTGACGATGCCCGCGGAGGTCACCGGAGTGACGCGGTTGGCGGCGCCGATGGCCCGCCAGGACATGCCGCTGTCGACGCTCGGTCATCGCTTCAGCGGCGCCTCGGACGACGACTCGGGTGTCGTCGACCGGATAACGCCGCCCGGTCCGTCGTCCACCTTCCGACACGCCGTCGGCCAGATGGAGCAGGCGATCTCGCTCAAGCCAAAGTCTCAACGGAAGATGGTGCTGGGGATTCTCGGGGGAGCCGTGGCCGCCATCCTCACGCTGTCGGTGGTGGGACGAGCCATGAAGGAGTCGGATCGCTCGCGGAGCGCGCGCTTCGAGGCGGCCACCCGGACCTTGCACGAGATCGAGAAGACGCCCGCCACGGTCCGCCTCAACTTCACCTCGGACCCGGACGGGGCCATCGTCAGCCGCGAAAGTGACGGCTCCGAGCTGGGCATGACGCCGCTGTCGATCGAGGTCGCGTACAGCAATTCGCCCGAGAAGTTCGTGCTTCGCAAAGTCGGCTTCGAGGACAAGATGCTCTTCGTCGTCCCCAAC
This sequence comes from Polyangia bacterium, assembly GCA_036500205.1. Lineage (GTDB taxonomy): Bacteria > Myxococcota_A > Polyangia > Fen-1088 > Fen-1088 > DASYCK01. The sequence goes on along the minus strand of DASYCK010000287.1, from coordinate 49,442 downwards.
CTGCCCGTCCCGCTGTTCGCGGCCCTCCAGCCTGAGTCGAGGACGTCCGAGGGCGAGCCGGGCACGGCGGCGCGGCGGAGCAAGGCGGCGGCGCGCAAGGTGGCCAAGCTCGAGTCACGCGTCGAGCCTGAGAACAAGCCCGGCGCTCCCCACAAGGCCGAGCACAATCCAGCCCCGCTCGACGGCGACGCCGTCCTCGAACCCGACTTCAAGTAGCGGCTCAGCCGCCGCGGACTTGATTGCGGCCGCCGGCCTTCGCGGCGTAGAGCTGATCGTCGGCCAGCTTGATCAGGGCCTCCGAGTCGACCTGCTTCTCTTCGGTGCCCGCCACGCCCACCGAGATGGTCACGGCGATCTTGGTCTTCTCGAAGCGGAACTCCTGCTGCTCGACGAGCTGGCGAACCTTCTCGGCGAACGTCACCGCCGTCGACAGCGCGATCTCGGGGAGCACGATGGCGAACTCCTCGCCACCGTAGCGCGCGAACACGTCCTCGCGACGGATTCGCTGTTTGACCGCCGACGCCAGGTGCTTGAGGACGTAGTCGCCCGCCAGGTGGCCGTAGGTGTCGTTGATGGCCTTGAAGTGATCGAGGTCGAACATCACCAGCGACAGCGGTCGCTGGTAGCGCTGGCCGCGGGCGATCTCGCGCTCCAGCGTCTCCATGAAGAAGCGCTTGTTCGAGATCTGGGTCAGCCCGTCGACCGTCGTCAGGCGATAGATCTCCTCGTGATAGGCGTTCTCGATGTTGCCGCCCGTCAGGAACTTGAAGATCGTGCGACCGATCTTGATGAAGTCCCCGTCGCGCAGGACGTGCTCCTCGATCGGCTCGTCGTTGACGTAGGTGCCGTTCGTCGAGCCGAGATCGCGGATCAGGATCGACTTCCCCGTGTTCACGATCTTCGAGTGATTGCGGGACGTCGACTCCTGATCGATCTGGATGTCGCACTTCGAGGAGCGACCGACCAGCAGCGAGCTGGCGTTGAGGTTGTACTTCTTGCCCAGCTCGTCGCCGTAGATGACCACCAGACAGGCCTCATTCCCGGGAGGCCGATCGGACAGACGGCTAATGGCCGTCACGACCGTCTTGGCCCGGACGTGGTCGGAGTCCGACGCGTCGTTCGGATCGAAGGGCTTACGTGGCAAGGCTACCGGCGAAAAGCCTAGGTCATTCGCATTTATACGTAAAGAGAGGTCTTTTTTTGACACAGTGACCTACATGTACGACCTTTACTTTCATGTCTGCTTTTTCCCGCATCTGCCTCCTCTCGCTGACCAGCCTTCTGGCGCTCACTGGCCGCCCGGTCCAGGCCGAGACGCCCAATTCGGCAGCGGCGAAGGGGGCCGGAGCGACCCTCGGGCGACCGTCCTCGCGGCACGTCCGCATGGACACCATCGTGCGCAACGGGAACACCTTCACGGCGCAGATGGAAGGGGGCGCCCAGGCCGAGCTGACGCTCGATCCGCGGCTTCAGGACGCCGCCGAGGAGGCCTTCCGGACGTTCCAGCTGCCCTACGCCGGGGCGGTCGTGATCTCGATCCCGGATGGCCGCGTGCTGGCGCTCGCCGGTCATTCCGCCGTGTCGCCCGAGCTGGGCGCGGAGGAGCTGGCGCTCCACCCCTGGGCGCCCGCGGCGTCCGTCTTCAAGGTCGTCTCGGCGACGGCCCTGGTCTCGGAGGCCGGTCTGACCGGGGCCTCGCGGACCTGCTATCACGGCGGCGTCTCGTCGATCGTCCCCGACAACCTCGTCGACATCCCCCGCATCGACCGCAGCTGCGCCACCTTGGCCTACGGCCTGGGAAAATCCCAGAACGCCATCATCGCCAAGCTGGCCACCCGCAACCTGACCCCCGAGGGGCTCGACCGCATGGCCCATGCCTTCGGCTTCGGCGAGACCATCCCCTTCGATGTCCCCTTCGAGGCCTCGCACATCGAGGTGCCGACCGACGACCGGCTGGAGTTCGCCCGCACGGCGGCCGGCTTCTGGCACTCGACGCTGTCGCCCATGCACGGCGCGCTGCTCGCGGCGACGGTGGCCAACCGAGGGGAGATGCCGACGCCTCATCTGGTCGAGCGCGCCTTCGGCTCCGAGGGACAACCCCTCTCCCTGCCGACCGGCCGGGGCCGCACGGTGATGTCTCCCGCCGTGGCCCACGAAGTGGGCCAGATGATGGAGCTGACGACCCGCATGGGGACGGCCAGGACCGCGTTCCACGATCGTAAGGGGCACCCGTTGCTGCCGGTCTCGGTGGCCGGGAAGACGGGGACGCTGTCGGCCCAGACCGACAAAGGTTACCTGGGGTACAGCTGGTTCATCGGCTACGCGCCGGCCGAGCACCCCAAGATCGCCTTTGCCGTCGTCATCGGAAACCACGCCTCGTGGCGCATCAAGGCGACCTACGTCGGGCGCCGGCTGGTCGAGGAATACCTGGCCGGCGCGGCGGCCGAACACGCCCCTCACCTGCTGACCGCGGCGCGCTGACCCTGGCGTACCTCCCCGCGGTGCCGATGCGGGCGTCGCCGGAGACGGCGGTTTCGACGCTCATCGACGCGAGCGTATCCAGGGGGGTTGCTCCGCGAGACCCCCTGTATAGACTAGCGCGGCTCGGGCCCCCCCCCTTCAGCGCCTGTCGGTCGTTCATGTTGTTCTATCAATGGCTCACGACGATCGCGTCGGATCGCGGAAGCGAAAAGGCGCTGGTCTATCGAGACACCTATCTGTCGTGGCGCGGGCTCCTGCATCGGGTCGACCGCCGCGCCCAGGAGCTGCACGCGCTGGGCGTCGGCCCCGGTTCCTGGGTCGGCTTGATGCTGGGCAACGTCCCCGACTTCGTGATCCTGTCCCTCGCCCTGGCCAAGCTCGAGGCCGTGGTCGTCCCGCTCGACCCGACGACCGGCACGCGTGAGCTGGAGATGATCCTCGAGGCCGCGCCGTTGCGCGGTCTCATCACACGCCCTCGGGGCAGCGAGGCCTCGACGACCAGCAGCAGCCCGGGACTCACCAGCAGCCCCGGAATCAGCGGCGTCCACGCGCTCGGCTCCGGCCCCATCGCCACCAAGTTTCCACCGGAGAGCCGGCGACGCCTGCAGGGGACGCTGTTGAACTGCAGCCTGTACAAGCGCGCGCCCGCGCCGGCGTTCAAGGACGCGGGCGCCGTGACCGTGCACTTCACGGCCACGGTCGGCGGCGATCCCCACGGCATCGTTCGCACCAACGCCAACTTCGCAGCGATGGCGCAGCTGCTCGGCAGGACGCTGGAGCTGAAGCCAACCGATCGCTTGCTGTGCGCGGTGGCGCTCCACCACAGCTATGGCTTCGACTTCGGTTTGATTCCCAGCCTCGCCTTCGGCGCGACGCTGTTCCTCGAGGACGAGATCTCGGCGCGGCGTATTTCCAAGCTGCTGCGCGACCACGCGGTGGACGTGTTTCCCGCGACGCCGGCCCTCTATGGCGCGCTGGTGCGGGTCCCCACGCTGAAGCCGCTCAAGCACGCGAACCCGCGTTACCTCAGCTCGGGCTCCCCCTTGCCGGGCGTCATCGCCGAGGCGTTCCACGACCGCTTCGGCATCCGCCCCCTGTCGCTCTATCACTCGACCCAGGCGGGGCCACTGGCCATCGATCTCACCGGCAAGGACCCCGAGTCGGTGGGTCGCCCCTTCGAGGGGGTGGAGATCCGTACCGCCGGCGCGACCGGCACCAAGGTGACGCAAGGGTTGCCGGGCTCGCTGTGGGTCAGGTCGCGCGCGCTCTCGAATCTGTCGGTCCCCAAGATGCGGTTGCCGTCGCGCGGGAACGACATCCCCGTCGGGGGCATCGACGCCGAGGGGTGGTTCCGCACTGGCGATCTGGGCTTCATCGATCGCACGGGGCGCATCAGCATCAACGGCCGCGAGGACGATCTGGTGAAGATAGACGGCAAACGGATGGCCTTGAGCGAGGTGGAGGGCTGCCTGGAGAGCTTCCCCCGCGTGAAGGCCGCCAAGGCGCGCGTCGTCACCGACGATCTGGGCGGCCCCATGGTGGTCGCCCAGGTGGTGCGCGCCGGAACCTGCAAGGCCGAGGAGCTCATCGACTACTGCGCCAGAAACCTCGCCCCGTTCAAGGTCCCGCGCCAGATCGAGTTCTGCGAGCAGGTCTAGCGTCCGTCACCAGGTGACGCGGCAGTTTCCGCCGAGGAGCAGCAGCCCCATCATCTGAAAGATGCCGGTGAAATAGCGGGAGTTTCCGGTGGGGATATCCATGTCCCAGACCGCCTGAATGAAGTCGGATCGCCGGGGGACGTTGGAAATGAGCCCGGTGATGCCGTTGGTCACCACCAGGGTCTGGTCCCGCGTGGAATCCACCTCGGTCACGCCGTCGAGGGTGTATTCCCGACCGTACGTGTCGAGGCCCTTCCCGATGAAGAACTGAAGCAGGTGGTTGGCCTCGACGACCTCCCAGGGATCGCCGGTCGACCAGACCTGATCGATGGCGAAGTTCACCTGGGCCCGAAAGGCCTCGGAGGCGAAGGTGTCGTAGCCCGCGACGGGCGTGCCGTCGAAGTGACTGCGCACGGGGAACAACCCGGTGTTCGGGTTCGCCGTCTTCTTCCAGAATGCGCGCGCGCTCTCGGCGGCCCGGCTCCAGAACGGATCGCCGGTCGCCTGCGCCCACAGCTCGTAAAATCCCGGGGTTTCGATGGACGACCGGGTCTCGTTCGCCGAGTCCGTCTCGGGCTCGTGAAAGACCAGTCGGGTGGCTGAATCGAACGCGTTCGTCACCCCGTCGACGATCCCACCGTTCTCGTCCTCCTTGTGCCGCATGACCGTCAGCAGGGACTTCGCGCCGCTGGCGTAGTCATTCGCGCCAGCGTCGGCGCCCGTGGCGCCCCAGCGCTGGTTCGCCAGCAGCAGCGCCATCAGGATGTGCTCGTGCCCGAAAGGGTCGTTACACCGGGGAACACCAGGCGAGGTCGTGGTTCCGCACGAGGAGTCGAAGTAACCCTTGGCGGCGCCCGTCGTCGCCCGCATCGTCTTCGCGTACGTCCACAAGCGATCGAACTCGTCCCTCTTGTCGAGCTCGACGGCGATGAGCATCCCCAGCCCCATCCCCTCGGTGCGAATGTCGCTGTGAAACACGTCCTCGATATAGGCCTGGGGCTGTCCCGAGACCGGCACATAGATGGCCTCCGTGCTGGCGTCGCCATGGAAGAGCTGGTCGAACGCTGCGTTGATCTTCGCCGAGATGTCGGGGTCGCTTTTTCCGAGCACCTCACCGAACGCGTTGGGATAGGTGTCCGGCCCTTTCATGGGGTGCAGGACGATCCCGCGCTCGTCGTCGTATCCCAACGAGTCGACGGTGGAGTGACAACCGCACAGCGTGGCCGTCAGCCAGGCCGCCACGGCCACCATCACTCCAGCGCGGGCATGCGATCGCGCAGGCATCGGATCCTGCTCGTGCTCCTCGGTCAGTCGTCGAGATAGCTGCGGGCACGGGCGGCCAGGACGCTCGCGGGATGGCGCCTGAGGAACGCCTCGGCCCGGTGTCGCGCCAGCTCGGTCTGCCCGTTCCTGGCGAGCGCGTCCACGCGCAAGAGCTCGGCCTCGAGCTTGAGCCGCCCGCGCGGACAGGTCTGCACGTACTCGTCGAGCAGGAACAGCGCGCCCTGGGCGTTGCCGCGCGCCAGCGCCACGCGTGCGGCGTCGAGCGCCACCAGCTCCTGGGTCAGGCTCACCGTCTCGCCCGTCGGGCGCGTCGGGCGCGCCGACGTGGGAAGCACGGCCGGCGTCACGTTCGGGGTCGCCACCGGTGCTGGCGCCTCGAGGGCGAGACCGGCGGTGGTCACGGACCCCGTCGCCGTCTTGGCGCCGGCCGTCGCCGCCGGCTGCGTCATGGCCGCGGCGGCGTGGTGCTTGTGCAAGGCCCGATAGCCGACGGGGATCGCCGTCACGGCCCCCACCACCGTCACGGCGAGCAGGAACTTCGCCCCGGAGAGATTCAGCAGCGATGACCACGACGCGGCCCCGGTCGCCGCCGCCGCTCCGCCCGCCACGATCGCCGTGGAGCCCGCCAGGCCAAGCGCCGCCAGCGTCTTCGTCCGCGTCTCGCGCGATCCGCGGTACGACATCCCCGCGTGGAGGAGCGCGCGCTCCGCATCGTTCTCACTCTCGTCGAACAGCCGCGGTAACTCGCTCATGGTTCTCTCTCCGCCTTCGACAGGCCCCCGATCATCCCCACCCGCGCCCGAAACTCCGTGCGCGCTCGGCGCAACCGAGACGCGACCGTTCCCGAGGGAATGCCCAGCGCCTCCGCGATTTCCGCCATGTTCATTTCTTCGAATTCATACAGGACGAAAACCGTCCGCAGGTCGGTGCCCATCTGATCCAGGATTCGATCCAGTAAGAGCCGGACGCGCTTCTGATCCGTCAACTGTTCTGGGGTGGCGCACGCATCGAGGGCATCGGGCGCGTTGTCGGCCGCCACCTCGCGTCGCCGCGCGATGGTGCGCCGGGCGTGGGCGGCCACGTTCAAGGCCGTCTGGAGGAGGAAGCTCTTCTCGGAGCCCGGTCGCACGTCGTCCAGGCGGCGCGCGGCGATGATGAAGGTGCGCTGAACCTCGTCGTCGATGTCGGCCTGGGGGGTCCCTGCGTTGCGCAACACGCGCGCCACGAAGTCCAGGTAGCCGTCGACCAGTCCCCGCAGGCGCCCCTCGCGCTCCGGATTCTCCGCCGACCCGGGGGCGTCGGGCGTCACCACCTTGTCCGGAATGGCCTCGGGCGTCGAGCCGGGCTCAACCCGGTCGGGATCATCGACGAGAAATAGACGCGGCATGGCCAACCTTCCCTTGAATTCCCGGCGAATCGCCCGGTGATCACCCTGTCCGAAGATCATAACCCATGGACGACGGCCAACCCGAGCATTCCCGCGACCGCCGGGGAATCGCCCACCGTCTCCTCGGGGGTGGTCGTCTCGAAACGGCGTTCGACGAGGGGGATGGTCGCCGCCGCGTCGAGCTGGAGCAGGAAGCCCCGGGCCACCGGGATGCGAGCGCGCACCACCGCCCCGACACTCCACCAGGACCGGCCCACGGACCGGCCCACGGTGACCGCGTCGTCGGAGGCGGTCAGCCAGCCCCCCATCCCCAGCCCGCACAGTTCGATCACGAGAGCCCCCTGCCACCCCCACCCGGGGCAAACGGTCAGGGTGGCGGCCGCCAGCTCGAATGTCGCTGCATCCGTCGTTCCCAGCAGATCGCTGCGCAGATAGACGAGCGCCAGGCTCGCGGAGGGTTCGATTCCTTCCCGTGTCGGGGCGGCCACCCGGGCGAACACGGCCGCTCCCAAGCTCAAGTGGAGCGAAACCACGGCCGCGATGGCGGGCCCGGCCCCGACCTCGAGGCCCGGGCCACCCGAGGTCGGGCGGGGGGACTCTTCGATGGTCAACGGCGAGGTGGGCGGCGGCGCGGGTGAGCGCGAAGCGTCCGGACCGTGGGGAGGCGGAAGGGGCGGCTGGACGCTCGCCGGCGGGGGCGAGCTGGTCCCCGGGGATGGGGCCACGGGCGGCTCGGACGTCGCGCCGGCGCCGGGCGCCCCCACCCCAGCCGTCGGCGGCGCCGCGGGTGGGGCGGGCTGGACCGACCAGCGAACGGCCGACCCCAGCGCCAGCGCGGCGGTGAGCGACAGCGCCTCGGCCACCTCCTCGCAGCTCGCGCCGTCCACCTTGCGGACGTCGCTCTTGCCCTGGTCGTCGACGAGACGCAGCTCGCCGGATACCTTGGCGCCGACGCGGATCAGCCGCACCTCGACGCGCGCGCTGTCCTCGTTCGGCTCGGCCCGACGGACGCGCTCCGCCCGCGCCAGGAGACTGGAGTAGAACGTGTCGGCGTCGGCGCAGCCGGCGGGCGAATCCCAGATGACCCGGACGGGCAGCGCTGGTGGGACGGCCGCCGGACGGGAAACCGCCAGCGCCATCACGAGGGGGATCGCGGCGGGAAAGGCCACGTCGAGAACCTCTAAGGCAGATTCATCGAAAAGTCGATCCAGCGCGGCGGAGCGCTCACTGGACGAGGGCGTGCAGGTCGGCGTGAATCAGGATGTTCTCGCCCGACTTGGGCTGGACCTCTTCGAAGAACGAGTAGTAGTCGGGGTGCCGGATCTCGACCCGGTGAAACCCGACGCGCAGGAATGTTCCGGCGCGCGCCAGCACGGCCACGCTGCCCACCAGATGATCGTCGACCCACACGGTGGCGTCGGGGACATTCACCTCGACCCGAAACGGAACGGAGTTTCGGGGCGAGCCGATGGTGGCGCAGGAGACGAAGCCGACGACGAGCGCGAGGAGAAGAAACCGGTGCATCATGGGCTGGTGGGCTTTCCGGGTTGAGCGCTGGGCGCGGCAGGCGCGGGAGTGACGGGAGGAGGGGGAGCGACCGGCTCGCGGGCGCGCGCGGTCATGCGGACCAGATCGCCCGAAACCTCCATGGCCGACAGAGTGACGGGGCCGCCCCCTTCCCGTGCCAGCGCGGCGGCGAGTCCATTGCCCGTCAACCGCGAGCGGATGGCAAGCTCGAGCCGCCCGGGAAGAATGCGCCGGACATCGACGGACGACACGCTTCCGCTGGCGCGGAGCTGCTTCAAGAGACCGAGGACGGCCCCCGGCTCGACCACGTCGACGTCGGCCACGATGATGCGCAGCTCCGACGACGCGCGCGCGCCGCCGGTCTGGGGCATCAGCTGTCGCGCCACCAGCGCGGCCACCCGCGCGAAGCAGTCCTTGCGTGCGTCTTCCTCGCGCAGCGCGAAGCTCCTGTCGGTCCGGCTGTCCTCGGCCAGCGCCACCCCGGTGCCGGCGGCAACCATGCGCGCGGCCAGCGCGCACGAAACGGACTCGACGCCTACGCCGCGAACGGGCCCTTCATTCGTGGCGGTGGCGTTCACGAGGACGACCGCCCCCACGCCTGCGCGCGCTGCCGCATCGAGCGCCTGCGCTGGTTGCAGGCCCTCTCGCGCGCGCTCCACCCGCACGTGCGCCGCGATCAAGGCGTGCGCGAGCGCGTCGCTCGCCTCGAGGGGGCCGCTCGCGACCAGGAGACAGGACGGCGCACTGGCGGCAGGAGCCGTGCCGGCCGCTGGCGCGCGCTCGAACGTCTGGCGAAGCGCCGCCTCGTCCACGTCGGCCTCGATCTTCACCGAGTAGAGGCCCGGTCCCCCCTCTCCGTCCTCACGGGTGCGATAGCGCTGCACGAAGCTGCGTGCCTTGCCGAGCACCTGGACGACAGTCTTCGCTTGCGTGGCGCGCGCGTCGGGAGCCACCAGACCGATCGCCTCGCCCACCGCCTGCTTCAGCGCTTCGGCGAGCGCACGTTCCCGGGCGCTGGCGAGGTTGCCTCCGACGATGGGGACCACGGCCGCGCCCAGGTGCGTGCCGGGGGGCAGCGGCGTCACCGCGGGCGCAGCGGGCACGGCCGCTGCCACACCCGGCGCCTGCGCCTTCGCCCTGCCGGCGAACAGAAGAAAGAACAGAGAAAGCGAGACGGGCACGCGCCGGCGCGCTGTCATCCCCGGAGCCCTTCGCCGCCTCGTCGTCATCGCAGCAGCTTCTGAACGTAGATCACCGCGTGGCGGTGAGCGAGCTCTTCCGGGTTCAGCTTCTCGTCGGCCACCAACCGCCCCTTCTTGTCGGCCCGGACCACGAGCGGGCGAACATCGGCGGCGAGATCGCCCGAGGGCGCGTAGCTGACGCTGGCGAGCGCGATCTCCCGGGTGCCGACCAACAGCGCCGGCGCGGCGGCCAGGCTCCCTTCGGTCAGCCGCAGCGCCAGGGGCGCCGCCAGCGGTAGCGCCGCCGCCGCGGGCGCATCGGCGGTCGTCTTCGTCGCCAGGCTCTCTTCCCAGTCGCCGAACGCGACCTCGACCTGCAGCACCACGCCCCCGTTCGATTGATAATCGACGTGAACGGTGCGGGCGTGGTCGACGGCGCGGCTGATGGCCGCGGCGTCGAGATGGCGCCCGCCGCCGAGGGGAAGGACACGCAGCGCTTCGACGAGCCGGCTGCGCCCCTCGTTCCGGGCCCGTCGCTCGGCACCGGCGCGGGCCATCTCGGCCGACGGGGTTCGCCAGTCGCCCGCCGCGACGCCACGCGCGCTGACGGTGCCGTGGCGCCAGTCGACGACGACCCCCTTCGCCTCCTGCACGAAGGGATCTCCGGCGGCGCGCGAGCCCGCCCCACCGCCGAGGACCAGCAGGGTCCCCGCGGCTGCGGCCAGCTGGCGCCACCGGTGGCGCGGCGCGAGGCCGAACCCGGTCACGGCGCGGCTACTCCCACTCGATGGTGGCCGGCGGCTTCGACGAGATGTCGTAGACGACCCGGTTGATCCCTCGCACCTCGTTGACGATGCGCGAGGAGATCGTGGCCAGCAGCTCGTAGGGGAGCTGGACCCAGTCGGCCGTCATGCCGTCCCGCGAGTGAACGGCCCGCAGCGCCAGGCAGTTCGCGTACGTGCGCTCGTCGCCCATCACGCCCACGCTGCGCACGGGGAGCAACACGCCGAACGACTGCCAGATGGATTCGTACAGGCCCGCCGCGCGGATCTCCTGCTCGATGATGGTGTCGGCCGCGCGCAGCACGTCGCAGCGTTCGCGCGTCACCTCGCCGAGGATGCGCACCGCCAGCCCCGGCCCCGGGAACGGTTGCCGCCACAGCACGTGATGGGGCAGCCCCAGCTCCGCGCCCAGCTGGCGCACCTCGTCCTTGAACAGATCGCGGAGCGGCTCGACCAGCCCGAGGCGCATCCGCTCGGGCAGCCCGCCCACGTTGTGATGGGACTTGATGGTCGCCGAAGGCCCCTTCAGCGACACCGACTCGATGACATCGGGGTAGAGCGTCCCCTGCACCAGGAAGTCCACGTCGCCGATCCGCTTCGCCTCTTCGTCGAACACGGCGATGAACTCGCGCCCGATGATCTTCCGCTTCTGCTCGGGGTCGGTGACGCCCGCCAGCGCGCCCAGGAATCTGTCCGTCGCGTCGACCACACGCAGATCGGCGTGGAAGGCATCGCGGAACAGCGACTCGACCTGCGCCGCCTCGCCGGTCCGCTGCAGGCCCGTGTCGACGAAGATGCAGGTGAGGCGGTCACCCATCGCGCGCAGCACCAGCGCCGCGGCCACCGACGAGTCGACGCCCCCCGACAGACCGCACACCGCGCGCCCGGTGGCGCCGACCTTCTTGGTGGTCGCCGCCACGGCATCGTCGACGAAGCCGGCCATGGTCCAGCTGGGCTCACAGCGGCAGATGCGAAACAGGAAGTTTGCGAGGATCTCCCCGCCGCGCGGCGTGTGCGCCACCTCGGGGTGGAACTGCACGCCCCAGAAGCGGCGATCGGGCGCCGCCACGGCCGCGGCCGGGCAGTTCGCGCTCTCCGCGACGACGGCGAAGCCCGGCGGCAGCGCCTCGACGCGATCGCCGTGGCTCATCCAGACGGGGATCTCCTCGCCGACGTTGAAGCCGTGAAACAGCTCGCCCGGCTGCGTGATGCGCAGGTTGGCCCGCCCGTACTCCTTGTGATCGGCGGCGACGACTTTTCCGCCGAGCAGCAGCGACGTCAGCTGCACGCCGTAGCAGATCCCGAGGACCGGGATCCCCAGCGCGTACAGCTCGGGATCGACGCGGGGCGCCCCTTCGTCGTACGCCGACGCAGGCCCGCCGGACAGGATGATCCCTTTCGGCGCCAGCTCGCGGATGCGGGCCAGCGAGACGTTGAAGGGGTGAATCTCGGAGTACACCTTCTGCTCGCGCACCCGGCGCGCGATGAGCTGCGTGTACTGTCCGCCGAAATCGAGGATGAGGATCGCGTCGCGTTTCACGACTTACTGCTCACGGTAGTTCGGTGCCTCTTTGGTGATGATGACGTCGTGCACGTGCGATTCGCGCAGCCCCATCGGCGTGGCGCGCACGAAGCGGGCCTTGGTGCGCAGCTCGTCGATGGTGTGGCAGCCGCAGTAACCCATGCCCGCCTTCACGCCGCCGATCAGCTGATACAGCGACTGCGACAGGCTCCCCCGGTAGGGGACGCGCCCCTCGATCCCTTCCGGCACCAGCTTGGCGTCGGTGGTGACGTCGGACTGGAAGTAGCGATCGCGGCTGCCCGCCCGCATGGCGCCGATCGAGCCCATGCCCCGGTACACCTTGTAGCTGCGCCCTTGATAGAGGATCACCTCACCGGGCGCCTCGTCGGTGCCGGCGAACAGGCTGCCGATCATCACCACGTGCGCGCCCGCCGCCAGCGCCTTGGCCACGTCGCCCGAATACTTGATGCCGCCGTCGGCGATGACGGTGACGCCCATGCGCTCCAGCGCCTTCGCGCAGTCGCTGATGGCGGTGACCTGGGGGACGCCCACGCCGGCCACCACGCGGGTGGTGCAGATCGACCCGGGGCCGATGCCGACCTTGACCGCGTCGGCGCCCGCCTTCGCCAGCGCCAGCGCGGCCTCGGCCGTCGCCACGTTGCCGGCGATGATCTGCGCCTTGGGGAACGTCTTGCGAATGTCGGCCACCGCGTCGAGGACGCCGCGCGAGTGCCCGTGGGCCGTGTCGACCACGATGACGTCGCAGCCGATGGACAGCAGCGCGCCCACCCGCTCCGAGCGATCTGGCCCCGTGCCGACGGCGGCGCCGCAGCGCAGCCGCCCCAGGTCATCCTTCGAGGCGGTGGGGTGTTGCTGGGCCTTCTGGATGTCCTTGATCGTGATCAGGCCCTGCAGCTTCCCGGCGCCGTCGACCACCAGCAGCTTCTCGATGCGGTTGCGGTGCAGCAGCTCCTTCGAGTCCTCGAGGCTCGTCCCCTCGGGGACCGTGATGAGCTTGCGCGTCATCATCGTGCTGACCGGCTGCTCCAGGTTGCGCTCGAACCGCACGTCGCGGTTGGTGATGATGCCGACCGCTCGCCCGTCGGCCGCCACCACCGGCAGGCCCGAGATGTCGTGGCGCTTCATCAATTCGAGCGCCTGGGCCAGCTTCTGATCGGCGCCGATGGTGACCGGGTTCAGGACGACGCCGGTCTCGGCCTTCTTGACCTTCTGCACCTCCAGCGCCTGATCGGCGATGGAGAGGTTCTTGTGGACGATGCCGATTCCGCCCTCCCGCGCCATGCAGATGGCGGTGGCGGCCTCGGTCACCGTGTCCATGGCCGACGAGACGATGGGGATCGCCAGCCGGATCTGGGGCGTCAGCTGGGTCCGGACGTCGGTGTCCTTCGGAATGACGTCACTTTCGGCGGGAACCAGCAGGACATCGTCGAACGTCAGCGCCTCGCGAAGAGGACCATCAGGCAACATTTCGGGAGATTAGCGAGAGGTGAACGCCCCTTCAAGGGGTAGAAGCGCCATTCGAAACGGTCGCCCCGAGCGCCCTGGTTTCGGCCCGTTCCACGACGAATTCAGGGGTATTGGGGCTCGACAAGCCCCGAGGGTCGGTACAAGCTGACCTGGTTTGTTCGACGGCGAGCGTCCCCCCGTTTTCCCGAACAGCCAAGGCAAAACGTCAGTTCGAGTCAGAGTTCAAGGAGCGTCCCCGAATGCCCCCACATCTGCAGCTCAAGCGCGCGAAGAACGTTCTCGGTCGTCGGATGTTTTTGAAGGCCATGGCCATGGGGATGTCGGTCCCCGCTGCCTTGCGGTTGTCGCGCATGGCGGCCGCCGCCACCACGGCCGCCCCGAAGCGGATGTTCCTGTTTTACACCCCGCACGGAACGGCGCCCGAGCACTTCGCGCCCAAGGTGATGGGCAGTGACCTGACGAACTTCGCGCTCGATCAGACGAACGTCAGCATCCTGGGGCCGTTGCAGCAGTACAAGCAGTACGTCAACGTCTACCAGGGCTTTCAGTACGTCGGCGCGGGAGAGACCCACGACGGCATCGTCAACTGCCTGTCGGGCTACACCGCCGCCGACACCACCGGGTCCCGCACCTCCGTCGAGCACGTCATCGGCAAGTCGCTGGGCGTGAAGCCGCTGATCCTGGGCGCCTGCTCGCACATGCCGTCCGGCATGGATCACAACGGCATGCTGTTCTGGAACGGGACCGCCGTCGATCCGCAGAAGAGCCCCGTGGCGGCGTTCGACAGCCTGTTCACCGGCGGCGGCGCGGCGCCCGTCAGCGCCGACGTCCAGCTGCGCAAGGATCTGCTCGCCTTCACGGCGTCCGAGATCCAGGGTCTGCAAGGGACGCTGAGCAGCCTGACCGGGGAGCAGTCGAAGCTGCAGACCCACCTGGCCTCGATCCAGGCCCTGCAGTCCGACAGCTCGGGGATGGCGACGCAGTCGAGCTGCTCGACCAAGCCGACCCTCCCCACCGTCGAGATGGTTCGCAAGGCGAGCGCCGGCAACGTCCCCGATTCCAGCGGCAGCAACGACTACTTCTATCAGGCGGCGAACTTCCCGCTGATCCTGCAGGCGCAGCTCGAGCTGGTGGCGCAGGCGATCATCTGCAACGCCGCGCCGATCATCGGGCTGATGCCGATGTACGCGACCTGCGACTTCGACTTCACCTTCGCGGGGTCCCCCGGCGCGCACCACAGCACGCTGTCGCACACGGGCCCTCAGCAAGCGTCGGGCGCCCAGTACAACTCGCCCATCTCCGTCGACAACCTCAACCCCGCCACCCGGATGGCGTTCGCCAAGGCCCAGCTCTGGTTCACCCAGCAGCTGGTGAAGTACGTCGTCAGCGTGCTGGCCACCACCGATGATCCGGCCGCCCCAGGGACCAAGGTGCTCGACAACACCTTGATCTTCTGGATGAGCGAGATCGGTGACGGCGCCGATCACAACCGCATGAGCGAGGTGCTTTACCCGCAGACCCCCGACAGCCTGCCGCTGGTCACCATCGGCAAGTGCGGCGGCGCCATCAAGAGCGGGCAGGTGGTGCAGTTTCCGCTGGTCACCGACAAGAACAGCACGGCGATCGTGAACCGTCCGGCGACCGATCTCTATCTGACCTTCGCCCAGGCCATGGGCGCCGGGACCGTCACCTTCCCCGGGCAGAGCGGCGTCGTCTCGGGGGTGCTGTCATGAAACGTCTGGCCCTGGGGCTCGGCGCGCTGGCCCTGGCGCTGGCTGGCTGCAAGGCCAGCGACGCCGGTCCGCAAGGCGGAGCATCGGGCGGAAGCTCCAACCCAGGCAGCGGCGGCAACCGCTCCGGCAGCGGTGGCAACGGCTCGGGCAGCGGCGGCAACGGCTCGCCGGGCTCGGGCGGCAACGGCTCCGGCGGCAACGGCTCCGGCGGCAGCGGCTCCGGCGGCAGCACGGTCATCACGCTGTCCTGCGCCAGCGCCTCGCTCGGCAGGCCGGTGCTTCGCCTGATGACGCGGACCGAGCTGCAGAACACGCTCGGCGACGTGTTCCCCGAGGTGAAATCGCAGTGGAGCGCTTCGCTGCCCGCCAGCAACATCTCCGACTTCGGGTTCGACAACGATTCGTCGGCCTCGGTCGGGACGCAACTGGCGAGCTCAGTGCTCGACGCCGCCACGTCCGTGGCGACGGCGGTGACGGGCAGCGTGCTGTCGACCTTGTTGCCCTGCTCGACGGGCGCGGCAGATCACGCCTGCGCCGAGACCTTCCTGAACAAGTACGGTCAGAAGCTGTTCCGCCGCCCGGTGACCTCGGCCGAGCACGACAAGTACCTGGCGTTCTTCGACGCGTCCAAGACGAAGTCCGACTTCAAGACGGCGCTGAAGTACATGACCATCGCCCTCATCCAGTCCCCGAACGCGCTGTATCGCAGCGAGGTGGGCGCCGACGCGGGGAACAGCACCCGCAAGCTGACGCCCTACGAGACCGTGACCGAGCTGGCCTACAACTACACCGGCACGACCCCCACCGACGCCATGCTCTCGATGGCGGCGTCCGGCAACCTCGGCGACCTGACGGCCCTGGCGAAGAGCCTGATCGCCACCGATCAGGGCAAGCAGATGCTGCAGCACTTCTTCGAGCAGTACTTCGACTTCGCGAACGTCCCCTCGATGAGCAAGCCGAACATCGCCACGTTCAGCCAGGTCAGCGACGACATGGTGCAGGAGTCGCACGCGTTCATCGACAGCATCGTGTTCCAGAACGGCGGCGGCATGAAGGAGCTGCTGACCGCGAAGACGACGAACCCGTCGAAGTCCCTGGCGACCTATTACGCGACCGGAAACGCTTACACCGGCGGGTTCCCGTCGCCGTCGAGCGACTACGCCTCCGTGACCCGTCCGGCCGGAACCGGAATCGGAATCCTGGCCCAGGGGGCGTTCCTGGCCGCCCATGCCTCGCCGACGAACGACTCCCCCACGAAGCGCGGCCTGCTTCCGTACCGAAAGTTCTTCTGCAAGCCGAAGATCTCGCCGCCGCCGAACGTCCCCCAGCTCGACGTCACCACGCCGATGGCGAACGTGAACACCACGCGCGACCACTACGAGATGGTCCACGAGCTGAACATGGGCCCCACCGGGTCTTGCGCCGGCTGCCACAAGCTGTTCGATCCCATCGGCTTCGGCTTCGAGCACTTCGACGAAGGCGGGCGCTATCGGACGAAGGAAGGCACCTACGACGTCAACTCGGCGGCCACCGCCCAGGCCGCCGATGGGTCCTCGATGACGTTCACCGACGAGGAATCGCTGATGTCGGATCTGGTGAGCCAGCCGATCATCCACGAGTGCATGGCGGCGTACCTGGCCACGTACTCGTTCGGGACCAACGACGCCTGCATCGGGGCCGGTCAGGTCTCGGCGCTGCAGTCGGGCTCGATCGGCATCGCCGAGGCGTTCGCGCGGCTGGTGACCGAGCCCCACTTCACGCAGCGCGCCTCCCAGTAGTCGCGCAGGCATTCTCGTCCCCGGGCAGCGCCGCAGGGACGAAAATGACCGTGAGCGAATTTACAATTAACGGGCCGCTTCGAAAGACGGCCGAAACAGGTGGGGAGGCAAATTGACTCCCCGTGAGAACGTCGAAGAGGGACGGTGCGTGGGCGCGACGGCGCACCCGCGACGATGAGATCTTCACGGCGATCCTGGCGCTCACACGCGACCCCATCGCGCGCGACCTGCTGATGGAGCTGTCGATCGCGTGCGGCTATGGCCTGTGCTGCGCGGTGTTCGGAACCGAGGCCATTCGTGTTCTCGTCAACGATCCTCCGGGGTTGGTCGTCGTCGACCTCGACATCCCCGACGGACGAGCGCTGGTGAGGTCGATGCAAGTGGACGAGCGCTGGCGCGGGGTGCCGCTGATCGTGCTGGCGGCAAGCGACAACGATCGGCTCGACATGGTCTCGGACGCGGCCATCTACCTCAAGCCGGAGCTGATCGGCCTGGAGACCGCCATCATGTCTCGCTTCGATCCGAACGGATACGAGACGGAGGTGACGTCGCCCTACCTTTACGACGAGCCACCGCATTTCGTCGAAACGGTCGCGCCCTGAAACCCGGCCGCGCCGCGCGCGAGGTCGCTACGGTCCGCAGGCAGCCGTCGTCAGCGCGCTGACACAGGTCATCACCGGACCGCTCGCCCCGGCCGCGTTGTAGCACTGCGTGGAGCAGTTGCCGGTGCACGGCCACTGCGGCTCCATGCAGTCGAGGACCGCCTCGCACTTGGTCTCGAGCGACGTCCCGTTGTCCTTGCAGGCGCTGCAGGGGGGCGCCGTTCCGTACGCATAACCACCGTCTTGAATGGTGGCGATGCAGTTCGCGGCGCGCGCGCCGCCCGCCCCCGTCCGGCCGCCCACACCCGAACGGCCGCCCGCCGCCGCGCGCCCGCCGAAGCCCCCCCGACCGCCGAACCCGGAAGTACCGCCGCTGGCGCTGCCCCCCCTGGCGGAGCCGCCGGTTCCCGTGGCGCGGCCGCCAACGCCCGAGCCCCCACGACCGCCCGCCGCGCGCCCGCCCACGCCGAAGCCGCCGCGTCCGCCGGTGGCTCCGCCCGTCGCTCCGCCCGTCGCTCCGCCCGGACTTCGCCCACCGTTGCCGATGCCGACACCCCCGGTGCCGAGGCCACCGCCGCCGCCCGTGAGTCCGCCCGAGCCGGAGCGTCCACCGGCCGCCCTGATTCCGCCGCTCCCGCCACCCACTTCGCCGCCGCTGCCCCCGCCCACCTCGCCGCCGCTGCCCCCGCCCACCTCGCCGCCGCCGTCACCGCCCGTCTCGGTCGCCGACATCGCGCCGTCCTCGCTGAGATGGAACGATTCGGGCGTCTCGCAGCCGGGGATGAACGGCGCGATCAGCATCCCGGCGAAGCCGAGAAGCAACAGGCGCCAGGGAGAGACCTTCATCGCGCGCGCACAATATCACGTCGGCCCCCTCACGGAGCTCGCCACCCCGGACGCGGCGTCCCGGGGCGTCAGGCCGCCAGGCCGTCGGCTTCCGAGACCCGAGCCGGCAAGATCACCATCGTGGCCCCGCGCCAGTACAGGCGCTTCTGAATGGCCGTGGCGCTCTCGTTGTGCAGGAACTTCTGGAACCAGCGCTCCCGATCGAACACCACCTTGCCGCCGAAGAACGTGGCCAGCGGAAACTCCTTCAGCAAAGCGGCGCACAGCTTCTCCGCCTCGGCGACCGCCTCGGTCCCGATCGAGAACCGGTAGGTCGAGGGCATCTCCAGGCTGGTCGCCAGCGAGCTGTACTTCTTCAGCATGGCGTCCGTCTCGGCCTCCAGCTCGTCGACGCAGTCGGCCCCCTTGAAGCCGCCCGAATCGATGACCCCCACCGACACGAACACCAGGTTCTTGAAGTGGTTCGGGAAAGCGCGGAAGACGTTGAGGACCGTGTGAATGCCGACGCCTCCGTAGCTGGGCACCAGCACCACCGCCGTCGGCAGCTTGGCGTTCACGATGGGGAGCGCCGGGTGCGTCCCCGCGTCGACGTCGCCAACGCCGCTGTAGAGGTCGTTCAAGCGGGAGCGCACGAAGCGATAGTGGCGCTGGATGACGAAGCACAGGCCGACCACCGCGCCCGTGACGACCAGGGTCAGCCAGCCCCCTTCCTTGAACTTCTCGAGCACCGTGATGACCAGGATGGTCGCGCACAGCAGGAAGCCCACCACGAACAGCCCCACCTTCGAGGCGGCGCCCGCGATCTCGCGGCGCCGCCTCACGGTCATCCGCAGCATGCCGAACATCGACAGCGAGAACGTGAGGAACACGTTGATGCTGTACATGACCACCAGCTTGCCGACGTCGCCGCCCGTGTACATCAGCGCGCCCAGCGACGCCAGGCCCATCAAGACGATGCCGTTGCCGGCCGTCAGTCGCTCGGACAGGGCGGCGAACCGGCGCGGCATCCAGCTGTCGACGGCCATGTTGGCGAGCACCCGTGGACCGTCGAGGAAGCCGGCCTGCGCCGCCACCACCAGCAGCACGCCCTCCGAGAACAGCGTGATGATCGCCAGCGCCTTCCCCAGCGGCAGCCGCGCCGTCATCTTCTCGACCAGCACGGCGTTCATGGTCTTTCCCGCGACCGGCTCGACGTGCCACAGCAGGTAGCAGACGAGCAGCCCGGTGGCGGTGAAGGCCAGCGACACGGCCATGTACATCATGGTCCGGCGCGCCGTCTTCACGCGGGGCTCGCGCATGATGGGCAGGCCGTTCGAGACAGCCTCGATGCCGGTGTACGTGCCGCCGCCGAGCGAGTAGGCGTGGATGAACAGCAAGAACATCCCGCCCGCGCCCAGGGTGTGCATGCCGGCGTGAAAGCCGCTCGACACGTCGCGGGCGGTGTTCGCGATCTCGGGGGCGCGCGCCACCAGACCGCCCACGATCACCACCGCGTGCGTGACGACGAAGACCAGGAAGATGGGCGCCAGCGCGATCGCCGATTCGCGCACGCCGCGGAGGTTCAACGTGGTGAGCGAGAGGATGAAGAACAGCTCGACCCCCAGCTTGGCGCCCGCCCAGCCGAGGGGCAGGAAGCTGAAGATGACGTCGCCCGCCGCCGCCACCGACACCGTGATGGTGAGGACATAGTCGACGAGCAGCGCGCAGCCCGAGATCACGCCGGCCGGCCGCCCCAGCAGCTTCGTGGCGACCACGTAGCCACCACCGCCGTGGGGGAAGGCCTCGATGATCCGCTTGTAGGCCGACGAGATTATCAGCACCGTCATCGCCATCAGCGCCGCCAGCCCCACCGCCAGGTACTTGTGCGTCCCCAGCGTCTTGAACGCCTCCTCGGGACCGTAAGCGGACGAGGACAGACCGTCCGCGCCCAGGCCCACCCAGGCGAGGAAGGGGATCAGGGAGATCGTGTGGAAGATGCGGCGGTCGTGAAGGTCACGCGCCTTGCCGAACAGCGTGGCCTTCAGCCGCGACGTCGTTCGGCTCCCCGCCAGCCCTTCGGACACGGTGACGGGGGAATCGGGCGACGTTTCTTCGAGGTTTCGAGGCGCTGGTGCGATCTGGTTCACGCGCGGAACAACGAGCATCTCGCATGCCACCCGGCGTCACGCGAACGGGCCTCATCGGGGCGTGAAATCCTGCAAATTGCGGGATCGCTCCCCCGCCCTCCTGCAATTTGAAGGTCAGAGCAAGGTGCCGCGCATGATGATGCTGGCGGCCGTGAAGTAGATGATCAGCCCGCTGACGTCGACCAGCGTGGCCACGAACGGCGCCGAGGCGCTCGCCGGATCGAACCCCAGCCGACGCAGCAAGAATGGCAGCATCGAGCCGCTGAGCGTCCCCCACAGCACCACGCCCACCAGGCTGAGCCCCACCGTCGCCGCGACGAGCTGGTAGTGCGCGCCGTAGGTGTGAAAGGCCCGCTCCCACAGCATGATGCGACAGAAGCCGATGCTGCCGAGGATCAGCCCCAGCCCCAGCCCGGCGGCGAGCTCGCGCCGGACCACCCGCCACCAGTCGCTGAGCTTCACCTCGCCGAGCGCCATGGCGCGGATGACCAGGGTGGTCGCCTGCGAGCCCGAGTTGCCGCCGCTCGAGATGATGAGCGGAACGAACAGCGCCAGCACCACGGCGCGGGCGATCTCCTTCTCGAAGTAGCCCATGGCGGTGGCGGTCAGCATCTCGCCCAGGAACAGCGCCGACAGCCACCCGGCCCGCTTGCGAATCATGGGGAAGATCCCCACCTCGAGGTAGGGGGCGTCGAGCGCCGCCGTACCGCCGACCTTCTGGATGTCCTCGGTGGCCTCCTCGCGCACGACGTCGACGATGTCGTCGACGGTGACGATGCCCTTGATGCGCCCCTCGACGTCGACCACCGGCAGGGCCAGGAAGTCATTGGCCGCGAACACCTGGCTGACCGTCTCCTGATCCATCGTCTCGGGGACCGTGACGATGTCGGTCGCCATGATGTCGCGCACGCGCGCCTTGCCGGGGGCGCTGAACAGCTGGCGAAACGACACCACGCCCAGCAGCTTCTGATCGGCGTCCAGCACGTACGCGTAATAGATCGTCTCGGCCCGCTCGCGGGTCTGGGGGCGCAGGTAGCTGACCGCCTCGTCGACGGTCATGTCGGGGCGGGCGCGCGCGAAGCGGGGATTCATGAGACCGCCGGCGGCGTCCTCCTCGTAGGCCAGCAGCGCCGTCACTTCCTTGCGCGTGCCTTCGTCCAGGAGGTTCAGGAACGCCTCGCGTTCCTCGGGCTCGGCCGCCTGGATCACGTCGGTGGCGTCGTCGGGATCGAGCAAGCGCACCCAGCTGCGGCGCTCTCCGGCGGGCAGCGCCGCCACCAGCTCCGCCTGCTGGCGGGCATCCAACCCGAAGAACACCTCCTCCTGCCCTTCGCGGGGAAGCAGGCGAAATCCCTCCACGCGGTCCTCGCGCGCCAGCAGATGCCAGGCGTCCTGCACCTCTTCCGGTGACAGCTGCTCGTCCGGTTTGGCCGCGATTTCCCCTTCCGTCATTGGGCGCGGGAGCCTAGCACCCTGAACGACGCAGCCCCACAAGGCGAAATGACAACTTGGTCACAAGCACGCGGCGAGTCCGGGCGGGTCAGGCGGTGGCGGGGGGCGCCACCGGCACCGTGAACCAGAACATGGCCCCCTTCCCCAGATCGCTGCGCACGCCGATGGTCCCGTCGTGCGCCTGGACGAGCCCCTTGCTGATGAACAGCCCCAGGCCCGAGCCGCCGCGCGGGCTGCCCGGGACGCGAAAGAACTTCTCGAACAGGCCGGGCTGGTGTTGCGCGGCGATTCCGGCCCCGGCATCGACCACCTCGAACCTGACGCTGGCCTCGCGAAGTCGGTAGGGGGCACCCGGGGACGGGTCCTGATTGACCACGGCGCGCACCAGGATCTCGCTGCCCGATGGCGAATACCGGATGGCGTTGCTGAGCAAGTTGCTGAACACCAGCTGCAACCGATCGGGATCGACGAACACGTCCGGCAGCTCCGGCGGAACCGCGGTCTTCAGGCTCACCCCCGCCTGTTCGGCCGCCGCGCGGTGGACGTCGATCGCCAGGGCGACCAGCTCGGCGGGGTTGGCGCGGCGGCGATGCAGATCGATGTGTCCCGATTCGATGCGCGACAGGTTCAGCAGATCGTCGACGATCAGGCGCAGGCGCTCGCAGTCCTCGCGCGCCGCGAACAGCAGATCCGCTTGCTTGGGGGTGAGCGGCCCCACCACCTCCTCGGTGCACAGGTGCAGGGCCATCTGGATCGACGTCAGCGGCGTGCGGAACTCGTGCGCCACCGTGGCGACAAGATCGTTCTTCAGCTCGTCGAAGCGGAACAGCCGCGTGGCGTCCTGAAGCGCCAGCGCCGCCCCCCCGACGGCGCCCGTCTCGCCATAGATGGGCGTGGCGCGAGGAAGAAAGACCTTCTCCCCCTCCGGCGTGGTGACGCGAATGGCGTCCTCGAAGCCGCGCGGCACGTAGGCCCCCTTGCCGCCCAGCACGTGGGTCCGCAGCCGATCGACGGTGGCGCGGACGGCCGGATCGGCTCCCGCGAACGCCTCCGCCGCCGGGCGCTCCGGCTCCACGCCGAGCAGCCGGGAGGCGACGCTGTTCGCCCCCCGCAGCTCGCCGTTCGCGTCGAGCAGCAGCACCGGGTCAGGGAGCCCATCGATGGCGGCCTGCGCGGCCTGCTGCGCTTGCAACAGCTCGCCCAGCGAGCTCTGGCGATAGCTCTCCAGCTTCTCGGTCATGCGGTTGAACTCCGACGCCACCGCCGCGATCTCGTCGCTGCCGTGCACGGTGGCGCGCGCGCGCAGATCGCCCTCGCCGAACCGCCTGACCGCGGCGCTGACCACCCCCAGCGGCCGCAGCAGCCGGGTGGTCAAGAGGATCGACGCCAGCAGGCCCAGCCCCAGCGCCAGGATCACCACCGCCACCACCGTGTGCTCGAAGGCGTGCGCGCGCTCCTCGGCGCGATCGCTCTTCCTCACCATCGCGTCCTGATTGACCGCCAGGATCTCGTCGTCCGCCGTCTTCACCCGCAGGAAGGCCGGCTGCAGATCGGAGAAATAGAGGACGGCCCGTTGCTCCCGATCGGGCAGCGCCTCGAAGCGGGTGAGCGCAGCCCGGTAGCGGTCCCAGGCCTGGCGCAACCGCTGGGTGATCTCGGGCTCACCCAGCTCGGTGAGGTTTCCCTCTTGGACGACCAGCTCGCGCTCGAACAGCGCGCGGTGCTTGCCGAACGTCGCTGGAGCGCCCTCTTGCCGGCCGGAGAGCACCACCAGCGCCTGACTGTCCAGCCGTTCCAGCGACTCCTTCATGCGCTGCGCAGCCAGCACGCTGCGGTAGTTGTCCGCCAGGATGAGCCGCGAGCGCTCGCCGAGGCGCGTGGTGACCAGCGCCGACACCACGCCCACGACGACCAGCGCCAGCGCCAGCGGCGCCTGCGCCAGCACCAGCTTGCCTCGCAAGGTCACGCGGGCACCACTTCCTCGTCGGTGGCTACGACGTGAACGTCGATCCCGGCGGCGTCGCGCACCAGACGCAGCGGGATCGACAGCCCCAGGAACTGCCGCCAGGTCGACTGGCGCGAGCGGCCGATGACGATATGACCGACGCTGTGCGAGCGAGCGAAGTCGAGGATGGCGTCGACCGGATCGGGCGCCTTCACCCGCACCACCTCGGCGCCCATCTCCCCGGCCAGCTCGATGTTCGCCATCAAGCGGCGCTGGGTCTCGGCGTCGATCAGCTCGGGGGCCTCGCTGGGCGTCTCGACGAAGACCACGAACCAGTCGCCGCTGAGCCGCCCCGCCAGACGCGAGCCCTTGCGCACCAGGGTGGCGGCGCTGGGGGAAGACGACGACAGACAGACCATGATGCGTGAGCCCGTCACGGCGGTCGTCGCCCCATCCGGGGCAGCCAGGCTCGACCGGGCCGAGGCGGCGCGCTCCACGCTCTCCGCCACCTCGCGCAGCGCCAGCTCGCGCAGGTGTTGCAGGTTCTGATCCTTGAAGAAGTGCTCCAGCGCCCAGGGGACCCGATCGGGGGTGTAGATCTTCCCCGCGTGCAGGCGCTCCTGTAGATCCTCGACGGCGAGGTCGAGGTTCACCACCTGATCGGCCTGCTTGAGGAAGCTGTCCGGGATGGTCTCGCGGATGGGGACGCCGGCCACCCGCTCGACGACGTCGTTCAAGCTCTCCAGGTGCTGGACGTTGAAGGCGCCGATGACGTTGATCCCCGCGTCGAGCAGCTCGATGACGTCCTGATAGCGCTTGCGGTTGCGGCTGCCTGGAACGTTGGTGTGGGCCAGCTCGTCGACGACGGCGACGGCGGGCTTTCGCTTGAGGACGTTGTCGAGGCTCATCTCCTCGATCTCGACGGCGCGATACTCGACGCGACGGCGGGGCACCACCTCGAGACCGTCCACGAGCGCCGCGGTCTCGACTCTGCCGTGCGTCTCCACGAAACCGATGACCACGTCCACCCCGCGCCGGCGGAGCGCGTGGGCCTCCTCGAGCATCCGGTAGGTCTTGCCGACCCCGGCGGCGAACCCGAGGTACAGCTTCAACCGCCCGCGCTTTCCCCGCTCGACCAGCTCGAGAAAGTCCTCGGGCCGGCGTTTTGCAGACGGAATTTCGCGAGAGCTGGACATGAGCGGTCGAGGACGACGGTACGCCCCCACACGAGGTCCCATCAAGACGCGTGCCCAACCTGGCCTACCCGATGCAGTTTCCGGGCGCCCCATGCTGAGGTTGGTCCGCTCCGACGAGCCGGCTCCCAGACCGACGCCCTCGGTCCGCCGGGTCACGGTGCCCTGGCTGAGGTTCCCGTTGGCGCTGCTGGGGGCCGCCCTGGGGATCTGGTTGATCTGGTGGTCGGCGACGTCGGACGTGCGGGCCATCCGCGCGCTCCCGGACGCGCAACGCCTTCCCCTGCTGCGCGCCACGGTCGACAACTTGAAGAACGTCTGTGACCCCGCCGCGCCGGTCTCCTTGCGCGATTTTTGTCGGCGGCAGGCCGAGTTGGCCACGAAGTTTCGGGAGTGCGTGAGAGATCCGGAGTGCCAGCAGCTCGCGCGGCGGCACCTGTACCAGCCGCGCAAATAGTGCGGCAGGGAGCGCCACCGGCCGCAATTGCGGCGTTCGAGCCGCGCCCGGGCCTGGTCAGCCGAGCGGTCTCCAGGCTCGCAAAGGGTCCGGCCCGCATGGGTCATCCCATCGATCAGCGCTCCTGCACAGTGCAGGGAAGCGGGGCAGCGGGGCCTGCAGCCCGCGCCCCTCGACGGTGGTCCACCGTCGAGGAATCGCCCTGCCAAATGCAGGGGCAGCACCTTCCCGGCGTGCACTTCGCGCGCCCCCGAGCATCGGTGAGCGATGGTCCCCGCCGGTTTGAGCAGAGGAGCGGGATGGCACGGGCGATGCTGATTGAACCAGGCATGAAAGACGTCGCTTTCCTGATGGTCACCGTCGCGTTCTTCGCGGTGACATGGCTCTACGCGAAGTCCTTTGACCGTCTGTAGGAGGAGGGTTCCATGACCATCGACTACGCCTTGGGCGCCGCGCTCGCCGCCCTGCTCACGATCTATCTCGTCTACGCGCTGGTTCGTCCGGAACGCTTCTGAGGAGACCGCCATGACCGCCCTCGGCTGGATTCAGATCTTCGTTTTTTTCGCCGCCATCATCGCCGTCACGAAGCCGCTCGGGGTCTTCATGTTCCGCGTGTTCGAAGGCAAGCGACCGCCGCTGCCCCGCACCTTCGGCCGCCTCGAGCAGGCCATCTATCGCGTCTCCGGCATCGACCCGACGCGCGAGCAGGACTGGAAGCAGTACACGTTCGCGCTGCTGGCGTTCAGCCTGCTGGGCGTCGTGGTCACGTACGTCATCCAGCGCGCCCAGCAGGCGCTGCCGTTCAACCCGCAGCACTTCCCCGGCGTGGGAACCGACCTGGCGTTCAACACCGCCGCCAGCTTCGCGACGAACACGAACTGGCAGGCGTACGGCGGCGAGTCGACGATGAGCTACTTCACGCAGATGGCGGGCCTGGCCTGGCACAACTTCACCTCGGCGGGCGCGGGACTGGGCGTGGCGCTGGCGCTCGCCCGCGGATTCACCCGACGGCCCGGCCCCGATGGCGCCAAGACGCTGGGGAACTTCTGGGTCGATCTGACGCGCTCGATCGTCTACGTGCTGTTGCCGCTCAGCATCGTCTTCGCGCTGCTGCTGGTGTCACAGGGGGTGATCCAGAACCTCAAGCCCTACCTCGACGTCGCCACCTTGGAAGGAGGGAAGCAAACCATCGCGCTCGGGCCCGTGGCCTCGCAGGAGGCCATCAAGCAACTGGGCACGAATGGCGGCGGCTTCTTCAACGCGAACGCCGCCCACCCCTTCGAGAACCCCAGCCCCTTCACGAACTTCCTGTCGCTGTTCATGATCTTCGCGATCCCGTCGGCGCTCACGTACACCTACGGCCGCATGGCCCGCAGCCCGAAGCAGGGCTGGGCCATCTGGGCGGCAATGACGGTGTTGTTCCTCGCTGGCGTCGCCGTCTGCTACGGCGCCGAGGCCCATCCCAACCCCGCCTTGGCCGGTCTGGGCGTCGAGCAGCACCTCGGCAACATGGAGGGAAAGGAGGCACGCTTCGGCGTGGCCGCCTCCGCCCTGTACGCGACCGTCACCACCGACGCCTCGTGCGGCGCGGTGAATGCCATGCATGACAGCTTCACGCCGCTCGGCGGGCTGGTGCCGCTCGTCAACATCCAGCTGGGCGAGTTGATCTTCGGCGGCGTCGGCGCGGGCCTGTACGCCATCCTCATCTACGTCGTGCTGACGGTGTTCATCGCCGGCCTGATGGTGGGACGCACGCCCGAGTATCTGGGCAAGAAGATCGAGGCGAGGGAGATGAAGCTGGGCATGCTGTACGTGCTGATCTTTCCGCTCATCATCCTGGGTTTCGCGGCCTGGGGAGCGGTGTCGAACTTCGGAACGTCGTCGCTGAACAACGCCGGACCGCACGGACTCACCGAGATCCTCTACGCCTTCTCCAGCGGCGCCGGCAACAACGGCTCGGCGTTCGCCGGGCTGAACGCCAACACCCCCTGGTGGAACACCACCCTGGCGCTGACGATGCTGGGGGGGCGGTTCCTCATGATCGTCCCGGTGCTCGGCATCGCCGGCTCGATGGTCGGCAAGAAGGTCGTCCCGCCCAGCTCGGGGACGTTCCCCACCACGGGTGGGCTGTTCACGGCGCTGCTCGTCGGGGTCATCGTGATCGTCGGTGCGCTGACGTTCTTCCCGGCCCTGTCGCTGGGGCCCGTGATCGAGCACTTCCAGTCGCTGCCATCGCCCTTGCAAGGAAAGGTCATCTAGCCATGTTTCGACCCAAGGCAGAAGCCGTATCGCTGTTCGACGGAGCCATCGTTCGCCGCGCCGCCGCGGAGAGCCTGCGCAAGCTGGCCCCCCGTCACGTCGCCAAGAACCCCGTCATGTTCGTGGTCGAGGTGGGCAGCGTCCTGACGACGCTGTTGTTGTTCCGGGACATCCTGCACGCCACCTCGGCCACCACCCCGCTCTGGTTCACCGGCGCCGTGACGATCTGGCTGTGGTTCACGGTCATCTTCGCGAACTTCGCCGAGGCGGTCGCCGAAGGTCGCGGCAAGGCCCAGGCGGACACCCTGCGCAAGATGCGCAAGGAGACCACGGCGCGCCGCCTCACCAAGGCCACGGGGACCGACACCGAGACCGTGCCGTCGTCGGTGCTGCGCAAGGGCGACCGCGTGGTGGTCGAGGCGGGCCAGATGATCCCCGGCGACGGCGAGATCATCGAGGGCATCGCCTCGGTCGACGAGTCGGCCATCACCGGCGAGTCGGCCCCGGTCATCCGGGAGAGCGGCGGCGATCGCTCCGCCGTCACCGGCGGCACGAAGGTGCTGTCGGACCGGATCGTGGTGCGCATCGGCGCCGACCCCGGCGAGTCGTTCCTCGACCGCATGATTCGCCTGGTCGAGGGGGCGGCCCGCCAGAAGACGCCGAACGAGATCGCGCTGCACATCCTGCTGGTCGGCTTGACGGTGATCTTCCTGTTCGCCTGCGTGACCCTGGTGCCGCTGGCGAGGTACTCGGGCATCGCGCTGTCGGCGACGGCCATCGTGGCGCTGCTGGTCTGCCTCATCCCCACCACGATCGGCGGGCTGCTGTCGGCCATCGGCATCGCGGGGATGGACCGGCTGCTGCGCAAGAACGTCATCGCCACCAGCGGGCGCGCCGTCGAGGCCTCGGGCGACGTCGACACCTTGCTGCTCGACAAGACCGGCACCATCACCCACGGCAACCGCATGGCCACCGAGCTGCTTCCGCTTCCCGGCGTGCGTCTGGAAACATTGGCCGCCGCCGCCGCGCTGGCCAGCATGGCCGACGAGACGCCCGAGGGGCGCTCGATCGTCACGTTCGTGACCGACAAGCTGCACCTTCCCTCGACGCTTCCCCAGGGGGGAACGTTCGTCCCCTTCACGGCGCAGACCCGCATGAGCGGGATCGATGTGGACGGACGGTCCATTCGCAAGGGCGCCGTCGACGCGGTCATCGCGCACGTGACGGCCCAGGGGGGCGCCGTCGCCGACGAGCTGAAGACCATCGCCAACCGCATCGGCGACGCCGGCGGCACGCCGCTGGCCGTCTCCGAGGGCAACCGCCTGCTGGGCGTCATTCATCTGAAGGACATCGTCAAGGCCGGCATCAAGGACCGCTTCGATCGCTTCCGCGCAATGGGCATCCGCACCGTCATGATCACGGGAGACAATCCACGCACCGCCGCCGCCATCGCCAGGGAGGCGGGGGTCGACGACTTCCTGGCCGAGGCGACCCCCGAGGCGAAAATGCGCCTCATCAAGGACGAGCAGGCCAAGGGGAAGCTGGTGGCCATGACCGGCGACGGCACCAACGACGCCCCCGCCCTGGCCCAGGCCGACGTGGGCGTGGCCATGAACAGCGGCACGCAGGCGGCGAAGGAGGCCGGCAACATGGTCGACCTCGATTCGAACCCCACCAAGCTGCTGGAGATCGTCGAGGTCGGCAAGCAGCTGCTGATGACCCGCGGCACGCTGACCACGTTCTCGATCGCGAACGACGTGGCGAAGTACTTCGCCATCTTGCCGGCGATGTTCATGGGGGCGTTCCCCGAGATCGCACCGCTCAACGTCATGCGCCTGGCCTCCCCCTCCAGCGCCATCCTGTCGGCGGTGATCTTCAACGCCGTCATCATCGTGCTGCTGATTCCGCTGGCGTTGCGCGGGGTGAAGTACCGCCCGCTCGGCGCGGCGGCCATCCTGCGGCGCTCGCTGCTCATCTACGGCGTGGGCGGCGTCATCGCCCCCTTCGTCGGCATCAAGCTGATCGATCTGGCCCTGCAGGCCCTCCACTTCGTGTGAAGAAACCGTCCGAACCAGGAGCTCCCATGCGTCGCGAATTCATCATTGCTCTCCGTCTGACCCTGGTCACGCTGATCCTGACCGGCCTCATCTATCCCCTGGCCGTCACCGGCGCGGCGCAGGCGCTGTGGGCGAACAAGGCCAACGGCAGCCTGGCCCACGACGAGAAAGGGACGGTGGTCGGGTCGCAGTTGCTCGGCCAGACGTTCGCCACGGCCGCCTATCTGCAGGGGCGCCCTTCGGCGGCGGGGAACGGCTACGACGCCACCGCCTCCTCGGGCTCGAACCTCGGCCCCACGTCGAAGAAGCTGCGGGATCGCGTCACGGCCGACGTGGCACGCCTTCGCAAGGAGAACCCGGAGGCCCCCCTGCCCGTCCCGAACGATCTGGTGACGACGTCGGCCAGCGGCCTCGATCCCGAGCTGTCGCCCGAGGCGGCCCGCTGGCAGGTGGCGCGCATCGCTCACGCCCGCCAGGTCTCTCCCGACCGGATCCTCGACGTGATCACCTCCCGGATCGAAGGGCGCGACCTCGGCTTCCTCGGCGAGCCGCGGGTCAACGTCCTCGCCGTCAACCTGGCCCTCGACCAGAAGTTCGGTCGCCCCGCGCCGCCCGCCCCCGCGGCTGGTGGAGCGAGCACCGCCGCGCGGTAGACTGGACCCATGCCCCGGTTCTCGGTCCTGATCGTCGATGACGAGAAGAACATCAGGCAGACCTTGCGGGTCTGCCTGGAGGCGGTCGAGGCGGACGTGTCCGAGGCGACCTCCGCGCAGTCCGCGCTGGAAGCGCTGGGGCGCTCGGCCTTCGATGTCGTCTTTCTGGATCTGAAGCTGGGCGCGCAGAGCGGGCTCGAGCTGATCCCGCAGCTGCTCGCCGAGAACCCCAACGTCGTCATCGTCGTGGTGACGGCGTACGCGACCATCGAGACGGCGGTCGAGGCGATCCGCCGCGGCGCCTGGGACTACCTCCCCAAGCCGTTCACGCCGGCGCAGATCCGGCACCTGGTGGTGAAGGCCCAGGCGCAGCGGTCGCTCTCCGCGCGGGTCGTCGATCTGCAGGCGCGGCTGAGCGACGAGGCGCCCGAGGTCGATCTCGGCTCCGACGCGGCCAGCATGCGCGCCGTGCTCGAGGTGGTGGGGCGGGCCGCCCAGGCGGACGTGTCGGTGCTGTTCAAGGGAGAGAGCGGCACGGGCAAGAGCGTGTTCGCGCGCGCCATGCATCTGCAGAGCAAGCGGCGCGAGCGCCCGTTCGTCACGATCAATTGCCCCACCCTGACGGCCGAGCTGCTGGCCAGCGAGCTGTTCGGGCACGCCAAGGGGGCCTTCACGGGCGCCGTCCGCGATCAACCCGGCCGCGTCGAGGTGGCCGAGGGGGGGACGCTGTTCCTCGACGAGATCGGCGACCTGCCCGCCAGCCTGCAGGCGAAGCTGCTGCGTTTCCTTCAAGATCATTCCTTCGAGCGGGTCGGCGAGACCCGGACGCGCAAGGCGGACGTGCGCGTCGTGGCCGCCAGCAACCGCGACCTCGACGTCGACGTGAAGACGGGGCGCTTTCGCGAGGACCTGCTGTTCCGCCTCAACGTCATCGAGGTGCGCGTCCCGTCGCTGCGCGAGCGGCGCGAGGACATCCTGCCGCTGGCCCGACGGTTCCTCGGCTTCTTCGCCCGCGCCGTGGCCCGCCCCGTCCCCGAGCTGTCGCCCGAGGCGGCCCGGGTGCTGACCGACTACGACTGGCCCGGCAACGTCCGCGAGCTGCGCAACGCCATCGAGCGCGCCATGATCCTGTGGCCGTCGCCGGTGCTCGCTCCGCGGGCCTTCCCCGATCGCATCGCCGGCGCACGCGAGCAGAGCCCCGAGGTGGGCGGGCGCTTCACGCTGGACGAGATCGAGCGCGCCCACATCTCGGCCATCATCGCCCAGGCGAAGACCATGGACGAGGCGGCGCAGGTCCTGGGGATCGACGACTCGACGTTGTGGCGGAAACGTAAACGTTACGAGGACGCCGATCTGGCGCGCGGCACGCCACCCGAGCCGGAGGGCTGATCCGGCCCCGTTCCCGATGTCGCAGCGACGGTGAGGCGATGTAAACTCGGCGCTTGCGCGACACGCTCCCCAAGCTTCGCTTGGATCTCGAGTTCATCCCTTCCCCGCTGCCCGAGCGTCCCGGCCTCGTCGTTCGCGATCCCTATCGCTACTCCGACAGCTCGCTGATCGTCCCGCCCCTGCTGTCCCAGTGTCTGCGTCTCCTCGACGGCACGCACACCGGACAGGAGATGCGCGAGCTGCTGATCCGTCTCACGGAGCGACGCGAGGTGGGCGACACGGTCGAGGCGCTCACGCGCACGCTGTCCGAGGCGGGTTTTCTCGACGACGACGCCTTTCACGTGATGCGCGCGCAACGTCGCCGCGACTTCGCCGACGCGCCTCTGCGCAACGCCGCCCACGCCGGCGGGGGCTACCCGTCGGACCAGGCCGAGCTGTCGACCACCCTCGACACCTGGACGGGTGACGGCGTGGCATCTCTCGTGCCCGGGCGCCCCGACGAGAACCTGATCGCCATCGCCGCCCCTCATGTCAGCCCGTGGGGCGCGCCCGCGACCTACGCCGCCGCCTACCGGGCGCTGCCCGACGACGCCGCCACGCGAACGTTCGTCATCCTGGGCACCTCCCACTACGGGCCGCCGGGACGGTACGGCCTGACCCGCAAACCGTTTCAGACGCCGCTCGGCACGGCCGTCACCGACACGGCCCTCGTCGACCAGCTGCTGGCGGCGGCGCCCCGAGGCTTCGTCGTCGAGGACTACTGTCACTCCATCGAGCACTCGATCGAGTTCCAGGTGCTGTTCCTGCAGCATCGGTTCGGTCCCGCGGTGCGGATCGTCCCCATCCTGTGCGGTCCCCTGCTGGCGCGGCGGCCGGAAGACGACGACGACGTGGCACGCGCGCTCTCCGCCCTGGGCGAGCTGGACGCCCGCGAGGGCCACCGGATCTCCTGGGTGCTGGGCGTCGACATGGCCCACATGGGCCGGCGCTACGGCGATGACTGGCGGGCTCGCGCCCACACCGGTGAGATGGCGGCCGTCGCGGAGCGAGAGCGGGCGCGCATCGACCGCATCGTCGACGGCGACGCCGGAGGCTTCTGGGAGCTGGTCCAGGCCGACGACGGCAGCGCCGCCGATCAGCTGAAGTGGTGCGGCTCGGCCCCGCTGTATTCGTTCCTGCGGGCGGTGCCGAACGCGCGCGGCAACCTGCTGGCCTACGACCAGTGGAACATCGACGAGGAGAGCGTCGTCAGCTTCGCCGCGCTCTCCTTCGCCCGTCCCTGACTGCCACCATTCCTCACGGGCGGTCAGCCGAACGTACCGCCGTCGAACCCCCAGTGCTGGGGCTTCACCTCGGAGAACACGATGTAGACGCGGTCCTCCTCGACCCCCAACGCCGGCGCCAGGAAGTCAGTCAACGCCGCGCTCACCCGCTTCGTCACCTCCCCCGTCAGAACCCCCACGTTCTTCACCTCGACGAAGCAGCAGGGCTTGGCCGTCCCAGCGAACGTCATCCTCGCCCCCGTCTCCAGGCAAGTCATCACGTAAGCCTCCGGCTTCCCCAGCTCCCTCGCCAGCAAAGCCGACAGCTTGGGCAACAAGGCCTCCTCCACCGCCCCCGAACAAATCACCCGAACAAACGGCATGCCCGCACTATAACGCCGCGAAGAAGCTCTCCGATGGCGATCTCATCGCCAGGCCGAGCTCTGCGAGCGCGTCCAAGCACCCGGAAGGCTCGGCTTCGCCGAGCCGGCCCCGTCGGCCTACTCTTCGGGGGGCATCGCCCCCTCGCGTCAGGCCTACGCCATTCCGTAGGGGACGACGCGCACCCGCAAAGCGTCGCAGCGGAACGAGTGCTGAAAAATCCCGATGCCCAGCGACGACAGCGCCGGCAACACGACCTCGAGCGTTCCATCCCGGCGCGTGATCGGCCGGGCGGAGGCCAGCTGGCTCAACAATTCCTGCTGGGTCGGGGTGGGCAGGCTTGCCCCGGCGACGCGAAGGCCCTGAACCCATTCGGAAATTCTACTCTTGGCCGTCGCAACGGACTCTGCATGGACCGGTATCATGCCCCGTGCTCTCGGCTGTTCGGTCCAAAGCTTGAGCCGTTTCTTGCGAGTAGACTTGGCCGCCCATGGCCCAGAAACCCGCCCCGCGCCGCCGCCAGGCGCGACGCAACGAGCCCGCCATCCCCAACATCCGGGCGGTCGGTCGCCCCTTCGCGCCGCAGAAGGACGTCTATCACTTCCTGCTCCGCCGGTCCTGGACGGGGTTCTTCCTGGTGGTGGCGGCAGGCTTCCTGGGGGCGAACGCGCTGTTCGCCGCGCTGTTCGTGGCGCAGTCGGGGAGCATCCAGAACGCGCGGCCCGGTTCGTTCGAGGACGCCTTCTTCTTCAGCGTGCAGACCTTGGCCACCATCGGGTACGGCGGGATGTCACCCGCCACCCGCTACTCCCACATCATCGTCACCATCGAGGCGCTGGTCGGCATCCTCAGCGTGGCCCTGGTCACCGGCATCACGTTCTCGAAGTTCTCCAAGCCGACCGCGCGCATCGTGTTCTCGAGCCGGATGGTGGTGACGAACCGAAACGGTGTCCCTCACCTGATGTTCCGGCTGGCCAACTGGCGACACAATCAGGTGCTGGAGGCACAGCTTCATCTGGCGCTGCTGCTGACGGAGACCACCGCCGAGGGCGAAACGCTGCGCCGCCCCCAGGAGCTGACGCTGATCCGCGATCGCAATCCGCTGTTCAGCCTGACCTGGCTGGCCATGCACAAGATCGACGAGTCGAGCCCGTTCCACGCCCCCGGGGCGCTGGCCGCGTTGCAAGCGCAGAACGCGCAGCTGTTCGTGACCCTCTACGGCGTCGACGAGACGGTGGGACAGAACCTCCACGCCCGCCATCGCTACGAGCTCGGCGACATCGTCTGGGGGGGCCGCTTCCGCGACCTGCTGAGCGATCTGCCGGACGGCTCGCGACGGCTCGACTACCGGGTGTTCCACGACATCGACGAACCGGCCACGGAATCGGGCCGCGTTCTCGCCGACAGGGCGTCCTGAGCGCGCGCCGCGGCGCCGCTCAGGACTTCTCGTCGAGCGACGGCGAGATCACGGTGGCCGTGGCCATGATGTCGCGGTCCCCTTTTCCCTGCGCCCGGGCCAGCTGAAACACCTCGCGGATGGCCGAGGTGCCGGGCAACGGGACGCCCTGCTTGTCCCCCAGCCCCAGCGCCAAGGTCAGATCCTTGTGCATCAGATCGATGCTGAAATGCGTGGAGAAGTCGCGCGCGGCCAGCGCCTTGCCCTTGAAGTCCCAGAACGGCGAGGCGTAGCCCGAGGCCTGCACCACCTCGAGCACCTTCTCGATGCCGATGCCGGCCCCTGCCGCCAGCGCGGTCCCCTCGGACAGCGCCTCGACCATGTGGGCGATCATCAGGTTGCCGACCAGCTTCATCTGCGCCGCCTGCACGACGTCGCCCACCAGGATGGCCTTCGCCCCCACGGCGCCGAGGATCGGCTGGGCCGCCGCGAACGTCTCGGGGCTCCCCCCGCACATCAACAGCAAGGTCCCGGCGGCGGCAGCGTTCTTCGAACCGGTCACCGGCGCGGCGAGAAAGCGCGCGTCCCGGGCGCGACAGGCCTCGTCGAGCTGGCGCACGGCAGCCGGCCCCACCGTGGAGAAGTCGATGACCAGGGTCCCCGGCGACAGCCCCGCCAGGAAGCCGTCCCGCCCCTCCGACACACCCAGCAGCGCCGCCGGATCGGCGACGCAGGTGCAGACCACCTCGGACGCGGCCGCCAGCGCGCGCGGGGAGTCGGCCCAGGCCGCCCCCGCCGCCCGCAGCTTGGCGGCACGCTCCGCGGTCCGGTTCCAGACGGTCAGGGCGTGCCCTTTGGCGAGCAGGTTGCCCGCCATCCCGCCGCCCATGATCCCCAGGCCGATGAATCCGACGCGCATGTCGTCCGGAGCCCGGCTCAGGACTTCTGGTCGGCCTTCGCCGAGCCCTTGCCGTCCTTGCTGGCCTTGGCGCTGGACGAGCCCTGATCGCTCTTGTCGGCCCGCTCGTGCCCCTTCATGCCGTCGCACGCATAAGCGGCCGACGTTCCAAACGCCATCATGACGAGCGCGAGCGCGAAAATGATCTTCTTCATGGGAACCTCCGTGGCCATGGCCTAGCACGGACGTGCAGGGGCGGCCACGAAAGCGCTGCGGCGCGCGCAGACCCTTTGATCCCCGCGCCGATCTCGGTATTCTGCCGCCCGCATGCAGACCGCCAACAGGACCAGGCCGGTGACGGCGGCCTCGGCGCTCGGACTGTTGACGCTGTTCCTGGCGACCACCGTGACCGCCTGCCACGGCAAGTACATCCGCCCCACGTCGGCGGAGAAGTTCGAGGCGACCCCCGAGCGGCTGCAGCGCGGCCAGTACCTGGTGAATCAGCTGATGGGCTGCGGAGGGTGCCACACCACCCGCGCCACCGGCAACCTGTACGTCGAGGGGGAACAGACCGACCTGTTTCTCGCCGGCGGCAACCTGCTGGAGGATCCGGGGGCCGGCCGGCTCTACGTGCCGAACCTGACGCCCGACGCCGAGGGGCTGGGCAGCTGGAGCGACGACGAGATCTTGCGCGCGGTGCGCGACGGCGTCGACAAGAACGGCAAGTTCCTGGCCCCCATGATGCCCTACGACAACTACCAGCACCTGTCGGACGACGACGGCAAGGCGCTGGTGGTCTACCTGCGCTCGATCCCCGCCGCGAAGGCGCCGCGCCCCCGCTTCGCGCAGCAGCTGAAGTTCCTGCCCAAGGTGCTGTTCACGGTCATCGGCGTGCAGATGCACCGCCCCACGGTGGACGTCCCCAACCCGGACCACGCCGATCACGTCGCCTACGGTCGTTACCTGGCCCACGTGGCCGGCTGCACCGACTGTCATTCGATGACGGCGAAGGGGCCGCGCAAGGAGACCGACCCGCTGTTCATGGGCGGCAGCGACGTCCCCTTCACCGATGCGCGGCTCGGCAAGGTGTTCGCGCGCAACCTGACCCCCGACCCCGACACGGGCCTCGGCAAGTACAAGCCCGAGGAGATCAAGGTGGCGTTCCGCAACGGCAAGCGGCTCGACGGCAAG
Organism: Polyangia bacterium; assembly: GCA_036500205.1. Lineage (GTDB taxonomy): Bacteria > Myxococcota_A > Polyangia > Fen-1088 > Fen-1088 > DASYCK01. Next base: position 12,514 of record DASYCK010000287.1, on the reverse strand, counting down.
CGCATGGCGCCGCCGATGTCGGTGATGATCCCGCACTACTCCGGCATCACCGACGAGGACCTCGACGCGCTGGTGGCGTACCTCGGCAGCCTGAAACCCGCCAAGCACGCCGTCGCCGAGCCCGAGCTGGTCGCCGAAGCGCAAAAATTGGTCGCCCCCTAACCCCCAGGTTTTCGCCCCCCCATGAACGTCGGCATTCCCAAAGAAATCACTCCCCTCGAGCGGCGGGTCGCCGCCTCCCCCGAAACCGTTCAGCGCCTGCGCAAGCTGGGCGTCGACGTCCTCGTGCAGGCGGGGGCCGGCGAGACCTCGGGCTTCTCGGACGAGGTGTTCATCCAGTCGGGGGCGCGCATCGTCCTCGACGCGGCGGCGCTGTACGCCGAATCGGACCTGGTGATGAAGGTTCGCCCGCCCACGGCGGCGGAGGCGGACGCGCTGAAGCCGGGCGCGACCCTGGTGGGCTTCTTCTGGCCGGCGCAGAACAAGCCGCTCATCGATCGGCTGGCCGCGCGCAAGGCGACCGTGCTGGCCATGGACGCCGTCCCACGCATCACGCGCGCGCAGCGAATGGACGCACTGTCGGCGATGGCCAACATCGCCGGCTACCGCGCGGTGATCGAGGCGGCCAATCATTACGATCGCTTCATCCCCGGCCAGATCACGGCGGCGGGGCGGGCCAAGCCGGCGCGCGTGCTGGTGCTGGGCGCCGGCGTGGCCGGGCTGGCGGCCATCGCGGCGGCCCGCAGCCTGGGCGCCGTGGTGAAGGCGTTCGACACGCGGTCGGCCGTGCGCGAGCAGGTGCAGAGCCTGGGGGCCACGTTCATCCAGTTCGACTTCAAGGAAGCGGGCGAGGGGCAAGGCGGCTACGCGAAGGAGATGAGCGCCGCTTATCTCGCCGCCGAGCAGGCTTTGATCGCCACCCACGCCGAACAGTCGGACATCGTCATCTCGACGGCGCTGATCCCCGGGAAGCCGGCCCCCCAGCTCATCACTTCGGGCGCCGTGGTGGCGATGCCGGAGGGGTCCGTCATCGTCGACATGGCGGCCGAGCAGGGCGGCAACTGCCCGCTGACCGAGCGCGACGCCGTCGTCACCAAGCACGGCGTCACGATCATCGGCTACACCGATCTGCCGAGCCACATGGCGCGCCAGTCGAGCGAGCTGTACGCCACCACCATCACCAACCTGGTCGAGTCGCTGTTCGACAAGGACAAGCACTTCGTCATCGACGTCGAGGACGAGATTCATCGCGGCGCGCTGGTCTTGAAAGCGGGCGCCGTGATGTGGCCGCCGCCGGCCCGCCCCAAGCCGCCCGTCCCCGCCGCGGCGCCCACGGCGAAGGTCGAGGCCCCCTCGGCGGCGGGCCCGAACGCGCCGAAGAAGCGGGGGATCGGCGGGCGCATCGGCCTGGCGGTGCTCATCGCGCTGCTGACCGCCGCCGGGCTGGCGGGGCCGCCTGAGTTCCTGCAGCACCTGACTGTGTTCCTGCTGGCGTGCGTGATCGGCTACCACGTGGTGTGGAGCGTGACACCGGCATTGCACACGCCCCTGATGAGCGTCACCAACGCCATCAGCGGCATCATCCTGGTCGGCGGCATGGTGGCGCTGGGGAACCACGCCAGCCTGGCCGCCAACGTGCTGGCGGCCGTGGCCATCCTGCTGGCGGCCATCAACGTCGCCGGGGGCTTCCTGGTCACCCAGCGCATGCTGCGCATGTTCCGGAAGTGAAGACGAAACGATGACGATGGCATTTCTGGGGACGGTGCGCGGGCTCGCCTATCTGGCGGCCGGCATGCTTTTCATCTTGAGCCTGCGCGGTCTGTCGACGCAGGAGTCGGCCCGCCGGGGGAACCTGCTGGGGATCCTGGGCATGGGGCTGGCCGTGCTGATCACGGCGCTGGTGTTCCTGGCGAACGTGACCGGCGCTGGCGCCGACGGCATGGTGGCGGCGCCGACGGCGGAGTCGGGCACCACCACCATCGCCCTGCTGGTGGCGGCGCTGATCGGCGGCGGCGCCATCGGCGCGCTGCTGGCCTCGCGCGTGGCCATGACGTCGATGCCCGAGCTGGTGGCGGTGCTGCACAGCTTCGTGGGCGCGGCGGCGGTGCTGGTCGGCATCGCCACCTACCTGCAGCCAGGGGACGTCGAGGCGAGCCGGACCATTCACCTGGTCGAGATCTATGTCGGCATCCTGGTCGGCGCGGTGACGTTCAGCGGCTCGATCGTCGCGTTCACCAAGCTGCGCGGCATCGTGGGGAGCCGCCCCCTGATGCTGCCGGGGCGCCACGTCTTGAACCTGCTGCTGGTGCTGGGCTCGGTGGCCCTGGGCGCGATGTTCCTGCAGGCGCCCGGCGCCGAGGGGCTGCCGCAGTTGCTGGGCATGACCGGCATCGCGCTGCTGCTGGGAATCCACCTGGTGATGGCGATCGGGGGCGGCGACATGCCGGTCGTCGTCTCGCTGCTGAACAGCTACTCCGGCTGGGCGGCGGCCGCGGCCGGCTTCATGCTGTCGAACGATCTGTTGATCGTCACCGGCGCGCTGGTGGGCAGCTCGGGCGCCATCCTCAGCATCATCATGTGCCGCGCCATGAACCGGTCGATCTGGAACGTGGTGTTCGGCGGCTTCGGGGCGGCGCCCAAGAAGGTAGCGCCTGGGGTGGCCGCGCCCGCTGGCAAGGTCAACGAGACGACCGTGAAGGAAGTGGCCGAGCAGCTGGCTGCCGCGCGCAGCGTGATCATCGTCCCCGGCTACGGCATGGCCGTGGCGCAGGCCCAGCACGCCGTGAAGGAGATCTCGTCGCTGTTGATCGAGAAGGGGGTCAACGTCCGTTACGCCATCCACCCGGTGGCGGGGCGCCTGCCTGGCCACATGAACGTGCTGCTGGCCGAGGCGAACGTGTCGTACGAGATCGTGAAGGAGATGGAGGAGATCAACGAGGACTTCGCCCACACCGACATGGTCCTCGTGATCGGCGCGAACGACATCGTGAACCCCAGCGCCCTCGACGACGCCTCCAGCCCCATCTACGGCATGCCGGTACTGGAGGTCTGGAAGGCGGCGCGCGTGATCATGTTGAAGCGCAGCATGTCGGCCGGCTATGCCGGCATCGACAACCCGCTCGCCTACCGCGACAACACGTTCATGCTGTTCGGCGACGCACGCAAGACGGTCACCAGCTTGCTGACCGAGCTGCGAGCGTAGCCGTCAGCCGAGCCGCACGTCCGCCCAGAGGGCCAGGTCTGGCCATTCGTCTGATCGGTCGGTACCGACCACCGCCGACGAAGATCCGCAAACTTCGCGCGTCCGCCGCGCACCTCGCCTTGACAGAGGTTCGAGCTGTGATTCCATCCATGGCCGTGCCAACGCTTCGCCCCACGCGCGAAGACCTCCGGCCGGGGCTCACGCTGCCGACGGGGGCGAAGTACAGGATCATCATGCCGCCGCTGGTGGTGCGGGTGCGGATGGTCGGCATTCTCTTCGAGACCGACAAGACCTTCGTGCTGCCTTCCGCGCTGCCCGGTATTCGAAGGCTGAAGACCATCTATGACTCTCACGTCGGCAAGACCGTGCTGATCTCGGGACACACGGATCGCGCGGGCACCACCGAGCACAATCTGGCGCTGTCGGTCGAGCGCGCGAAGGCGGTCGCGGCCTTTCTCCGAGACGATGATGCGGACTGGTCGCCTCGCTACCAGGCAGGGACCCAGGTCCGATCTCATGGAGTTCGCGTACGAGGCCGCGCCCGGTCGACCGAACTTCACCCCGGAGGTTCGCCCCGGAGACCACGCGCCCCGCAGTTCGGCGTTCAGTGGGCTTCCCGAGGCGGAGATCGAGCCAACGTTCCAGGAGAACCTCGAAGCGGCGTTGGCGCTCATCAATTGCGCGGGGTTCGATGCGCCGGCCGCGTCGGTGAAGATCTCGTGGACGCCCCAGACCACCGTCGCCCAGGTGGTGCGCAATTGCTGGAAGGTCTTCGACGGGTTCGGAGCTTGATGTGAAGCTGGCAAGAGCCGCGGCGGTCTTGTCCCTGTTCGGGACGCTGGTGTTGGCTTCGGCTTCCGCAGTCGCCACGGAGCGGGTCGTGTTTTGCAAATCCTCCACCGGCGTGTGTGGTGATTCATCGAGCAAGCTCGGCACGGCGGCACAAGGTTTCTGGACGGTCGTCGACGATCAAGACCTGAGCGCGCGCCTGGCCAAGGGCGAAGCCATCCCGACCGTCGTCTATTTCAGCCGCGCCGCCTACGCCGAGGCCGTGGCGGGTCTGAGCGCAAAGGAGAAGGAGCGGGCGATCCTGCGTCGTCTGCAGGGGTGCGCCGCCGCGCTTCCCCGCTTGCTGTTGCCGGTCCTGCGCGAAGATCTGCTGGCTCTGGCCATCGCGGAAAGTGGCAGCGACGACGACGTCCGCATGGCGCTCGACGCCGCGAGGATCCTGGGCGGCGGGCCGAAGCGGTTTCAAGGTCTCTCCCCGGTCGCGGCGGTACAACAGGCTGGCGAAGCGCTGGCCAAGGTGATGGCGCAGCTTGCCCCGGGGACACCCGCTGCGGACGGTTACCGCAAAGAAGCTGAGGCGATTGCGGACCTCGAGAGCGACGTTCGACACCGTCCCGGGCCCCGCCTGTTACCCTTCGCGGCCCCCGAACGCGTCTATTTCAGCCCGGGGATGAAGACGAGCAAGCAGATCGACGGCGAGCTCCCCGAGCTTCAGGCGTACGGCTGGCATGGAGGCGGCGTGCTGGCGATGCGCCCCGACGAGGTCGCGGCGTCGCCCGGCAAGGGAAAGCGGTTGCGGCTCCTCTACGATTCGAACCGACGGTTCCTGGAAGACAGCGCGCTGACGGAGGCCCAGCTCGATCGGCGGTTGCAGGCGCGCCTCACCCACCTGCCGGAGCGGGAGCTGGCGGAGCTGGTGGCGAGCCTGGCCTTCGATCACGCCGTCATGCTCGGCCTCTACACGGATCACCTGCGCGAGCAGAAAGTCGACTGGCTGCCGCGCTGGACGGCCGCGGTGGCGGGCGATCAGGGCAATCTGCGGCTTGCGCTGGTCGCTGCTCGTCCCGGCGGGCGGGCCGAGCGCGCGGCACGGATCGAACAGCTTCGCGCCGACCTCCGGCTGGCGGTGGCCGCCGCTCATGGCACCACCCCGCCCGATCCGAGCGCCGCGACCATCGATCAAACGGCCGCGGTCATCGCCCACCTCCGCGATTGACGCCGCGCTCAGTGGTTCGCGGACCGCATGAGCTGCCAGATGACAAGGAAAGCCACGACCAGCGCTGCCCAGAGGACTGCTGTCTCCGTTGTCGGGGCGTACGGCGAGGCGTTCTTGCAAGACGGTCACCCGTTTGCTGACCGAGCTGCGGGCGTAGGCCTTCAGCCGAGCCGCACGTCGGCCCAGAGGGCCCCGAGCTCGAGCTCGACGGCATCGAAGGGCTCGGCGCGGACACGGGCGTCGTCGCGGTGGACCGCCAGGGTCAGCCACCGTCCCCCCTCGAGGCGCAACACCTCCAGCGTTCGCTGAAGAGGATTCACGAGCCATACGTGCCGAACTCCCTCGCGGGCGTAGACCGGCAGCTTGTCGGCCCGGTCCATCCGTTCTGTCGAAGGCGAAAGCACCTCGCAGATCCAGTCGGGCGCGAGGGTGAAGTACGGCACGTCGGTCACGAAGGGCATCCGCTCGCGCCGCCAGCCGCCGTAGTCGGGAACGAGAATGTCAGCGCCCAGGTGGAGCTCGGGTTCGATAGGCAGCAGCCACCCGCCTGGTCCGCCGAGACCGCGCGAAAAAGGACGTCCCAGTTCCGATGCCAGGACGGAGGCAGCCACGCTGTGCGGTGCCGCAGGGCGCGGACTGAGATGCAGCTCGCCGTCGACGATCTCTGCAACCACGTGCGGGGGCGCGTTGAGCACGTCCTCGTAAGTCGCCCGTTTCCGCGCCGGTTCAGCCACGAGTCGAGGATACCAGGAACGTCGCACATCCTTGGCGCATCCCTGGCCGATGGCGCCCCCGCAGCAGGGCCCATGTAAACTGAGGCAGGTCATGAAAGTGATCGCGCAACGGCCAGCATCCCTCGATGACTTCTTGGCCCAACCAGAGGGGGAGCGATTCGCCGAGCTGATCGCGGGCGAGCTGATTCCCAAGGCGCCGCCGAGCGGAGAGCACGGAGACGCTCAAGCGGGGGTGGTGGGCACCGTGCGCCCAGCGTTCCAGCGAAAGGCCGGGGCGGGAGGTCCCGGCGGTTGGTGGATCGTCACCGAGGTCGAAGTGCTGCTGGACAATGGCGACGTCGTTCGTCCCGACGTGCTGGGCTGGCGACGGGAGCGTTGTCCGGAACGCCCCATCGGAATTCCGGTCACGGTGCGTCCCGACTGGATCTGCGAGATCGTGTCCCCTCGAACGCCAAGGACGACACCATCAAGAAGTTACGTCTCTATCATCAAGCGAACATCCCCCACTACTGGATCGTCGACCCTCGAGATTCCACGCTCACCGTCATGCGATGGACCGAAGACGGTTTCGTGACGCTACTGCGCGCGGAGCGGGGCGAGGTCGTCCTCGCCGAGCCGTTCGAGTCCGTCGAGCTAGTCGTCGGCACGCTGTTCGGCGACGATCCAGCGTGACGCGAGCGGCCCGTCGCGGGTCGACGGCGTTCCTGTTCACGCCACATGAATTGATCGAGCGGCTCGTCGCGCAGGTACCTCGGCCTCGGGCGCACCTCACGCGTTACCACGGCGGGTTGGCACCCGCGTTCGCGGCGAGAGCCCAGAGCGTGCCTTGCGAAAACGAAGGCCAAGCTGAAGTTGAGCGAGTCGCGAAGACGGACGAGGTCGAAGGTACGAAGAAGCCCCGGCGCCCGGGACGATTTCCATGGGCCTCGCTGATTTGGCGCGTCTTTTTGAAGGACGTGTTGGAGTGCGCACGGTGTTCGGGGCGAATGGAAATCGTCGCTGCTGTCACATCGACGGCAGGTATCGTTCGGATCCTGGAGCACATGGGGCTGCCCAGCGTGGCGCCCGCCGTCCACCCTCCGCGCCCGCCGCCGCAAGCGGAGCTGCCGTTCGATGCGTCCGGGTTCGAGCCCGACCCCTCGGCCCCGGACGACTACGACGCTTGATCTCGGGCCCGGGTCTACGCCAAGCTACCGACACGATGTTTCGTGTCGGTAACGGGCCCCCGGCGCGCCGCGACGCGGTTCCGTCCCGTGTTTTACCCCCGCGAAGCGCGAGGGTGGGGCCTAGCACGTGGGCTATCGGCCTTTGACGCGCGGCGACTTCGACCCTTATCTTAACTAACATCGTGACCTCCGTTGGTAAGAGATCGTGGCGGCGAAAACCGACGCTCCTCTCAACAATTCGGTTGGTGTGGATGTCTCCCTATCTCTCCGGCTGAGGGAACCGGGAAAGCGCTCAGATCCTGCCACGTCGAGAAGAACCAGAACCAATCGCATCTCGTGCTTCGCCCGGTTTGCTCCTGACCTTTGCCACGGACGTTCAGGCAGATGCCGCCAGACGACGGACCAGACCCCATCGCAAGATATACTGGCCGGGCCGAACACCGTCCTATAGCCTCGTAGGGAAGGAAGAGAATGGAACAAGACGTCCGTAGGTTTCTTTACAATCGATGCAAGCCCAACGAATCCTTGCCGCCGGAAGATGAGCGAAACGTTGACCTAGATCGGTTCGGGTCGCGGCGCGTCCGGGGCATCAACTGGGTCGACAGATTAGCTGGCAGAGTCGAACTGTCGGATGACCCGGTCTTCGGACTCTTCACGGGCTTACCCGGGTCCGGCAAGTCGACGGAAATCTTGCGCTTGCTTCGCCGGTTGCGTGATCCTGGCCGTGCAAATCTGCTCACTGTGCTTGTGCAGGCGGAGGATGTTCTCGACATAACCAACCCGATCGATATCCCCGACATCCTGATGGCAATCATGTATGCCACGGAGGCCACTGTACTGGAGGCCGAGGGAAAGGACCCCAAGACGGCCCTTCGTGAGGGGTATCTTGTGCGCCTCTTGGCATGGTTGAGAAATACGGACGTCGAGCTCAGCAAGGCTGAGTACGCCGTTCCCGAGGGGCCACAGTTGGTTTTCGAAATGAAAACTCGACCAACTCTGCGGCAGAAAATTCGAACCGCGATAGCAGCACACCTGACCAAATTTCTCAGCGATGTCCGCGAAGAAATGACTCTTCTCAATCAACGAGCGCGACAGTCCGGTAGGCAAGGGCTGGTCGTCGTTCTGGATTCGCTAGAAAAGCTACGCGGCATTAGCACCAATTGGCACGACGTGCTCGGGAGCGCAGAGAGGGTTTTTGCGGGCGGAGCACCCTATCTACAATTACCCGTTCATATCATCTACACGATTCCACCGGCCTTAGTATCGCGGCGCTTTGAGCAGGTGGAGTTCATGCCCATGATCAAACTGCATGATCAAAAGGGGAATCCATGGCGCGATGGATTCGCGGCGGCTCGTGAGCTCGTCCGAAGGCGGGTTCCCGACAGCGAGATCAACGAGATGCTCGGGCCTGGCGGAGAAAGCCGCCTGGAAAGACTGATAGCCTGGTCTGGCGGCTATCCGCGCGAGCTTGTGCGCCTCTTGCAAGCGATGATTGCTATACCTCGTATGCCGCTAACGGATGATGACTTCGAACGTGTGCTCAACGAAGTGGGAGATGCATATCGGAAAGTCGTTCCAGCGGATACCTTTGAATGGCTTGCTCAGGTGTCGCTTGATCATTATCTCACCCTTCAAAGCGAAGCACATCGGCAGACCGCAGATTTAATGCTCTCCAACAATGTCGTGCTTCGTTACCTGAACGATACCGACTGGTTTGACCTTCACCCAGCAGTAGAACAAATTCCCGGAGTACTTGAAGCGAAAAAGAAGCTTGCAGTCAGCCGATCGCCCGTTTCTCCAGTGATTGTTGATGGCGGGCGAAATCCTCCTCAAACCGACTGATCTAGTCGAGCAGGGTTTGGCCGCCCAGTTGCGGTCGAATCCAGATCTGGCGCATCTAGTTTCGAGTTTGGAACTTGCCGAAGGGTTCCAACTCGATCTCCTTATTGCTTCGACGCCCCGGATCGCCAGTGTCGCTCTTTACGTCCTCAGGACAGCGCCCGAATTGAATGCTCCCCGGTCAGTCCGACTTGAAATTCTAAGTCCCTATAGAGCCGCCAGCCGCCCACCTGGACGGCTCGATACACAGACCGTCATCGACGAAGTCTTGACGCCCATCTTCGACGACGGAATGGAGCGCCTTACGTCGAGCGCAAACAGTGGTCGTCCGATTATTGTCATCGATGCTTCGCTAGCGCACGACCAAGATGTCCGGGCATGGCGCGAACTCTTTCGTCTACTAAACGAGAGGAGAAACACGCTAATTCAACGCATTCAGATTCCTTTGTTGATTTGTCTTCCTGAGTTTCTGGCGTCGGTCTTTGCACACGAAGCACCTGACTTTTGGTCCGTGCGTAGCCTTCAGATCACCCTGGCTGATACCTTTGCCACATATCTACAGTCGGATACCGCCTCCCGCGCTGAGGAGAGAGAGGCTAGGTTCGATGACGCGTCCACGCGGTACTTTGACAGAGAGAAAATTGACGACGAACTAACCAGAGTTCGTTCAGCACTCGTTCGCGACTCTGGGGATCAGGCTGCTCTCCAGGCACTTGCGGTTCTTCTCGGACGCCTCGGTCAAGCAGAACAGGAGAGCGGCAGGCTCGGTCGCGCGTTGGCAGCGTATCGTGAGTCCATGGAGACGCAGCGTCAGTTGGTTTCAATGGCTCCCCTTCGGAACGATTGGCAGCACGCTTTATGGGGGAGTCATTTGCAGGTGGGGGATGTTCTGCTTGACAACGGCGATGCGAATGCGGCCATCGAACTGTTCCGAGAGGGACTCAGTATTGCTCAGCGCCTCACGGAGAGCGACCCATCGAACCATCGGTGGCAGCGGGATCTCTCAATCAGTTACGACAGACTTGGCGATGCGCAGATGGTTTCGGGCGACCTCCCCGGCGCTTTAATGGCATTTCTGAATTCTCTCGAGATCGCTAAGCGCCTCGTAGAGAGAAATCCCTCCAATATCGAATGGCAAAGGGATGTGGCCGTAGGGTACGATAAGGTTGGCGATGTGCTGCGAGCCCAAGGAGACCTCCCAGGGGCTTTGACGGCCTTTCGAACTGGGCTCGGAATTTCCGAATACCTTGCAAACAGCGTTGCTTCAAATCTTCGATGGCAGCGCGACGTCTCCGTGGTTCAAGACCGAATAGGTGGCATATTGCTGGCGCAAGGAGACCTTACGGCCGCTCGTTCGGCGTTCGAAGCTGGGCTCGCCACCGCTGAGCGGCTGGTTAATAATGATCCATCGAATCTTCAATGGCAGCGCGACCTTTCCGTTAGTTACAACGAAGTTGGCGACGTGCTGCGGGCACAGGGAGATCTCGCCGGTGCATCTTCTATGTTTCAAGCCAGTCTCGCCGTTCGCGAACGGCTCGCTGAGGCCGATCCCTCCAATCTTCAACTGCAGCGCGATCTGGCCAGCAGCAGAGACAGAATCGGCGATGTGCTGCGGACTCAGGGCAATCTTGCCGGCGCACTCTCATCATATCAGGATGGGCTAACTATCGCGGGCCGGCTTGTCAAAAGTGATCCCTCGAATGTTCAATGGCGCCGCGATCTGTTCGTGAGTTGCAGCAAGGTTGGCGACGTACTTTCTGCGCAAGGCGACTTTACCGGGGCTCTTGCTTCGTTCCAGACGGGACTCTCCATCGCTGATCAATTTTCGAGGAGCGATCCCTCTAATCTCCAATGGCAGCGCGATCTGGCGACCATTCAAGAACGTATCGGTCAAGCACAATATATCCAGGGTAATCTAGCCGACGCTCTTCTGGCTCTTCGCTCCGCTCTGGCTATCTCTGAGCGAATCACTAAGATCGATCCATCCAATTCGCAGTGGCAACGCGACAGTGTGCTGTGCTACAGCAATATTGGTGATGTTTTACGGGCCAAGGGTGATCTTGACGGGGCGCTCGCGGCGTTCCGGGCTGGCCTTCCGATAGCCGAGCGTCTAGCAGCAAGCGATCCGACCAATATCGACTGGCAGGCCGACCTAGCGCGTCTTCGAAATCGCCTTCCGAGTGAGTTATGAGAGTCTTATGAGTCGCCGACGCGGTCGCTGGTTTCAGATTAAGCCCTGAACGAGATGACCGGAAGCATGTGTTCTATGATCTAAAGTTCTGTCGGCGAAGACTATCCGGTTGCACGTTAGACACACGTACAGCCCTATGGGTTTACTCACGAGTCGCCGCTTCCCGACCCGCCGCTCGATCGACCGCTTCCGCTCGACGCGGAGCCACCCGTGAAGCCGGTCATGTCTTCGCGGGTGGCGGCGTTCCGGCAATTGCGGCGGCCGGCGCCGCGTGGGGATTGAATGCCAGGAAAGGCTTGCCCTGCCACAGCAACGACCGCGTGGTGAACACCAGGCCGCTGTCGAACGTGATGGTCAGGAAGTCGAGCCCGCTCGTGACCGCGGCGATCCGTTCGCCGTGCAGCCAGCTCCAGTCGACGGCGCAGCCGCCCTCGTCGTTCAAACCGCTCTTCGCCATGTGCTTATTCCTCCGTGGAAGCGAGCCGCCCGACCACCGGCCAACATGCCGGCGGTCGCGGCGACGTCACGACGTCTAGTACCAGGCGATCCCGCGCGGCGGCAGGTGGGCGCTGGGATCCGGCTCGAAGCCCGGCAGCGCGGCCGGCGTGCCGGTGCTGATGTCGAACACCTGCACCAGCGGCGCCGCGCCGTCGCCGTTGGGGAGAAACAGCTTCTTCGACGTGGGATCGACGACCGCGCTCCCCAGGTTTCCCGCGTCGCTGGTGGCCAGCTTGACGGCGACGCCGCTCGTCAGCGCCACGGCGTAGAACGCATCGGGCGTTCCCGGCGCGCCCGTCGTCACGCTCGGGTAGGCGCCCAGGGTTCCCACGAAGGCGATGTCACCAGAGACGGCCGCGTAGAAGAAGTTCAGCCCATCGGTCCCCAGCCCCAGCGAGGCGGCCTGCACCATGCGTCCGACGACGGGCGTCACGCCGGACAGATCGATCTCGACCAGCGCCGATTCGGCGACCCGCGTGGCATCGCCGTACGCCCCGCCGCAAGCGACGTAGAGCTTCTTCTGCGCCGCCAGGTAGGTCATCCCCGAGCAGTCCTTCTGGTCGGGCAGGTCGATCGTCCCGGTGACGGTGTCGGTCGTCGGATCGATCACCACCAGGCGTCCGGCGCCGGTCGCCGCGAAATCGGCGCTGATGCTGTTGATGGTGACGTACACGAAGCCGCCCGCCAGCAGCGCGCGATCGGGGCGGGCCTGGGTGACCTCGCCCTCCGGCCCCGGGGTGGCGAAGGGGGTCAGGGCAATCCGCCCCGTCACGGTCAGCAAGGTAGGATCGACGATCAGCACGTCATCCCCCTCGTCGAAGTCGGTCGCGGCTGGCGTCGGCGCGGCGTTCGTCTCATAGCGGGTGACGTAGGCCTTGG
>DASYCK010000286.1:0-22554 GCA_036500205.1 Polyangia bacterium | reverse complement strand
CGCATCAAGATGCTCCGCAGCCACATCAGCAACAAGTACACGCCGGGCGAAGCCGTCAAAACGGACGCCAAGGCCTCGTAACCGCCGCCGGCTTTCCGAGTCGGCTCACGGCACACACGTCTGAAGAGAAGGAACGGGCACAAACCATGGAACGGTCCTGGTGGTGGAAGGCACTCCTATACGGCGCGCTCGTCGCGCTGGCATGTCTGTATTTGGTCCCTACGTTGGTGCCAGAGGCGCAGCAGCCAGCTGTCGTCAAAAAGTACTTTCAGAAGCGCATCCAGCTCGGTCTGGATTTGCAGGGCGGATTGCACCTGGTCTACGAGGTTCACGTCGACAAGGCGGTCTCGGACAAGGTCGACCGGATCGCCTCCGAGATCGAAGATCGTCTGAAGAAGGACGACAAGAAGGACGATCCGAAGAGCAACCTGGACGTCACCATCAACCGCGAGGGGCGGGACGACATCCTCATCACGTTCAAGAACCCGGCCGACGAGAGCCGGTTGAGCGACGACATGATGCGGGAGTTCCGCAAGCAGGTCGACGTCATCAAACGCGACCCCGCCACGGGCATCGTGCGCCTGCGCCTCGATCCGGACCAGATCGAGGACGTGCGTGACTCGGCGCTGCGTCAGGGCATCGAGACCATCCGTGGTCGCGTCGACAAGTTCGGCGTCGCCGAGCCCACCATCATCAAGAAGGGGACCGACATCATCGTCGAGCTCCCCGGTCTGAAGACGCCCGACTTCGAGCGCATCAAGAACATCATCGGCAAGACCGCCCAGCTCGAGTTCAAGATCGTCGACGACGGCGCCGACTACATGAAGCGCATCGAGGCGCTCGTCCCCAAGGACAGCGGCATCGACATCCTCCCCGAGTCATGGACCGAGAAGGACTCCGGCAAGCCCCACGAGGACGTGTACCTGAAGGCGAAGTCGCGCGAGACGCTGGAGAAGTTCTTCGCCAGCCTGACCGGCGAGAACGCCGTCCCGAACGACCACGAGATCGGCTACGAGGAGAACGCCGTCCGCAACGACGCGGGTGAGGCGACGCCGGATCGCTACTGGCGGTCCTTCTACATGAAGCGCCGGGCCGTGCTGACAGGCGAGTACCTGTCGAACGCCGACCAGACCTGGGACCAGCAGACGGGCCGCCCCGAGGTCACCTTCGAGTTCGACCACCAGGGTGCCATCCTCTCCGAGCGCATGACCCGCGAGAACATGGGCCGGAAGATGGCCATCGTCCTCGACGACAAGATCAACAGCGCGCCGGTCATCGAGGGCATCATCAGCTCGCGTGGCCGCATCACGCTGGGCGGCTTCGGCGATCCCTTCCAGTTGCAGCAGGAGGCGAAGGATCTGGTCGCCGTGCTGAAGTCGGGCTCGCTGCCCGCGCCTCTGACCAAGACCTTCGAGACCCAGGTTGGCCCCACCATGGGCAGGGACTCGATTCAGAAGGCGAAGTTCTCGATGTTGCTGGGCGCCGCCGCCGTCATCCTGTTCATGCTCATCTACTACCGGGCCTCGGGCATCATCGCGAACATCGCCATGACCCTGAACATGCTGTTCATGATCGCCATCCTGGCTGCCTTCGAGGCCTCGCTGACCCTGCCCGGCATCGCCGGCCTGGTGCTGACGATAGGCATGGCGGTCGACGCGAACATCATCATCTACGAGCGCATCCGCGAGGAGTTGCGCAACGGCAAGTCACCGCGCAGCGCGGTGGACGCCGGCTTCAACCGGGCCTTCTGGACGGTGTTCGACGCGCACGTGACGAACTTCATCGCCGGCGTCGTGCTCTACTCCTACGGCTCCGGTCCCATCCGCGGCTTCGCCGTGACGTTGCTCGTCGGAATCATCACCAACTTGGTCACCTCGTACTGGTTGTCGCGCTGGATGTTCGACCTGATGGTCGGACGCCGCAGCGGGGCGCCGGCGACGCTGTCGATCTGAGGTCGGAAGGTCACCATGGCGGCGAAAAATCAGCAGAAGTTCTTCGAGATCATCAAGCCACACTCGACGTACGAGTTCATCGGCAATCAGAAGTACTGGATCGGCACGTCCGCCATCCTGGTGCTGCTGACGTTGGTCATGCTCCCCCTGAATGCGTACGTCATCAAGAGCCGCGGTCACTTCCTGAACTGGGGCGTCGACTTCCGCGGCGGCACCGAGCTGCTGCTCGAGTTCTCGCGCCCCATCGACGCCGGGCAGCTGCGCCAGACCTTGGCGGACATCGGTCACGACAACGCCGACGTGGTCCGCTACGAGGATCCCAGCGGCAAGTCGAAGGATGACTACCTGGTGCGCATCGGCGCCGTCTCGGTGCTGTCGAAGGAGCAGGCCGCCCGGGCCGAGCAGTCGCTGGCCAAGGAAGGCGACGCGTCGCTGAGGCGGTTCGAGTGGTCGGAGGGTGGAGACAAGGTCTACCTGCGCTACGACAAACCGGTAAATCCGGAGACGCTGTCGACGTCGCTGAAGAACGTCGGCATCAGCGCGGCCCAGGTGCAGTCGTTCGGGCGCCTTGAAGAGAACACCTACGAGGTCACCCTGGTCAGCATCGACAAGGAGATCTGGCGCGACCTGGACCAGAAGCTGGGCGCGGGCACGGTCACGGCGATTCCCCAGGTGGAGTCGGTGGGCGCCAAGGCGGGCAAGCAGCTGCAGTTCGACGGCGTGCGCTCGCTGCTGGCCGCGATTCTGCTCATCATGGTCTACATCCTGTTTCGCTTCGACTTTCGCTACGCCCCGGGAACGGTGGTGGCGTTGATCCACGATGCGGTGATCACGTTCGGCGCCTTCGCCGTCACTTACAAGGAGTTCTCGCTGACGACGGTGGCGGCCATCTTGACCATCATCGGCTTCTCGATGAACGACACCATCGTGGTGTTCGATCGCATCCGCGAGAACGCGGCCCGCATGCGGGATCGGAAGTTCGACCGCGTGGTCAACGTGTCGATCAACGAGACGCTGTCCCGTACCATCTGGACCAGCGCCACGGTGTTCTTCGTGACGCTGGCCATGAACGTGTTCGGCGTGGGCGTCATCCGCGACTTCGCGTTCGCCATGAACGTCGGCGTGGTGGTCGGCACCTACTCGTCGATCTTCATCGCCAGCCCCATCCTCATCTCGCTGAACGAGCGCTACCTGGCCAGCCAGAAGAAGGCCGCCGTCCGCCCGGGCCGCGACGCCCGCCGGCCGAAGCGCGCCGACGAGCTCGACGAGTCCGAGGCTTAGTCTCACCGGCTTCGGGCTCACTCGCTGTGGTCGCGGGGCGGAGGGAGGGGGTGTCCCTCCCGCGTCGTCGGTTCCGGAGACGGGGTCAGTCGAGGAGCTGGCGGACCTTGGATTCGAGGTCGGCTTCCGCGACCTCGAACTGGGTGCCGGCGGCCAGGTCTTTCACCTGGAGGCGCTTGGCGGCGACCTCGTTCTCACCCACGATGATCGCCAAACGGGCGCGCAGCTTGTCGGCGCGCTTGAGCTGGGACTTCAGGCTGCCACCGCGGTGCTCGATCTCCACCCGGATGCCGGCCGTGCGCAGGCGGTGGGCGAGCGGCAGCACGTAGGCGAGCGCGGTGGGGTCGAGCGTCGCCACGAACAGGCCCAGGGTCGGCTCGAAGTGGCTGGCTGGCTCGGACATCGCCAGCAGGGCGCGCTCGATGCCCAGGCCGAAGCCCAGCGCGGGCGTCTTCGGCCCCCCCAGCGACTCCACCAGGCGGTCGTAACGGCCGCCGCCGCAGACGGTGTTCTGCGCGCCCAGATCGCCGGCGGTGACCTTGATCTCGAAGATGGTCCCCGTGTAGTAGTCGAGCCCGCGCACCAGCCGCTGGTCGACCTCGTGCGCGACTCCCAGCGACGTCAGCACTTCGCGCACGCGCGCGAAGCGGGCCCGCGAGGCGTCGGAGAGCATCTCCAGCAGGACCGGAGCGCCGCCGTTGAGGGCCACGACCTCCGGATTCTTCGAGTCCAGGATGCGGAGCGGGTTGGTCTCGAGCCTCCGCAGCGACTCCTCGTCCAGCTTCGACAGATGGTCGCGATAGAAGGCGACCAAGGACTCCCGGTAGGCCACCCGCTCCTCGGGCTCGCCCAATGAATTCAGCGTGACGGTGAAGCTGGCGGGGGGGATGCCCAGCTCGACCAGCAGGGTCGCCAGCATCGCGATCATCTCGGCGTCGATGGTCGGCTCGGACACGCCGAACAGCTCGGCGCCGATCTGGTGAAACTGCCGCAGCCGCCCGCGCTGGGCACGCTCGTGCCGGAACATCGGCCCCATGTAGTACCAGCGCGTGACCGGCTCTTGGTTCCACTGCGACGCTGCAAGATAGGCGCGCACCGCCGGAGCGGTCCCCTCGGGGCGCATCGACACCGACCGGCCATCCCGATCGTCGAAGGTGTACATCTGCTTCTCGACGACGTCCGTCACCTCGCCGACCGAGCGCGTGAACAGCGACGTGTACTCGAGCACCGGCGTCCGCACCTCCCGATAGGCGAAGGACTCCAACACCCCGCGCGCTTTCTCCTCCAGGAAGTGCCACTTGGACACGTCGGGCGGCAGGATGTCATTCATCCCTTTCACGGAAGCAGGAACGTCGGCCATGGTGGCCGGACTCCTACCGCACTTGGGCGGTCCTGACCACCCGCGTTCGGCGACCCGGTCGTCGAATCGCTTCTCGCTCGGAGGTACTTCGAGGAGCTTCAGTGAAGGTTGATCAGGAGGCCCACGGGTCGACCCAGGGCTTCGCCGCCGGGGCCTTGCCGGCCTTCGCTTCGCCGACGCCAGCGGGGGAGGGCGCTACGTCATCACGCTCCGCCGCGGTCGAGCGCGGCGATGAGGCCACGTCCTGGGACGACGACCGGTCGCGGCCCGCCGCCTTGCGGGAGGCGCGCAACTTGGGCGCGTGGCCGTGAGCCAGTGACGCCGTGGTGACGACGGAGGAAGGGGCGACCACGTGTGCCTCGACCTGGGGCGCGGGGTGCGTCTCGGCGGCGGCCAGCGGCAGCGGCGTGACGACCATGGCGGAGGCCGCGGGCAGCGTCGACGGAGGGACCACGCTGGGGATCGGGGCGGCCGTCGTACGAGCGCCCGCTCGGGCGCCCAGGTGCTCCATCAGTCGAGCGCGAGCGATGCGTGTCGAGCGCGACAGGGGCGACACCAGCATGCCCAGAGAGAACGCCACCAGCGGAACGGCCACGATGAGCCAGGACGTCGGCTTGACCCATTTCCACGAGCGCCCCGCGACCGCGACCTCGCCGACGATCGGCTCGGAAGGAAGGAAATCATCGGCATTCTCGTGGTTCGGCGCTCCCTGCATGACGTTCGCCGGCGGGGGCGTGAACCACGATGACGCATCGGCCACGGGCGGCAAGATGACGTCCTGATCGAGCGCCATGCGAAACGATGCTCGCCCCACGTAGACCGTCTCGAACACCGACCTCGGCCCTGTCTCGGACGGCGTCGCCGACCCTGAACAGGAAGGATCCAGAAAACGTCCCGCCTCGTCATCCTCCACGCCCACCCTGTGATTCGCGTTCATTTGATTCGAGCTCCTGAGTTGTTGTCTCTGCGGGACCTCCGGGTCGCCGCCAGCGAGCGTTTCGGAGGGTACCTGCCCCTTCTTGATACACCGCGCGCTATTTCGACCGTGTATCAGTACAACGGTTTTTTCGTTACTTTCCGGGCAGTTCAGCTTGGTTAATGCCCGTGATGTGGCGTGGGCGTAACGAAATGGGCCGAATTTTCGCCGAAAAATTCGCTCCCGGAGGGTTCTCCCCGCGAAGAGCGCGCGATTTCGCGTCAGATCCCTGACGCAGGCGCCTCGCCGTCGCGGCCCGTTACTGGGTGGTGAGGACGAGGGACAGGTTGTCCGCGTCGCCGTCGTTGGCCGAGCCCTCGGCGAGGGTCATCGCCAGCGTGACGACCGCCGAACGCGTGGCCGACGGAACGGCGCCCGCGATGCTGCGCAAGAGGAGAGCGGTCAAGTTCGTGCGATCGGTCGCGCTGACCGGACCGACGGTGATCTTTGCTCTCCTAGAACGACTAAGCGGATGATTCGCGGCGAGGTCCCTGCTCGTCTCGAGCCGGGCGCGCGCGCTTCAATACGGTCCACTGACGAGAAATTCAATGACAGACTGCGACCGTTACTCGGTCCGGACCACGGCCGGGCCCAGGCGCTCGGTCAGCCGCGCGGTCGCGTCGTCCACGGCGCGGCGGTCGCGGCCGTCCAGGGTGATCTTCACCTTGTAGTCGGTCGCGTCGAGGTGCGGATACGAGCCGATGGCGACCGTCGGAAAATCGGCGACCACGGCATCGAGCGCGTCGGCGATCACCCCTTCCGGCTCGAACGAATACACGGCCCGCGCGTGAATCTCGGGTCCCCGGAAAAGCTCATGTATCGCTTCAAACTTCTTTCGGAAGATCTTTGGCACGCCCGGCAAAATCCAGACGTTGTTCATGACGACCACGGGCCAGGCCGTGGTGGGGCCCCGCGGTCCGTACTCGAGCCGCGCCCCCACGGGGAGGTCGGCCATCCGCAGATCGCGCGGGTGCAGCTGCTCGCCCCAGGTCCGACGCATCAGACCCTCGAGCTCGGCGTTGCGCGCCATGGGGCGGCCGAAGGCGGCGGCCACGGCGGGCAGGGTGACGTCGTCGTGGGTAGGCCCCACGCCCCCGGACGAGAACACCCAGTCGAACCCGGACGACAGGCGACGGACACTCTCGGCGATGACGTCGAGCTGGTCGGGCACCACCTCGATACGGCCGACGGTGACGCCGCCGCGGCGCAGCTCGCGCAGCAAGTAACGCGCGTTTTCGTCGTCGACCTTCCCCGAGAGGATCTCGTCGCCGATGAGCAGGATGGCGGCGGTGGGGGGCTTCGTGTCCATGCGGAGGCCGAGAAATTCGAGAGTCGCGGCCGAATCATGTTACATCGATGAGGTCCATGCGTCGGTTCATTTCTGTCATCGGAGCTGGGGTGCTGGCCTTCGCGTCAGCGTGCGGAAGCAACGGTGGACACGGCACCATCACGCCGCCCGACGGCGGCGCCGATGCACCCGAGGTTCGCATGGGCGTGACCTGCACGGCCGCCACCACGGGGGAGAAGCGAGGCCTGGGCGCCTGCTGCGTGGCCGCGGGCGATTGCGCCGGCGGCGTGTGCTGGAACGGCTTCTGCACCAAGACCTGCGCCACGCCGGCCGACTGCGGCCCGGCCGTCGCGCCGTCGCCGCTGCCCGCCGGAACGACGCTGACGTGCGCCACCAACCAGCTCGGCGACCCGTTCTCGTATTGCCTGCCCGGTTCGCTGTCTCCCTGCGCGACCGGCACCGCCGTCTGTCCGGTCGGCGAGGCCTGCGCGCTCAGCCTGAATCCCACGGCCGTGCCGCCGGCCAACGCCTCGAGCACCGCCTACGCGGGCGCCTGCATGACCACGCTGATCGCCAGCCACTATCCCCCGGTCGGCACGACCTGCGAGCCCGAGGACGGACCGTACGCCTGCGAGAACGAAGGCGGGTACCTGGGCAGCGGCTGCTTCGCTCACCGCTGCACCCGCGCCTGTGGCACGGACGCCGATTGTCCCGTGGCGACGTTCTGCAGCCCGGCACCGTTTTCGCCCACGGAAGGGGGCGTCACCCCGTTCCTCTCGCACACGGGCGTCGGCCTGTGCGTGGGACGGCTGTGTGGGCAGGTCCATGGCCAGGCCGGTCTGGCGACCGGGCAGGTGACGCAGCAGGGGGCCGACGCCGCCTGCCCGTCCGGTGAGATCTGCGCGCCGACGATGGCGGTCGGGGCGACCGGCGACACCGCCTATCTGTCGTGCATTCCGCCGCGCGCCGGCGCGCTCGCCTACGGCATGCCGTGCTCGGCCGATCCGGCCGCGAAGCTGCGCTGCGCGGACGACTCCTTGTGCGTCTCCCGCGCGGGGGCCGCCGCGTTCTGCAGCACGCTTTGCCGCAGCGACGCCGACTGCGCGACTGGCAACGTCTGCATGGACGACTTCGTCACCACCGCGCTGCCGAACGGCTCGGTGGCGCGCCTGGCGATGTGCACGCCGCTCGCCTCGGTGACCGGCACCGTCTGTCTGGGCGAGAAGGACTGCGGTGCCACGCAGGCCTGCCTGCCCGCCAGCGGTCGGACCACGTTGTTGACCTGCCAGCCCGCCGTCGGCCCCAAGGCGGTCGGCGACGCCTGCGCCACCGCGGCCGAGTGCCGCAGCGGCGAGTGCGTCGACCGCGATCTGCACAGCCCCACCGGGACCAACCGCACCTCGTGCGGAGGGTTCTGCACGAAGAACAGCGGCTGCGGCGCGGGCCAGATCTGTCTCTCGGTCGTTCGCGGCAACAACGCCACCACGGATCTCCCCACCGACGACGTCGCCATCGGCTACTGCACGACGCTGGACGCGCCGGCCTTGGCGGGGGACTGCGCGCGGAACATCGACTGCGCGGCGCAGACGAACCCCGACGAGATGGGCGGCGACACCTGCGAGCCCACGCACCTGACCTGCTACAAGAGCACCGCGCACATCGGTGACGCCTGCACGCACCGGGCGCAGTGTCCCCTCGGCGCCTATTGCCGGGTGAACGATCCACGCTTCCCCGGAGGCGCCTGCCTGTCGCAGGGATGCGATGCCGCCGCGACGGTCGGGCCGGATGCCTGTCCCGCCGGAAGCCTCTGCTCGCAGCGGCCGACCGATCGCCCCCTGTTCTCCTGCTACGAGGCCTGCGTGACCGGCCAGGCCTGCGCGCGACAAGCCGAGGGGTACTACTGCGACAGCGCCGTGCCTGTCACCTCCCCACGCATCTGCCTGGGAGGGGGCGCTTGAAGAAGGGGCGGTTCGCCGCGTCGAAATCCTGGGCGTTGGCGTTGGCGCTGGTGGCCGCCTCGGTCGCCGCGGCCTCCCGGTCGTTCGCGGCGCCTGCGTCGCTGCTCTCGCCGCCGCCGCTCTCCCCGACTCCTCCCGCGCCCCCGCCGATGCCGGCGCCGCCTCCTCTCGCCGGTGGCGAGGCGCCAGCCGTTCCCGCGCCGCCCGCCGTCGACGCGCCTTCGCCCGGCCCGGTCGGCCCGCTAGAACGGCTCGTGCCGACGATGGACGCGACGGCCATCGCCTCGGATCACGACGCCGTTCGTGACAGCTGGGGTGTCACCGTTCGTCCCGTGACGACGAAGCTGCCCGTGTTCGGGCTGCGCGCCATGACCGGCTGTCCGACCGCCGTGTCGACGGCCAGCGCGACAGGCGCCTGTCCCCCCGTCACCGTCAGCGAGCTCGCGGGGCGGCGATGGGTCGGCCGCAACGTGGCCCTCGACGCTGGGCTCGCCTTCGCCCTCGGCGGCGGCAGCGAGGCGGGGCGTCTGCTCGACACCTACTTCGGGCTCGGACCGACGGTGGGCGCCTCGATCCTGCTCGCGAACTGGCGGCACGTGGCGATCGCGGCCGGGCCCGCGCTGACGGTGGTGATCTTCAAGGGCGCCGGCTCGGCATCGACCACCTACGTCGCCGATCTGCTGGGCAGCCTGGAGGCCGAGCTGCACCTCGGTTTCATCGGCGCCCCGGCGCTGTCGCTGGGCATCCGCAGCGGCCTGGCGTTCCGGCTCGAGCACGCGGTCGACGCGACCGTCTGGTCGGTGGGGGTGGGGGGCGCCACGACGGTACGCTCTCTCTTCGAGGACGTCGCTCTGCGGTACTATTTCTAACCGATGTCACCCCGGCTGCCTCCCCCCGACGCCGATCTCCTCGAGCGTCGCGAGCTGCTCGACGCGACCGGCATGGCGCGCGCGCTGCGCCGCATGGCCTACGAGATGGTCGAGCGCATCGGCCACGAGAGCGACGCGATCTATCTGGTCGGCATTCGCACCGGGGGCGCCCACCTGGCGGCGCGCCTGGCCGAGTTGATCCGCGGGTCGGGCGACACGCCGCCGCCCGCGCTCGGCGCCGTCGACATCTCGCTTTACCGGGACGACGTCTTCCGGGGGCTGCCCAAGCCCGAGATCGGCCCCACCGAGCTGCCCGAGTCGATCGACGGGCGGGTCATCGTGCTGGTCGACGACGTGCTGTTCACGGGGCGGACGATTCGCGCGGCGATGGACGTGCTCGGCGACTATGGCCGGCCGCGCGCGGTCAAGCTGGCGGTGCTGGTCGACCGCGGGCGCCGCGAGCTGCCCATCCAGCCGGATTTCGCGGGGACGGTGGTCCAGACCGCGGCATCGGAATCGGTCCGCGTCATGCTGAAAGAGCGTGGCGAGTTGGACCGGGTGGTGTTACGAGAACGTCGGGCATGACGCCGTTCCCCCACAAGCATCTGCTCGGCATCGAGATGCTGTCCGCCGAGGATCTGACGCGGATCCTGGATCTGGGTGATCGCTTCGGAGAGATCGCCACCCGGCCCATCAAGAAGGTCCCCACCTTGCGGGGGAAGACGGTCATCAACCTGTTCCTCGAGCCGTCGACGCGGACCCGCACGTCGTTCGAGATCGCCGCCAAGCGGCTGTCGGCGGACGCCGTCAACATCTCGGGCGCCTCCTCGTCGACCGTCAAGGGGGAGACGCTGGTCGACACCGCCCAGAACATCGACGCCATGGCGCCCGACATCGTCGTCGTTCGGCATGCCCAGGCGGGGGCGGCGGCGCTGCTGGCCAAGCGGATCCGCGCCTCGGTGGTGAATGCTGGCGATGGCGCCCACGAACACCCGACGCAGGCGCTGCTCGATTGCGCGACCATCCGCGCGCACAAGGGGAAGATCGCCGGCCTGACCGTGGCCATCTGCGGCGACATCACCCACAGCCGGGTGGCGCGCTCGGACGTCTTCGCGCTGACGAAGCTGGGGGCGAACGTGCGCCTCGCCGGCCCGCGCACGCTGATGCCGGCGGCGGCCTCCGAGCTGGGCGCGACGATTTACGATCGCATCGAGCCGGCACTGGAAGGCGCGGACGTGGTCATCATGCTGCGCATCCAGAAGGAACGGTTCGGCGCACCGCTGTTCCCGAACACGCGCGAGTACTCCCGCTACTTCGGCCTCAACGACCGGCGGCTGGCGCTGTGCAAGCCCGACGCGATCGTGATGCACCCGGGCCCCATCAACCGGGGGGTCGAGCTCGATCCCGCCATCGCCGACGGGCCGCGGGCCGTGATCCTGGATCAGGTGGCGCGCGGGGTGGCCATCCGCATGGCGATTCTGTATCTGCTGGGCGGCGGCGAGGCGGGCGGGGAGTAGCTTGATTCGTCACCGGCCTCGGGCCGTTTTTCGCCAGCTTTTCGGTTGACGGGAGGGGCCGAAGCTCCTATTCAGGAGGCGCTTTGGACCTTTGCTTGCGCGGTGGACGGGTCATCGACCCACGGAGGAACTTCGATTCCGAGGCCGACGTGCTCCTTCGCGATGGCCGGGTCGTCGAGATCGGCGCCGGCCTGGCGGGTGGGGTGGCTTCGGGAACGCGGGTCCTCGACGTCAGAGGGCTGTGGGTGACGCCCGGGTTCATCGATCTGCACACCCACCTGCGCGAGCCGGGGCAGGAGTACAAGGAAGACATCTCGTCGGGTACGCGCGCCGCGGCCGCGGGCGGGTTCACGGCGGTCTGCGCGATGCCGAACACCGTGCCGCCGAACGACTGCAAGGCCGTGACCGAGCTGATCGTCAACCGGGCGCGGGCGGCGGGCGTCGTCCGCGTGTACCCCATCGGCGCCGTCAGCAAGGGGCAAAAGGGCGAGGAGCTGGCCGAGTTCGGCGAGATGAAGGACGCCGGCATCGTGGCCGTGTCGGACGACGGCCGCCCCGTGATGAACGCCGAGCTGCTGCGCCGGGCGATGGAATATGCCCGCACCTTCGGTCTGCCGCTCATCCAGCACTGCGAGGATCTGTCGCTGTCGCAGGGCGGGTCGATGAACGAGGGGGCCGTGTCGACCCGCGCCGGGCTCCGCGCCCAGCCCGCCGCCGCCGAGTCGTCGATGGTGGCGCGCGACATCGAGATCTGCGCGCTGACGGGGGCGCGCTACCACGTGGCGCACGTCAGCACCGCCGCGTCGGTCGACCTGATCAGAAGCGCCAAGCGTCGCGGTCTGCCGGTCACCTGCGAGGTGACGCCGCACCACCTGACGTTGACCGACGACGCCTGCGCCAGCTACGACACGCACGCGAAATGCAACCCGCCGCTCCGCTCCGCCGCCGATCTGACCGCGCTGCAGGAGGGGCTTCGCGACGGGACCATCGACGCCATCGCCACCGACCACGCGCCGCACTCGCCGATCGAGAAGGACGTCGAGTTCGAGCAGGCGGCGTTCGGCATGATCGGGCTCGAGACGGCGCTGGCGCTGTCGCTGGAGATGGTGCGCGCCGGTCTGGTCTCGCCCGCGCGCCTGGTGGCGCTGCTGTCCTCGTCGCCGGCCCACGTGCTGGGCCTGCCCGGTGGCTCGCTGGCGGCGGGTGACGTGGCCGACGTGACGGTCATCGATCCCGAGTACGCCTGGACGGTCGACGCGGTCGCCCTTCAGTCCCGCTCCAAGAACACGCCATTTGGCGGGCGCGCGGCGCGTGGGCGTGCGATGCTGACCATCGTGGGCGGCAACATCGTTTTCGCGGAGGAGAAGCGTTTTGGCTGACATCGGGAAGACGCCGGCGCTGCTGGCGATGGAAGACGGCACGGTCTATCGGGGCTGGGGCTTCGGCGCGACCGGCGATTCGGCGGGCGAGATCGTCTTCAACACCGCCATCACCGGCTACCAAGAGGTGCTGACCGATCCGTCGTATCGCGGCCAGATCATCACCATGACCGCTCCCGAGATCGGCAACGTCGGCGTCAACCCTGTCGACTTCGAATCGGCGCGCCCCTGGTGCGCCGGTTTCGTGGTGCGCGAGCTCTCGCCCATCGTCTCGAGCTGGCGCGCCGAGACGAGCCTCGATGCGTTCCTGGCCAGCCACGGCATCCCCGCGATCGCCGGGATCGACACCCGGGCCATCACCCGGCGTCTCCGCGAGACCGGCGCGCAGCGCGCGGTCATCACGCGCAACGTCGCCGATCCGGCCGGCGCGGTGGCGGCGGCGGGACGGCATCCCGAGCTCGACGGTCGCGATCTGGTGCGCGAGGTGACCGCCGCGAAGCCGTACGGCTGGGACGAACCGCTGTGGAAGGGCGCGGGCCTGGAGGCAGGCGTCGGCGATCCGTTCGCCGACAAGCCTCCCATTCGCCATCACGTGGTGGCCTACGACTACGGGATCAAGCGCGGCATCCTGCGCCACCTGCGCTCGAGCGGCTGTCGGGTCACCGTCGTGCCGGCGTCGACCACGGCGAAGGAGGCGCTGGCGCACGAGCCGGACGGCATCTTCCTGTCGAACGGCCCCGGCGATCCGGCCGCGCTGCCCTACACGGTGGAGGCGGCGCGCGAGCTGGTGGCGTCGAAGCTGCCGCTGTTCGGCATCTGCCTGGGCCATCAGATCCTCGGTCAGGCGCTGGGCGGCAAGACCTACAAGCTGAAGTTCGGCCATCACGGCGCCAACCACCCGGTGATGGATCTCGGAACGCGCAAGGTGGAGATCACCTCGCAGAACCACGGCTTCGCCGTCGACGTCGGCTCGATGGAGGGGAGGGCGGTCCTCACCCACGTCAGCCTGAACGACAAGACCGTCGAGGGGATGCGCCACGACAGCCTGCCGGTGTTCAGCGTTCAGTATCACCCCGAGGCGTCGCCGGGACCGAACGACTCATGCTACCTGTTCGGGCGTTTCACGAAGTTGATGGATGAGCGACGGCGCTAGCGTTCCCAGCGAACCGGCGGCGGTCACGATCTGGTCGCTGGTCGAGCGACTGGCCACCCGGTTCGCCGAGGGCGAGAACAAGCTGGAGACGATCCGGGCGCGCGACGCCTACTTCGAGAAGGCCGGGAAGGTCTTCGACGACGACGGCGATCTGTTCGAGGGTCGCATGGCGGCCTTCCTCGAGTGGTACATCATCGAGCGTGGCTTTCGCGACGGTCCCTCCCCGGCGGCGCGGGTCGCCACCGGCCACGATCCCGGGTTCACCGGGGACGAGCGACGGGCCGCCGTTCGCCTGGCCACCAGTCACCGCAGCCTGTTCGAGATCATCACCGTGACCGGCAACGAGGTCGAGATCGACGACCTGCTGGGCGGGGCCCGCTTCCTGGTGACCGAGCGACGCAGCACCGCCGGCTTCGAGCCAGGGGCGCTGTTCGAGGCGCGGCTCGTCTGGGACGGCGATACGGTGGTGTTCGGAAAGACGTTCCTGTTCCACCCGAACGACGCGCGCGAACGGATCCTCGAGCTGGCCGAGAAGGCCGCGGTGGAGACCAGGGAGACGGCGGCGGAGGACCTGCTGTTTCAGCTGTCGCGCCTGCACGTCCGCTGGCACCGGTTCAACCACATGGCCGCCGCCAAGATCTACAGCGGCGACAGCTGAAGCCGCGCCACCTCGGGGCGCGCCGGGGTGAGCGAAGTCACGGAGTTTCAGCTTTGCCCGGTCTGTGGTGTCGAAGCGGAAGCGGAAGCGGATGACGGATGACGGGGACGCTCAACCGTCGGTTCCGTTCTTCCGATTCAGTTCCTTCCGATGACACGCGCGGGGTCCGCCCCGAAAAGGAGAGCACCATGTTCAAGCTGGGCACTTTGCAGTCGACGGTCCTGATCTCGGCGATGGTCGCGGCCGCCGCCGCCGGTTGCCGCAAGGCGGACGACGATGACGCCTCGCAGATCGGCTCGGCGGTCGGCGAGGTGATGGCCAGCGTCGACGAGGCGAACCAGGGGGGGATGGCGACGGCGATGCTCCCCGCGCTGCCCATCTTGCGGACGCCCGACGAGCTGCGCGGTCCCCTGTGGCGTCGCGCCATCGACAGCGTGTTCCCCTCGGCGCAAGCGGCCGCCTGTGCCGACTTCCACTTCTCGGCCTGCGACGCCGGGACGCGCATCCGCACCTTCAGCGCCTGCAGCATCGGGCTGGCGACCCTGGACGGTGCGGTGTCCCTGGCGTTCTCGAGCAACCCACTGTGCGCGCTGGCGTCGCCCGGCGACGCCGTCACGCGCACGGGGGACTTCACGCTGACGGGGCTCTACGGGGGGACGCTGACGGTCAGCGCCCCCGCAGGTGGACAGACGTTGACCCGGACGTCTTCCGGCTTCGAATACACGGTGGGCGGCATGGAGCGCGTGCTCAAGGGGGCGGGCGGGCGGACGCTGTTCGACATCAGCACCGAGACCACCACGCCGATCGAGCTCACCGGCAGCTCGCGCGCCGATCTGGTGATCGTGTCGGGCGCCCTGAAGATCACCCACCACCTGGCCGGTTACGCGGTCACCCTGACGCCCAGCAACCTCGCCTGGTCGGCCCAGTGCACCTGCGCAGTCTCGGGCAGCCTGTCCGGCAGCGTCTCCGGGGGGAAGCACGACGGCAAGGAGGCGACGATGACGCTCATGGGGTGCGGTGACGCCGACGTCACGATCGACGGCGTGACCGAGAGCGTGACGCTCGATCGCTGCACGGCGATCTGAGCGCCCGGAGGTCCGGTCACATCGGGAGGGGGCGCGGCGCCGACGGACCGATCACGCGGAACAGCGCCGCCAGAGCCACGCCGAGGAACGCGTGCGTGACCAGCAGGTGCGAGGGGCGATCGATCGGGCAATGCAGGAGCAGCACCAGGTTCGCGAACAGACCCGCGCTGCTGCCGAGCAGCAGCGCCTGCCCCGTGCCGACGCGCGGCGCCCGATCGACGGCGCGCACCACCAGCATCGCCAGGAACCCGGCCAGCATGCCGACCGCGATGCAGTCGTGACCGTGGCCCACCGTCGAGAGGTTCTCGGTGCGGTAGGCGGGTGGCAACGTCGCCAGCAGCAGCGGCAGCGCGGCCGTGGCCAGCACGAACACCTCGACGCGGCCGCGCGCCGTGTACAGCGGGCGCACCAGCTCGCGGATCGAGAGCGCGAGCGCGAACAGGTACGCCGAAAAGGTCAGCGCCATGCGCAACGGCGGGTAGGTGGAGAAGTCGGGCCGCTGGAACCGCCAGGGGATCACGGCCAGCAACGCCGCCAACGTCAACAGCACGAAGGCGAACCGCTGAGAGGTGGGCCGGCAGCGCAGCCAGGCGAGGGGGCCCCGGTCGGCCTTGATTCGTTCGTGGGTCCCCGTCAGCAGCTTCTCGACTTCGTCGACCGGCGTGACCCGCGGTGGCGGCGAGGCGGAGGGAAAGCCGGCATCAGACATCGTCGTCGCTCTCGAAGATCTTGCGAAGCGCGATGTAGCCGCGGTGGGCGCGCACCTTGACCGCGCTCAGGCTGGCCCCCACGGCGGTCGCCACCTGATCGAAGGGGAGCCCCTCGAACCAGTGCAGCGCGATCACCCGCTGCTGCTCGCGCGGCAGGCGGGCCACGGCGGAGCGGACCGACTGGATCGCCACGCCGTCCGTCGGCCAGACCGCGGCGGTCTCGATGCTGCCCGGACCATCGTCGACGAACAGCTCCTGCGGATGCGCCTGGCGCGCGTAGCGGCGCTGCAGGTTGAACGCGATCGTGTAGATCCAGGGGCGGATCCCGCCGCCCGGCTGATAGTCGAAGCGGCAGCGGTGAAGCTGAAGGAACGTCTGCTGAACGACGTCGCTGGCGTCCTCGGCGCCGAGGCGCCGCCGCAACGAGCGCAGCAGCGGCAGGGCGTAGCGACGAAACAGCTCGTCGAACGCGCCGGTGTCACCGGCCAGGTAGCTCGCCATCAGTTCGTCGTCGCTGCGCACGAGAACGGAAAGCCTAGCACCGATGGCGGCGGTGGCACCTCAGGGGGCGGCGTGCAGGCCGCGGACCGCCAGCTCGTGGCCACGCTGCGCCTGGGCGTTCGACGGCGCCACCGCCGTCGCGGCGTCATAGGCCCGCAGGGCGTCCGCGAACCGGCTCATCTTGTAGAAGGCGTCCCCCAGCAGCAGGTTCCCCTCGAGCGCGGCCCCCGAGACGATCGCGGAGCGGCCGAGACGGATCGACGCGGGGAAGTCCCCCTTGGCGAACGCCACCCGTCCCTGGGCGGCGAGATCGGCGCCCACCACGCGATCGGGACCGCGCTCGGCGGGCCCGGGCGCGGCGCCCTTCAGTGAACGGCCGTGCGTGGAAGTGGAAGGCGACAGGCGCGCCGACGCTTTCGCGTGGCTCGGCGCCCCGTGCGCAGGCTCGACGGTCTCGGCCTCTCGGTCCGGCGGCGCCGCGGGAACGGGGGGCGCTGGATGGGTCGGTGGCGGCGTGGCCGGCGGCTTCTCCGCCATGACCACGGCTTGCGGGGCGCGCGCGGGGGGCTCGCTGCTTCGTCCCACCACGAAGAACGCCGCCGCTCCCAGTCCGACCACCAAGCCCGCGCCGACGATCCACAGCGTGCGGGACGACGGGCGCGTCCAGTGGGTCGGGGCGGTGATCGTGCCGGTCGTTCCGGCGGCGGCCGGCGAGGGGATGCGCCCCAGCACCGGCGGCGCTGCCTCGAGATGGGCCAGGCAGCGCATGATGTCGTCCTTCAGGGCGTTCATCGTCGGGTAGCGAAGATCGGGCTGCCGCGACATCGCGCGCAGCAGCATCGCCTCGAGGTCGACCGGCGTCTCGGGACGCAACATGCGGAGCGGCGGCGGCTCGACGTTCGCCTTCTTGTTGAAGACGACCATCACGTCGGTGCCCGAGAACGCGGCCTTGCCGGTGAGCATCTCGAACAGCAGCTCGCCCACGGCATAGACGTCGGTGCGCGCGTCGGCGGGGTGTCCGGCCGCCTGCTCGGGCGCCATGTAGATGGGGGTCCCCACGGCGACGTCGGGGCGGGTCAGCCCCATGGCCCGCGCGCTGGCGCCGGAGTCGAGGTCGCTCTGCTTCGAGATCCCGAAGTCGAGCACCTTGACGAAGTCCTCCTCGTCTCGCTGACGGACGAGCATGACGTTCGCCGGCTTGAGATCGCGGTGAATGATCCCCGCGGCGTGCGCCGCCGTGAGGGCGCGGCACACCTGCGCCGCGATCAGCAGGGCCCGCTCGATGGGCAGCGCCCCCTCGCGGCGAATGAGCTGCTCGAGATCGCTGCCGTCGAGGAACTCCATCACGAAGAAGAACGCGCCGTCGGGCGTGGTCCCCGAGTCGGTCACGTCGACGATGTTGGGATGGCCGATCTTCGAGGCGGCGCGCGCCTCGCGGCGAAAGCGCTCCACCACGTCGGGCGTGTGCCGGAACGTCGAGTGGAGGATCTTGATGGCGACGCGGCGGCCGATCTCGATGTGATGCGCCTCGTACACCCGGCCCATGGCCCCCTCGCCGCACAGGCGGCGCAGCAGGTAGCGGTCTCCCAGCGTGGTGCCCACTCGCCGGTCATCGGGGTCGCCCTGGTTCTCGTCCGCCGTCCGCCCGCCGGACCCGGCCGGCGCGGCGCGCTCGCGGCTGTCCTCCGTGCGAGGCGGCAGCTTGGGTCGCTGGCGCGCGCCGTCGGTCGTCTCGTCGCGCAGGGTGGTGAACGTGCCCGACAGCAGCGCCGACGCGTCGAGGAGCAGCTCGTCCCGCTCGCGGCGCTCGGACTCGATCTCGTCCCGGAACAGCGTCGTCATGAACGTGGCCAGGGTGGCGGCGTCGGTCTCGGGGGCGTTGCGCGCCAGGAACGACCCGAGGTCGGAGCGCAGCTCCTCGCCGGTCTGATAGCGCTCGTTCGGGTTGATGGAGAGCGCCTTCAGCGTGATCGCCTCCAGCTCCGGCGGCACCCGCCCCGTCAAGGTCGAGGGAGCGGCGATGGTGGGGTGGCGCAGCCGCTCGAGCGCATCGAGGGTGGGGTTCCCGGCCGGCGCCTCCTCGTTGGCGCGGAGCGGCTTGTCGGTGCGCAAGGGGAACAGCTGCTGGCCCGTCAGCATCTCCCACAGCAGGATCCCCGCCGCGTAGAGGTCGGTGCGCTGATCGAGCGCGTCGCCCCGCGCCTGCTCGGGCGACAGGTAGGCCAGCTTGCCGTAGATGATCCCGGGGGCGGTCCGCTGTTCCTTCAGCTTCGAGGTGGCCAGGCCGAAGTCGGTCAGCTTGACCTCGCCGCTGTATGAAAGCAGCACGTTGGCCGGCGAGATGTCGCGGTGGACCAGGTGCAGGTCCCGATAGGCGTGGGCATACGCGAGCCCGCGCGACAGCTCCTTGATCACGTAGGCGGCGATCTCGACGGGAAACGCCACCCGCTTGGCGGCGCACTGGTTCCAGGTCGCCAGCAGATCCTTCCCCTCGACGAAGTCCATCGCCAGGTAGAACTGACCGCTGTCCACGCCGTTCTCCTTGCCGGCGTCGAGCACGCCGACCAGGTTCCCGTGCGACAGCCGCACCACCACCATGGCCTCCTCGCGAAAGCGCTGCACGCTCTCGGAGGCGAGCAGATGTGGCAGCACGCGCTTGATGACGCACAGCTTTTCCATCCCCTGACCGCCGGTGACGGCCAGGTCCAGCTCGCCCATGCCCCCGCGCGCCAGCGGCTTGAGCAGCACGTAAGAGCCGAATCGTCGAGGGAATTCAGCCGTGGACACGGGGTGAACTTATACCGTTTAGACCGGGACTTGGACACTTTCCGGGCTGTCGAGCCGACGGCCGGGGGGGCCAGAGCCGCCCGGGAGAGAAATCTTGGCGGACGAACGGAGCCGCTGCCCGGGTGACGACGCCTTATCGGGCGCCTTATCGGTTGGATTGAGGTAAGTTTGGTCGCTTCACAAATGTCAGGTCTCGCCAAAAAGAACGTCGTCTTGGGTGTCACGGGCGGTATCGCGGCGTACAAAGCAGCAGAGCTTTGCCGCCTGCTCGTGAAGTCCGGAGCGCGCGTCAGGGTCGTGATGACCGACGCCGCCAAGCGGTTCATCGGTCCCCTCACGATGCAGACGCTGTCGGGCGCGCCGGTGGCCGACGACCTGTTCGCCGAGACACCGGGCGGCGCCGAAGGGGAAGGGGACGGGGGAATCGGCCACATCCAGCTCGGCGACGAGGCCGACGTGATCGTGGTCGCGCCGGCCACCGCCGACACCATCGCCCGGCTGGCCGGGGGGCGGGCCGACGATCTGCTGGGCGCCGTGATCCTGGCCAGCCGCGCGCCGGTCCTGCTGGCTCCGGCCATGAACGTCAACATGTGGGGGAACCCTCTGACCCAGCAGAACCTGGGCAAGCTGGTGGCCCTGGGGCGCTTCCGGACCGTCGGTCCCGACGCGGGCGAGCTGGCCTGCGGCTGGGTGGGTGAGGGGCGGTTGATCGACCCGACCGAGATCCTGGCCGCGGCCGAGCGTCTGTTTGTCAAAGGACCCTCGGAGGGTCCTTTGAATCTCCCGCGGGACGGCGCGTACGAGCCAAGCTCGCACGCGCCAACGCGATTGACGCCTCAAGATCTCCTGGGGCGCAAGATCGTCGTGACGGCGGGGCCGACGTTCGAGCCAATCGACGACGTGCGCTTCATCGGTAACCGATCGTCGGGAAAGATGGGCTTCGCGCTGGCCGCGGCTGCTGCCCGCCGGGGCGCCGAGGTCACCTTGATCGCGGGTCCGGTCGCGCTGGCGACGCCCATCGGCGCGGGGATCACCCGGCGCGACGTCGAGACGGCCGAGCAGATGCGCGCGGCCCTGGCGGCGGCGGTTCCGGGGGCGGACGCCATCGTGATGGCGGCAGCAGTGGGCGACTTTCGTCCCGTGTCGCGGGCCCCGGGGAAGCTGTCGCGGCGCGCCCGCCCCGCGGAGGCGCTTCGTGAACTCGCCCTCGTGGCGAACCCGGACCTGCTGGCCGAGCTGGGCCGCGCCCGCGTGGGGGGGCGGCCGCTGCTGATCGGCTTCGCCGCCGAGACGGGCGGCGACGGGGCGGCGCAGCTCTCCCGGGCCCGGGCCAAGCTCGTCGACAA
Organism: Polyangia bacterium; assembly: GCA_036500205.1. GTDB lineage: Bacteria > Myxococcota_A > Polyangia > Fen-1088 > Fen-1088 > DASYCK01. The sequence goes on along the minus strand of DASYCK010000286.1, from coordinate 1,734 downwards.
GGGTTGTGACGCCGTGGTGCTGAACGACGTCGGGGCGCCGGGCATCGGCTTCGGGGGCGACGACAACGCCGTGACCCTGCTGTTCGCGGACGGCGCGCAGGAGTCGCTGCCACGCGCGCCCAAGACCGACCTCGCGGACGCCCTGTGGGACCGGCTGGCGCCCAAGCTTCGCGACGTCGGTCCGCGCACCGAGCCGGCGCGCCGCACCCGGCGCGCCACGGTGATGAGACCGGTGATCGCGATCGGCGCGCGCGGGCGAGGGCGCCGTGGCTGATCCGATTCTGAAGAACTACGGCGCGCAGGCGCTGATGCACTTCGAACGCGCGGCCTCCAGCCTGGCGTTGCGCCAGGTGGGGGGCGGCGGGGCGGGCGCGCCGCCCGGCTCGCTGTTGAAGGGCAACGTCGGGCCGTGGCCGGGCTCGACGGACGCGGACTTCCACGGGACGCTGGCGTCGATCTGGGTCTGGGCTCGTCATCAGAGCCTGTCGGAGCAGCGGCGCTTCGCCCCCCACCGCGCGGCGGGGTGGTCGTTCATCCAGAAGGTGTGGCGTTCGTTCGTTCCCGAGGCCATCGGGCCCGCGGCCAGCGACGAGGCGGCCTACGACTGCGCGATGGTGCTGCGAGCGGCCGTGGCCGAGCTGCCCCTCGAGGGCGGGGGCGGAGACGACGCGCGCTCCGAGCTGGTCGCCGGGGCGGCCCGGGTGCTGGCCGCCCACCTGGGCGAGCTGGAGGATCTGTCGGGACGCGACTTCCAGGATCCGGGTTTTCTCGCCTGGAACCTGATCGAGTACGCGCGCGCGGTCGAGGATCGCGGGCTGCTGGCGGCGGGGCGGCGCTTCGTCGAGCGGGCGTTCGGCATGAAGGCCCCGCCCGTGTTCGCCACCGAGCCGGAGACGGCCGGGACGCTGTTCGATTTCTCGTCGACGACGGCGATGCGCGTGCTCGCCATCGTGGCGAGTGAAGGGAACACCCCGTTCGTGGGGGCCTGGCTGCGGGAGCGGGTGGCGCGCGCCATCCCGCCCGGGTTCGTGAAGCGCGGGCGAGACGAGACCTGCTGGAACGGCAGCGTGGCGGCGCTGCTGGGGCGGGCCTACGTCATCTCGACCGAGGCACGCTTTCTCGACGCGTATCGCGCCATCCGGGCCGAGCTCGAGCGCAGGACAGGACAGTCCGAGGCGGCGCGGAGCGCGGGCGACATGACCGATACGCTGGTGACGTTCTACACGTCGCTCGGCGCGGACGCGCTGGTGCGGACCAGCGTCGTCGAGACGTCCGCCCGGGGCGCAAATGTCCGACGATAGCGACGAGCTGCGCAGCCTGGCAGCGCGCGTGCGCACGAACCTGGCGCTGCGCTCGCGCTCGGGGCTGGCCGGCGTCCCCACGGGGAAGAGCCGCCGCAGCCTGGCCGTCGTCGCGCCGACGGCGAAGGTGGTCGTTCCCTCCGTCGATGACGACGCGACCACGACGCGTCCCACGGGAGCGGCCGGGTTACAGCTGGCGCGCGAGGAGCTGGGCGACTGCCAGCGCTGCAAGCTCTCGCAGGGGCGAACCAACATCGTCTTCGGCGTGGGCAACCCCGAGGCGCACCTGGTCTTCGTCGGAGAAGCTCCGGGCGCCGACGAGGACGCGCAGGGGGAGCCGTTCGTGGGCAAGGCCGGCCAGCTGCTGAACAAGATGATCGAGGCGATGGGCTACCGGCGCGAGGATGTCTACATCTGCAACGTGGTGAAGTGC
>DASYCK010000285.1:0-10662 GCA_036500205.1 Polyangia bacterium | reverse complement strand
CACCGGCGAAGAAGAAGGCGGCCGGTGGAGGGGGGAGCCTGGGGCTGAATCCCGAGGCGGTGCAGGCGAGCGGGCTGGTGGCGACGTCGGCGCCGGTGGCGGCTGCGGCGTCGGAGGAGCCTGCGACGGGGGAGTGGAAGTTCGACGTGACGGGGTACTTCCGGGCGCCGATGCGGTTCTCGTGGGGGCCGCCGACGACGCACCCGGTGGACGCGATGGGTAACCCGTTGCCGGACGCCGGGACGCAGCTGCGGACGCCGCCGCTGGTGCCGGACGCGAACTACATCGACTGGCGGTACACGAACAGCTTCGTGGCGCCGTGGACCGAGCTCAACTTTCACTACGGCAACGATCGGGTGAAGGCGACGGTGCAGATCGCGTCGTACAACGTCACGGACTCGGGGTACCGGCGGCTGGAGTCGAACCTCGGCATCAACGAGGCGTTCCTGCAGATGTCGTATCCGGAGCTGGCGAACGTCGAGAACCTGCACCTGGATCTGATCGCGGGTGCTTACACGAACCGGTACGGGGCGGCGGGGCGATACGACGCGGGCCGGTACGAGACGTACCTGTTCGGGCGGACGCACGTGGCGGGAGAGACGGTGAACGTGGGATACGACGTGGAGGACGTCACGTTTCAGTTGGAGGAGTCGTTCGGGGCGAAGCTGGAGCCGATCCCGTTCTACGGCCGGCCGCTGGGGGCGTCGTCTGCGAACATCACGACTCCCGGCACGTCGGGAGCGACGAACGGGACGGCGCTGCAGGATCTGCCGGCATGGGAGCCGTTCCCGGGGCCGCGGGCGCAGGAGTCGACGTTCGTGCTGACGGGGCACCTGGGTTTCTCGTGGAAGAAGATGGTGATCGGGGGGCTGCACTACATCGACGTGTTCGCGAACGACAACGAGGCGTCGACGGCGTACGAGGGTGCGGCGTTCGGGACGGACGGGCGGCCGCCGGGGCAGGCGAAGCCGTACCTGCACATCTACGGCGGGGACGTGAAGCTCCTGGGCGGGGTGTTCGGCGACGGGTACATCGGGTACTCGCACCTGTCGGCGCAGAACGCCATCTACCTGGCGGACGCGATCGAGGTGTTGCACTCGTTCGGCGGGTGGCAGCTGCACGACAACTATTTCGGCGCGCCGGGCGCGGTGGACGAGGTGACGGGGACGATCGACAGCGTGGAGTTTCAGTACAGCTTCAGCTTCGGGCAGCTGTTCCACTACCCGCAGGCGTTCTGGGGGGACGGGGTGGACATCATCGGGACGGTGTTCGGGATGTACAACCACGTGGACCCGCTGGCGATGGGGTACAAGATGAACAAGCTCAAGTTCGGGACGGAGTGGACGTACACGCCGCTGTCCTGGCTGGGGTTGGGGGCGCGGTTCGACGTGGTGGAGCCGAACACGGACGACAGCAAGCAGTCGTTCTCGGTGATTTCGCCGCGCATCATCTTCCGGACGGCGTTCGTGACGCACGAGCAGGTGATGTTGCAGTACTCGCGATACTTCTACGGGAGCGGATACGCGCAGCCCGGCAGCATCGGCGGGATGTTCCCCTACAACAACCAGCCGGGCGGGGCCGGGCTGGGGGTGGACAAGAACGCCGCGCAGATCGCGGCGATCATCTGGTTCTAACGGCGGCTCTAACGAGACGAAATCGAGGATGACGATGAAGAGCGAAACGAAACGAGCGGTTCTGCTGCTGGCCGGCGGCACGATGTTGGCGCTGGGGTGCGTGATCCCCGATAAGTCGGCGACGCAGCCGCAGGTGGCGCCGGGGTCGGCGGCGTCGATCGGCGGCGGCGGGACGGCCGCGGCGGCCGGGCCGCAAGTCGGAAAGGACTGCGGGCCGAACGGGCTCATCGACGACGGCGAGGACGGAAACAACCAGAACCTGCCGAACGACAACCGAGGCGGCTACTGGTACACGTTCAAGGACCACGGGACGACGACGGTCGACCCGACGGCGGGCGAGGAGGGCGGCACCTTCGCGATGAGCGAGGGGGGCCACGCCTCGCAGTACGCGGCGCGGTTCCACGGGACGATCGGGACGGGGTCGGTGGTGTTCGCGGGGATGGGAACCAACCTGGTCGACCCCAAGGACGCCTACGACGCCTCGAAGTACGCGGGGATCTCCTTTTGGGCCAAGAAGGGGAGCCCGGAGTCGTCGGGGAAGGTGCGGCTCAAGATCCCGGACGCGAACACGGACCCGCAGGGCGGGGTGTGCACCGAGTGCTTCAACGACTTCGGGGCCGATCTGAACCTGACGACGGAGTGGAAGCAGTACTCCTACCTCTGGGGGAAGATGAAGCAGGAGCCGGACTGGGGCGCGCCGCACAAGCCCAAGATCACGCCCTCCAAGATCTACGGCGTCCAGTTCCAGGTCAAAGTCCCCCGCGCCAACTACGACATCTACGTCGACGACCTGAAGTTCATCTGCGAGTAGACTCGCGCCGAGAGACCGCCGGCCGTTGCCGCCCGTTGGGGAGGTGACGGCCGGTTGTTCGTTCGAGACGTAAAAGGAAAAAAGAGGAACCAGCGATGCGTTTTGGATATTTCGACGACAAGGCCCGCGAATACGTCATCACCACGCCGAAGACCCCCTATCCGTGGATCAACTACCTCGGGTCGGAGAACTTCTTCGCGCTGGTCTCGCACCGCGCCGGCGGCTACTGCTTCTACCGTGATGCGCGCCTGCGGCGCCTCATGCGCTACCGCTACAACAACGTCCCCACCGACGTGGGCGGGCGCTACTTCTACATCAACGACGGCGGCGACGTCTGGAACCCCAGCTACGCGCCCACCAAGGCCGCGCTCGACAGCTTCGAGTGCCGGCACGGCCTCGGCTACACGCGCATCACCGGCGAGCGCAAGGGCGTCCGCGCCTCGCTGCTCATGTTCGTGCCGCAAGGGCACACCGCCGAGGTGCACGAGCTCAAGCTCAAGAACACCAGCGCCGGCCCGAAGTCGCTGAAGGTCTTCTCCTTCATCGAGTGGTGCCTCTGGAACGCCTACGACGACATGACCAACTACCAGCGCAACTTCTCGACCGGCGAGGTCGAGGTCGAGCGCGGCGGCAGCACCATCTATCACAAGACCGAGTACCGCGAGCGGCGCGACCACTACGCGTTTTACAACGTCAACGCGCCCGTGGCCGGGTTCGACACCGACCGGGAGACGTTCTTCGGCCTCTACAACGACTGGAGCGCGCCCGATGTGGCGCTCAAGGGCCAGTCGACGAAGTCCGTCGCCAGCGGCTGGGCGCCCATCGCCTCGCACGGGCTCGACGTCGAGCTCGCCCCCGGCGAGGAGAAGACCTTCGTCTTCACCCTCGGCTACGTCGAGGTCGCGCGGGAAGACAAATGGGAGAAGCCGGGCGTCATCAACAAGAAGCCGGCGCACGCGCTGATCGAGAAGTTCTCGACCTCGGAACAGGTCGACGCGGCGATGAAGCAGCTCGCCGCGCATTGGTCGCGGTTGCTCTCGAACTATTCGATCGAATCGGGCGACGAAAAGCTGAACCGGACGGTCAACATCTGGAATCCCTACCAGTGCATGGTGACCTTCAACATGTCGCGCAGCGCCTCGTACTTCGAGACGGGGATCGGCCGCGGCATGGGGTTCCGCGACTCGAACCAGGACCTGCTCGGCTTCGTGCACCTGGTGCCCGAGCGGGCGCGCGAGCGGATCATCGACATCGCCTCGACGCAGTTCCCCGACGGCAGCGCCTACCACCAGTACCAGCCGCTCACCAAGCGCGGCAACAACGACGTCGGCAGCGGCTTCAACGACGATCCGCTCTGGCTGATCTTCGGCGTGGCCGCCTACATCCGCGAGACGGGCGACTACAGCATCCTCGACGAGCAGGTGCCGTTCGACAACGATCCCAAGAGCAAGACGACGCTGTTCGAGCACCTGAAGCGCTCGTTCAACTACACGCTCAACAACCTGGGGCCGCACGGGTTGCCGCTCATCGGACGCGCCGACTGGAACGACTGCCTCAACCTCAACTGCTTCTCGGAGACGCCCGACGAGTCGTTCCAGACGACGGGCAATCGCACCGGGCGCACGGCGGAGTCGGTGTTCATCGCCGGCATGTTCGTCGGCGTGGCGCCCGACTACGCATATCTGGCCGACAAGCTGGGCTTCGCCGACGAAGCGAGAAAAGCGCGCGCGGAATCTGCGAAGATGTCGGACACCATCCTGCAGCACGGGTGGGACGGCGAGTGGTTCCTGCGCGCCTATGACTTTTTCGGCAAGAAGGTCGGCAGTAAAGAAAACAAGGAGTCGCAGATCTTCATCGAGCCGCAGGGCTTCTGCATCATGGCCGGCGTGGGCGTCGAGGGCGGCCAGGCCAAGAAGGCGCTCGATTCGGTCAAGGAGCGGCTCGACACCAAGTACGGCATCGTCCTCAACAACCCGCCGTACAGCGAGTACCACGTCGAGCTGGGCGAGATCTCCTCCTACCCGCAGGGCTACAAGGAGAACGCCGGCATCTTCTGCCACAACAACCCCTGGGTGATCATCGCCGAGACCGTCATCGGCCGAGGCGACCGCGCCTTCGACTACTGGAAGAAGATCGCTCCCGCGTACCTCGAGGAGCAGAGCGAGGTCCACCGCCTCGAGCCCTACGTCTACGCCCAGATGATCGCCGGCAAGGACGCCGTCCGCCACGGCGAGGCCAAGAACTCCTGGCTGACGGGAACGGCCGCCTGGAACTTCGTGGCCGTCTCTCAATACCTGCTGGGCGTCCGCCCCGACTTCGAGGGGCTACGCGTCCATCCCTGCATGGGCGGCGAGGTCGCCAAGTTCACCGTCACCCGCAAGTGCCGCGGCGCCGAGTACCGCATCAACGTGAAGAACAGCGGCCAAAGTGGATCGTCGGGCGAGCCGAAGCTCACGGTCGACGGCAAGGCCATCGCCGGCGACCTGGTGCCCTACGCCAAGGCCGGCGCGACGGTCATCGTCGACTGCGAAGTCTGAACGGGTTCGGCAGACAAAAAAAGGCCGCCTGCGGACCCCGCGGGCGGCCTTTTCGTTTGTGACCGGCCCGACGGGCCGGTCACGAACGCGACGATCGTCTAGTCGGTGGTCAGCGTGACGTTGCTGACGCACATGTTGTCGACCGTGACGGGGCCCTTCGTGTTGGACACGACGTGCCACTGCGCCGAGATGATCATGCTGGGGTCGAACGCCGGCGGGCTGGTCGCGTACATCGGGCCGGTGACGTCCGTCCACTTGAACGAGTAGGTGCCGTCGCTGGTGCTGGTGCCGGTCGCGCCGGGGATCGACAGGTTGTTGGCCATGCCGCCCCAGTAGGGCGCGTCGTTGCCCGTCTGGCCCATGAAGGGGAACTCGATGCGCAAGTTGCCGCCCAGGGGGACGCCGCTGATGTCGAACTTGAAGCCGGTGATGCCGTAGGTGGTGGCGTTCCACGGCAGCTTGTTGCCGTTGCCCGCCGAGGCGCCCGCGTCGCCCACGCCGGCGTTGTTGAAGTCGAAGCCGATGCCGACGCCCCAAATTGCCGAGTAGGCGGGGGTGGTGCTGCCGGTCGGGGCGATGGTGGTGGCCGCGGTCCCCGTGAGGCACATCTTGCCCCCGGTGTTGGCGAACGGCGCGCCGAATGCCGGGCTGGTCGCCGCCGAGCACTGGGCCGCGGTGAAGCCGCCGGTCTGGCAGTCGCCGAGGTTGTTGGCGTTGGCGGTATTGTACGAGTCGCCGTACGAGTACCAGGCACCCGTGACACCGGCGACGGTGCCGCTCATGAACCCGTTCATGTCCGGCATGAGCACCATGCCGCCGGTGGTGCCACCGCCGTCGCCCTTGCCGGGGGACGGGTTCGAGCTGCAGGCGAGGGTGGTCGCCGCCAAGATTGCGAATGCACAGAGAGAAAGTTTCTTCATTGGGTAAGTCCTCACGTGTACCAGGGGGTTTAAATCCTCGAAATTCGGAGGGTGTAGTATCTTCTCCGACCCAAGGGCCGTCAAGACCCCGACGGCCTCCCGAAATAGACTAGGAGCTCCGGCGATGCACCAATTTCGTCTCGTTTCCTTTGTGTGCGGCCTCTCACTCTTTGGTTGTTGGGCCTCGCCCGCGCAGGACGGTGGTACCGGCGGGGGCACGGGGACCGGGGGGAGCAGCTCGAGCGGACCGACCATGAAGGACCCGTCCACCTACGGCCAGAACTCCGCCAGCGGCAACGCGATGTACCCCTACCCCCAGGGGCACGCCTACCCGAGCTGCAACTGGCCGAAGTACAACACCGACCCGGTCGAGACCGCGTACCAGAACTGGAAGTCGAAGTTCTTCGACACCTCGACCGGCCGGATCATGCGTCCCGACCAGGCCAACGACACGGTCTCCGAGGGGATCGGCTACGGGATGCTGATCGGCGTCTTCATGAACGACAAGGGCCTGTTCGACGCCGTCTGGGGCTACGGCAAGGCGCACCTGGACGGAAACGGGCTCATGACCTGGCACTACAACTCGAACGGCTCGTCCGCGGGCAACGGCAGCGCCACCGACGCCGACGAGGACATGGCCTACGCGCTGCTCATGGCCGGCGTGCAGTGGTCGGACGGGAGTTACACCAGCGCCGGCACGAGCATGGCCAACGCCATCATGTCGCACGAGGTGAGCGGCAACGTGCTCGAGGGGGGCGACATGTTCAACAACGCCTCCGAGGTCGACCCCTCGTACTTCGCCCCCTCGTACTACCGGGTGTTCGCCCGCGTGACCGGCAACAACGCCTGGGTGGACGTCCTCAACGAGAGCTACACGATCCTGGCCGCGGCGACCGGCAGCGACGGCCTGGTCCCCAACTGGTCCAACACGAGCGGCTCCGGGATCAGCTCGGTCGACTCCAAGGCCGGACCCTACTTCGGCTACGACGCCTGCCGGACGCCGTTCCGGATCGCGCTCGACTGGTGCCTCAACGGCGAGCAGCACGCCAAGGACTACCTCGACAAGATCGAGGGGTTCTATTCGTCGACGGCGCCGACGTCGGTGGCGATGCTCAAAGACGGCTACACAACGACCGGTGGCATGCCGCCGTCGTCGTCGGGGCTCGGCGTCAACCAGGCAGGGATGGCCTTCTACGGGCCGGCCGCTGTCGGCGCGATGGAAGGCGGGTTCGACACCTTCCGCGACAGCGCCTACTTCTCGCTGCTCGGCCAGACCAGCGGGGCCGCGGTCAGCAACGCCGGGATCTACAGCTACTTCAGCGCTTCGTGGGGAACGCTGTCGCTCATGGCGTTGAGCGGCAACTTCTGGGACATGACCTCGCCCTGAGGCGAACGGCCAACCCGCCGAGGCGACTTGACCATCTATGTTGGTCATGTCACTCTTTGGACATGAAGCAGGTCAACCTCGCGGAGGCCAAGTCCCATCTCTCCGAGCTGATCGAGACCGCGCTCCGGGGCGAGGAGGTGGTGATCGCGCGGCGCGACGTCCCCCTGGTTCGGCTCACTGCCATTCCCAGCGCAAAGGTTCGGCCCCATTTTGGTCGCCTGGCTGGCAAGGTCGACGTTCGCGCTGACTTCGACGAGCCGCTCGACGACTTCGGGTCATATCGTTAGCGGTGCGGCTTCTCGTCGATACCCATGCGTTCCTCTGGTTCGTGTCAGGCGACGACCGCTTGTCGGCGCGCGCCCGACGCCGCATCGAAGATTCGGCCCACGACAAGTTCCTCAGCGTGGCGAGCATCTGGGAGGCGGCGATCAAGGCGTCCCTCGGCAAGCTGACGCTCGCGGTCTCGCTCGACACGGTGATCGACGAGGGCGCCGTGAACAACGGGATCGCGTTGCTCGAAGTCCGTCGCGAGCACGCCGCCGCGGTCGAGCGTCTTCCCTTGCACCACCGCGATCCGTTCGATCGTCTGCTCGTCTGCCAGGCCATGATTGAGAAGATGGATGTCGTGTCCGCCGACGCGGCCCTCGACGGTTACCCGATCCGGCGCGTCTGGTGACCTGCGGGTGCGAGCGATCCGCCCCCAGCCGCTCGAGCCATCGAGGTGCGCCGTCGGATATTACTGCTGTGAGTAGTCGAGCAGGTTCCCCGACATCATCAGCATCGTCACGACCCGGAGCGAGTTCGTGAAGTAGGCGTTGTCGCCCGCGCCGGCGACGCCGAAGGTGAACGCGCCGTTGAGCAGGTTCGGCCAGCCGGCCATCCCGGCCGTCCCGGCGGTCCCGATGAACGCCATGTTGTGGTTGCCCTGGGTCTGCGACCCGGCCGTCGTATAGCCGTCGCCGATGTTGCTGGCGCCGATACCGTCGAAGAAGGGTCCAACTTTCTGCAGGTAGCTGAGCGCGCGCTGCTCGCCGTTGAAGCAGTAGTCCATGGCGATGCGCCAGGGCATGCGGCACGAGTCGTAGCCGTAGTTCATCGAGGTCGTGTAGCTCTGGCTGTCCGACTGATTCGGGACCAGCCCCTTGGTCCCCTCGATGTTGGCGAGGATCGTGTAGTTGCGGTCGAGGATCACGCCTCCCCAGTTCGAGCTTCCCACCTTGGCGAACACGCGGAAGTACGCGGGCGAGAAGTAGTCGGGGAAGATCGTCGTGCTGCCCCAGGCGTCGCCCGGCGAGAGCGTGCCGTCGCCGGCGATGGAGTGGGCGTACATCGCGCTGATCATCGCCTGCGCGGCGGTGTAGTAGTCGACCGACGACCACTGCGCCGCCGCCATGAGCAGCGACCAGGCGATGTCCTCGTCGGCGTCGGTCGCCGAGCCGGCCCCGGCCGTGCTTCCGCCCGAGGTGATGCACCAGTTCATGAGCCCGTTGGCGTCGACGTGCGCGTTGACGTAGCCGAGCAGCTGGTCGAACGTGGTTCGGTCGTTCATGTACACCGCCGCCAGCAGCCCATAGCCCATACCCTCGGAGACCGTGGCGTTGGTCTGGTTGCCGCTGCCGCAGCCGACCGATTGCGGATCCTGGACGCGCAGCGCGCCCGAGGGGGCGCCGCTCGAGGTCACGAAGCTGTTCCTCCAGCTGGTGTAGGCGTTCTGCGTGGCCGGGGCGAGGTTGCTGCCCGTGGCCAGCATGCAGGAGCCCGAGGTCTTTCCCTGCGGGAACGGATAGGGGCCGTGGCTGAGAAAGTCAGGCAGGGTCGATCCAGAACCACCAGTGCCCGAGGAGCTGCCGCCGGTCCCACTGCCGCCGCTCCCGGTGGTCCCGCCGGTTCCACCCTCCATTCCGCTGGGTTTCGCGCAGGCGCTGAAGCCGAGGGCGAGCAAAGCAAAGAGGACACCAAAGAGGACACGACGAACGGTCATAGAGGCTCCTTCTCGGAAAACTAAGAACCCTAGATTATCACGGCTTACCGACCGGCGTCCGCGGCCCGGCCGCTGCGGGAGGCGCCGCGGGAGCGGGCGGAGCTGGCGGTGCGGGTCGTGGCGCGGCGGCGGGCTCGGCCGGCGGGGCCGCGGGGCCAGGCACGGGCGCGGCAGGTGCGGGGGCGTCGGCGGCGCTCTTGGTCTTCTTGGGCGCGGCCGGTCCGAGCTTCGACTTGGGGACCGGCTTGGCCTTCACCTCGGCCTTCTCGTCGAGGTACGCCGTCACCCAGGCCAGCGGCGCGTTCCAGTTGATCGCCTCCTCGTTGGCCGACCAAGCCTCGATGTCGTCGGCGTAACACCTCTGGGGCGCGCAGCCAGCCAGCCCGGCCGCCTGCACGTAGGGATCCTGCAGGCCGGAGTTTGGGCCGCCCGAAAGGACGCCGGGCGGCGGCGGCGGCAGCGCGGCGTTCGCCTCATGGGCCCAGAAGCGGTGGTGCGGGTTCAAGAGCGGCCGCTCGCCGTAGCCGGTGACATAGGACTTGTCGAGCGGGTTCCGCCCCAGGATGTAGTTCATCCCCTCGGCGGCGGCGTCGCGGTACTTCGCCTCGCCCGAAAAGTCATTGGCCAGCGCCAGCACGATGGCGTTGTTGAGCACGAACGAGCTCGAGCCCCAGGGGTAGCCTTTGGCGCCCGGCTTGAACGGCAGCCGGTACCCCTCGCCGGCGACCAGCGCCTGGAACGTATCGGCGGCGGTCTCGATGGCGACGCGGCAGTCGTCGATCTCCTGCGGCGGCAAGAGGTTCGGAACCAGCGCCAGCGAGATCGTCCCCAGCGCGGCGACGTTCCCCCAGTCGAACGCCGACGGCAGTCCGTCGCCGCCTTGCACGACCGGGATCCTCTTGAAGAAGGGAGACTTCTCCACGAAGGCCTTGTAGACGTCCTTCTTGGTGGTGATGAACAGCTCGGCCGCTGCCCAGTAGAACTCGTCGCTCACGTTGGTGTCGTCGTAGGGGCCGCCGCCCGTGCCGCCCGCCGGGGCGTAGACGGCGGGGTTGGCCAGCGCGGCCGCCCAGGCCTTCTCGGCCGCCGCCAGGCACTTGGCGGCGAACGCCTTGTCGGTCTTTTCGAAGACGCGCGCGGCCTGCGCGGCGGTGGCGGCCATGTTCAACGTGGCGGCCGTCGAGGGCGGCTGCAGGAACCGCGGCTCTGCGTCCTTCTGGGGCGGCGTCGGGATGGCGGTCCATTCCTTGTCGTGGACCTTGTGGTGGACCATCCCGGCCTTGGGCTGCCCGTCGGGGACCTGCATCTTCAGCATGAACGCCACTTCCCAGCGCGCCTCGTCCAGCAGGTCGGGCAGCTTGTTGTGGCGCTCGGGAATGTTCATCTTCCCAT
>DASYCK010000284.1:0-1870 GCA_036500205.1 Polyangia bacterium | reverse complement strand
TGCGAACGGTCCATGCGCATGGACCCGACGTGCCCCGAGGATGGTGATGGCGGGCGGGGATCCCGCAATTCACCGGCCACTCGCGGCTCCGTAAAGGGGTTGTGGCCAGCCGCGCCCCGCGGCGAGTGCGACGAACGCTCGACGAAGGTGCGTGCGAAGCGGCGAGACCGGGAAACTGGTCTCGCCGTTTTCTTTTGTGCGCTGGAGAACCCCTCCCCATTCAGATGGGGAGGTGCCCACGTCCTACGTGGGCGGAGGGGTCAGAAGCCCCGCCGAGTCCGTTGCCCTTGACCCCACCGTCGCGGATTACCGCGCCACCTCCCCATCTGAATGGGGAGGGTTACCTGTCGTTCAGATGGCAGGCGCTGACGTGGCCGGGGGCGACTTCCCTGAGGGCGGGGCGCTCGGTCTTGCAGCGGTCGAAGGCGTGGGGGCAGCGCGGGTGGAAGGCGCAGCCAGGCGGCGGGTCGAGCGGCGAGGGCAGCTCGCCGGCGATCGGCTTGTAGGTCCGCTGCCTGGCTTCGAGCTTGGGCACCTCGGCGAGCAGCGCCTGGGTGTAGGGATGGTTGGGGCGCGCGAACAGCTCGTCGGCGGGCGCGATCTCGACCAGTCGGCCGAGATACATGATCGCGACGCGGTCGGAGAGATGCTCGACGACCGCGAGATTGTGGCTGATGAACAGGTAGGTGAGGCCGAGCTGCTGGCGCAGGTCCATGAACAGGTTCAGCACCTGCGCCTGGATCGACACGTCGAGCGCCGCCACCGCCTCGTCGCAGACGATGAAGGCAGGCTTCACCGCCAAGGCGCGCGCGATACCGACGCGCTGGCGCTGGCCCCCGGAGAACTGATGCGGGTAGCGGCTGGCATAGGCGGGATCGAGGCCGACCTTGGTCAGCGTCTCGGCGATGTATTCGGGTTGCCGGCCGCGGGGAACCAGCCCGTGCACCCGCGGCGCCTCGCCGACGATCTCCGAGACCCGCAGGCGCGGATTGAGCGAGGCGAACGGGTCCTGGAAGATCATCTGCACCGCAAGCTGCCAGGCATGCTTGTCCTCAGCCCCCATCGCGGCGACGTCCTGGCCGCGCCACACCATGGCGCCGGCGGTCTGCGGCATGATGCCGGCGACGATGCGGCCGAGCGTGCTCTTGCCGCAGCCCGATTCGCCCACCAGCCCCACCACCTCGCCCTCGGCGACATCGAGGTCGACGTCGGACACCGCCTGCACGATGGTCTCGCGCACGCCCGCACCGAAGGCGTTGGCGATCTTGCCGGCAAGATCGACGCGCTGGACGAAGCGCTTGGTGATGCCGCGCAGGGAGAGAAGGGGAGCCGTCATCTGCTCGGCGTCTCCTGGTAAAGCACGCCCGTCCACTTTCCGTCGCGCCGGACATAGGTGCTCGTGGCCAGCACCTTGTCGGTCTTGGCGAGATCGAAGCGCGGCGTGCCGCGAAAGGTGACGCGGTAGACCAGGGCTGCGACGGTCGGGCCGATCACGTGCACCTCGTAGCCCGGCTCGATGTCGTAGCCGTCGAGCCGGTAGTTCGCCATGTAGTCGAGGAAGTCGTTCTTGTAGTAGCGGCTGCCGTCGGCATAGACCTGCAGCAGGTCGTCGGCGAGGAAGCGGCGCAAAGCGGAGCGATCTCGGGTCTTCATGTAGTCCCAGCTCTGCCGTTCGAGCGCCATCAGCGCCTCGCGCAGCTTCGCCGTGTCGGGCTGACCCTGTGCGCGAGCCGTCGTATCGACGAGGATGGGGCTGGCGAGAGCCAGCCCGGCAGCGCCCGCGAGGGACCGGCGGCCGATCATTTGATCGGCGTTTCCTGGTACAGCACGCTCCACCACTTGCCGTCGCGCCTGGCGTAGACGCTCGACG
>DASYCK010000283.1:0-14901 GCA_036500205.1 Polyangia bacterium | reverse complement strand
GCTCTCCTGACGGCGCCCGCGACGCTGAAAAATTCCTGACCACGTTTCGAGCGAGGGGAGGCACTCCCATCCCAGACGCAGTCCCCCTCGAACAATGGAGCAGCCCATGGCGATCTGGAGATCACGACTGGCAAGGATGGTTTTTCCCCTGACGATCACCGCGCTCGTCACGCTCGGAGGGGGCTGCTGGCGACGCGACCTTCCGACCATCGATCCAGGTGGCGACGACGGGCGCGGCGGCGTCGAGGGCGGCCGTGGAGGCTCTTACGGGGCCAGCGGGGGCACCAGCGGTCCCGGCGGAGCTTACGGGGGCCTTCCCCACGGAACGGGAGCGGGTGGAGGAGCCGCAGCCTCCGCGAACAAGCTCGACGTTCTGTTCATGGTCGACGATTCGGCGTCGATGGCCCCGTTGCAGACGAAGCTGGCGGCGCAGCTTCCCAACTTCTTGGACGGCCTGAAGGATCCCACCACCGGTCAGTACCGGGATCTGCACGTGGGGGTGGTCTCGTCTTCGCTCGGCGCCGGCGACTGGGGCAACGTCAACCAGTGTGCTTCCGGGGTGCATCCAGGCGATGACGCGGGAAAGTTCCAGCAGGGCCCGGGCGGCGCGGGCAGCGGCAACTGCACGATGTTGAACATGGGTGAGAAGTTCCTGAAATCAGGCGACGGAACCGCGGCCAATCCTCAAAACTTCAGCGGGAGCATCGGACCGGCGCTGCAGTGCATGGCGCTGCTCGGCGACAGCGGTTGTGGCTTCGAGAGTCAGTTCAAGGCGGTGCTGACCGCCCTGGCCAAGGCGGCCGATCCGCTGGACCCCGACAACGGCGGGTTCCTGCGCGCCGACGCGCGGCTCTTGATCGTCATGCTGACGAACGAAGACGACTGCTCGGTGGCGAACGATTCGTTGCTGCTCGATCCAGGGATCAACTCGGCCATGGACCCTTCGGGCCTGGGAGCCCTGCAGTCGTATCGCTGCAACGAGTTCGGTCATCTGTGCGGCGGCCAGCCACCTCCCCACGGCTTCGACCTGGGCATGACTCCCCCGGAGGCCAACCTCGCGACGGGGACGTACCGGACGGCCAGCGGCCCTGGAACGGGCGGCGTGGTCTTGAACGGTTGCGTGTCCGAGGACGGCGCGGGGAAGACGGAGACGTTGAGCTTTCCCTTCACAAATCCCGCCGGAGTTCCCGATCCGACGCACGGTCATCTGTACGGGACGATCCCCGCCATCACCGCTGCCATCAAGAGCTACAAGGCCGACCCGAACGACGTCTTCGTGGCCGCCGTCGCCGGTCCCACCACCGACGGCGCGGGACAGTCGCTGTATCGCGTGTTCGCCCAGTCGAACCCGGCGGCCGGCGGCGAGATGGATCCGGTCGTCGACCACTCGTGCGTCCAGGCGACCGCGGCCGATCCCGAGTACGCCGACCCGGCGGTCCGCATTCACCAATGGGTCGACGGTTTTGGAGCGAACGGCGTCTTCTACCCGATCTGCGCGAACGACTTCAGCGCCGCTCTGACGGCGATCGCCAGCGTCGCCACCAACTGACGGGAGATCACTTTCCGGCCGGCGGCTGACGAGATGGTTCGTCAGCCGCCGTTACTCTTTGGTCAGGTCGCCTCGCCCTTGTACTGGCTCAGGTAGAGGTGCCGGTAGAACCCTTGCTGGGCCACCAGCTGCGCGTGGGTGCCCCGCTCGATGATGCGACCATCGTCGATGACCAGCACCTGGTGGGCATCGCGGATGGTGCTGAGGCGGTGGGCGATCACGAAGCTGGTGCGACCCTTCATGAGGCGCAGCAGCGCCTGCTGGATGCGCGCCTCGGTGCGCGTGTCGATGCTGCTGGTCGCTTCGTCGAGGATCAGGATCGCGGGATCGGCGAGCAGGGTGCGGGCGATGGCGAGCAGCTGCCGTTGCCCCTGGCTGAGGTTCCCGCCCCGCTCGGACAGGACGGTCCGGTACCCCTGGGGGAGCTGCCGGATGAAGTGGTCGGCGTCGGCGAGCGTCGCCGCCTGCATCACGTCGTCTTCGGTGGCGTCGAGGCGCCCGTAGCGGATGTTCTCGAGCACGCTGTTCGCGAACAGATAGGTGTCTTGCAGCACCAGGCCCAGCTTGCGGCGCAGGTCGTCCTTGCGCAGCGCGCGGATGTCGACGCCGTCGATCTCGATGGCGCCGCCGTCGAGCTCGTAGAAGCGGGTGAGCAGGTTGATGATGGTGGTCTTGCCGGCGCCGGTCGGTCCCACCAGCGCCACCACCTGCCCCGGCTCCGCCTCGAAGGACATGTCCTTGATGACGGGGGTGCCGGGGACGTACGAGAACCGCACGTGTTCGAAGCGGACGTCGCCGCGGACGGCGGCGACGGCGGCGGCCTGGGGCGCGTCGTCGAGCTCGCGCGGGACGTCGAGGATCTGGAAGACCCGCTCGGCCCCGGCCAGCGCCGCCTGGATCGTGTTGTAGAGGTTGGAGAGCTGACGGAGCGGGTTGATGAAGCTCTGTCCATAGCTGATGAACGTGGCGATGACGCCCACGCTGACCAGGCCGGCCAGGGCCAGGAAGCCCCCCAACCCCGCCAGCACGATGACGAACAGGTTGCCCAGCACCGACGTCAGCGGCATCAGCAGCAGCGCGTACGTGTTCGCGTAGACACCGGCGCGGTACACCTCGGCGTTGCGGCTGCGAAAGCTCGCCACCACGGCGTCGCTGCGGCGGAACAGCTTGACCACCTTCTGGCCGCTGATCGCCTCCTCCATCACGCCGTTCAGCTCGCCCAGCGCCTTCTGCAGATCCTTGAAGCCCCGGCGCGTGTACACCGCCACGAAGCGCGTGAACCAGAACATCAGCGGGACCACCACCAGCGATGCCAGCGCCAGCCAGCGATCGAGGACGAACATCGCCACCAGGATGCCGGCCATCGACAGCACGCTGGCCAGCAGCGAGGTGACGTTCTGGGCCACCGCCTGGTTGATGGCGTCGATGTCGTTGGTGAGGCGGCTCATCAGCTCGCCCGCGGGGCGTTGATCGAAGAAGGAGAGGGGCAGGGCCTGCAGATGGTCGAACAGCTCGCGGCGGACATCCTTCAAGGCCCGCTGCGAGATGCCGGCCATCACCCGGTTCGCGATCACCTGGACCAGGTTGTTGAGCAGCGCCGCCCCCAGCATCAGCAGGGCGAGGCGCCCCAGGCCATTCGGGTCGCGCCGGGCCACGAAGCGATCGAGCGCGACGCCCAGCAGGTACGGATTGACCAGGCTGAGGAGGGTGTACAGCACCACGCACCCGGCCACGCCGGCGAGCGCCAGGCGGAACGGCCTGAAATAGGAGGCCAGGCGCAGCAGGGTGGCCCGCGCGTCCTTCGGCTTCTCGATCCTGCCGAACGGCCGCGGGCCCAGCTGCTGGATGGCGGCGCGCGCCCGCTCGGTTCCCGCGCCGGGGGAGGCTTGCGCGGTCATGCCGGCGCCTTGTTGCCCAGCTGGGATTCGTAGATCTCCTGGTACACGGCGCTCGACGCCAGCAGCTCGCGGTGCGTGCCGCGCGCGACCACGCGCCCCTTGTCGAGGACCACGATCTGATCGGCCTTGAGGACCGTGCTGATGCGCTGGGCGACCACGAACGTCGTTCGCTGCTGTCGCCGGGCGGCCAGGGCGTCCTGGATCTTGATCTCCGTCTCGACGTCGACGGCGCTGGTGGCGTCGTCGAGGATCAGCAGCCGCGGGCGCAGCAACAGCGCCCGGGCCAGGGCCAGGCGCTGCTTCTGCCCCCCCGAGAAGTTGGCGCCGCGCTGCTCGACGGGGGCGTCGTAGCCTTGGGGGAGCCGCGCGATGAACTCGTGGGCCTGCGCGGCCTGGGCCGCTGCCACCACCTCGTCGTCGCTGGCGTCCGGCTTCCCGTAACGAATGTTGTCGCGAACCGTCCCGGAGAACAGGATCGACTCTTGCGGGACCACGCCGGTCGCCGCCAGCAGCGAGTCCTGCGTCAAGGCACGGACGTCGCTGCCCGCCAGCGACACCCGCCCCGACGTCACGTCGTAGAAGCGCGGGATCAGGTTGACGAGCGTCGACTTGCCGGCCCCGGTGGCGCCCAGGATGGCCACGGTCTGGCCCGGCTCGGCCTGCAGCGCCAGGTCGGTCAGCACCGGCTCGTTCCCCTCGCCGGGATAGGTGAAGGAGACGCCGTCGAAGGTCACCCGGGCCTCCGCCGTGGCGGGCAGCGCGGTGGCCTCGGGGACGTCGCGCACGTCGGGCACGGCGTCGAGGATCTCGTCGAGCCGGCGCGCCGAGGCCAGCCCCGCCGCCCAGGTGTTCGACAGCAACGTCATCATCACCAGCGGGGTCATGGTGCTGATCAGGTAGTTCACGAACGCGACGATCTGGCCCGGGGACAGCCGGCCGCGAATCGACTGCAGGCCACCCGACCAGATGACGATCACCAGGCCGACGTTCACGCACATGGTGAGGACCGGCGTCATCGAGGACATGAACTTCATGACCTGGATCGATCGCTCGGTCATCTCGTCGTTGACCTGCTCGAAGCGGGCGCTCTCGAAGTCGGCGCGCACCAGCGCCTTGACCAGGCGGGCCCCGGCGATGTTCTCCTGCAGCACGTTGTTCAGCGCGTCCAGCTTGGTCTGGACCCTGCGGAACAGCGGCTCCATCTTCGCGACGAAGAACACGATCAGCAGGGACGTCACCAGCAACAGGGGGAGCAGGGTGAGGGCCAGATCGCGGCTGGTGCTGATCATGAGGATCAGGCTGCCCACCATCATCAAGGGGGCCCGCGTGCCGATGCGCAGCGAGATCTGCGTGAAGGCCTTGATGGCGGCGACGTCGCTGGTGAGGCGAACCATCAGGCGGCCGGTCTTCTGGCGGTCGAGGTTGCCGAACGAGTAGCTCTGGATCTTCAGGAACAGCGCCTCGCGCAGGTCGCGCGCCACCCCTTCCCCCACCCGCACCGAGAAGACGTTGTTGCCGATGGCGATGAACACGCTGACCACCGAGATCCCCAGCATCAACAGGGCCGTCGTCAGCACCACGCGCCGGTCGTGGGCGACGATGCCGTGATCGATGAGGTGCTGGATCAGGCGGGGGATGGCGAGGTCGAGGCAGACCAGCGCCGCCAGCAGCACCAGCGACCAGATCGCCAGCGCGCGGTAGGGCCCGACGAACCCGAGGAGCCGTCTGCGCGACGAGGGGAGGGGAGCCATGCGGGAGCCGAGTCTAGACGGTGCCGTGCCATGATGCTGCCGTGACGGAGCCGCGACATGTTTACCAGACGCGTCTGGCGGCGCGCCGCGCGACCGGGGCGCGGCTCGATCGCTTCGATCTGGCCTTGAGCACGGCGCGCGGCATTCTGGCGGTGGCGGCGCTGGTGCTGGCCTGGCTGGTCCTGGGCCGGCACGCCGTCACGGGTGCCGTCCTGCTGATACCAGGGGCGCTGTTTCTGGCGGCGGTGGTGCTTCACGAGCGACTGACCACGCGGCGAACACGCAACGGGCGCGCGGTCACGTTGTATGAGCGGGCGCTGGCGCGGCTCGACGGGAACTGGGCCGACCAGCGGGCGGAGGACGGCGGTCGCTTCCTCGATCCCGCGCATCCGTTCGCGGGCGACATGGATCTGTTCGGGCCCCACTCGCTGTTTCAGCTGCTCTGCACGGCGCGAACGGCGGGCGGCGAGGCGACCCTGGCGCGATGGCTGCTGGTGCCGGCCGCGCCGGACGCGCTGCGGGCCCGTCAGGCGGCGCTCGAGGAGCTGCGCGGGCGGCTGGATCTGCGCGAGGCGCTGTGGGTGGCCGGCGAGGATGTGCGCGCGGCCATCGATCCCGAGAAGCTGGCGGCCTGGGGGGAGGCGCCCTCGGTGTTGCCGGGCGGGTGGCTGCGGGGGGGGCTGCTGGCGCTGTCGCTGCTGATGGCCGTCGTGGGAACGGCCTGGATCGCGGGCGCCCTGGCGGCGCCGTACGCGGAAGGCTGCGCGGCGCTGGTGATCGGCGTGTCGTCCCTGCTGCGCAGGCGCGCCGCCGCGGTGACCGGCGCGATCGGGCGGCCCGAGGCGCATCTGGCGCTGCTGGCCGCGCTGGTGCGCGTGTTCGAGGACGAGTTCTCCTCGGGCGCCCCCTTCACCACGTCGCTGCCGCGCGCGCTGCATGACCGCCTGAGCGTCGATGGCAAGCCGGCCTCGCGCCAGATCGCGCGGCTGGGGCGGCTGGCGCGGCTGCTCGAGTGGGAGAAGAACCTCGTCTTCGCGCCCGTCGCCTACGCGCTGCTGTGGCGGCCTCAGCTCGCCTGCGCCATCGAGGCGTGGCGGCGGCGCAGCGGGCCGCGCATCGCCGCCTGGATGCAGGCGCTGTCCGAGCTGGAGGCGCTGGGGTCGCTCGCCACGTACGCCCACGATCACCCCGAACGCCCGTTCGCCGAGCTGGTCGAAGCGAGCGCCGGTCCGCTGTTCGAGGCGACGGAGCTGGCGCATCCGCTGCTCGAACGGTGCGTTCCCAACGACGTGTCCCTGGGGGGCGCCGCGGGGCCGCGCCTCATCCTGCTCAGCGGTTCCAACATGTCGGGCAAGAGCACGCTGATGCGGACCGTGGGCGTGAACGCCGTGCTGGCGCTGGCGGGGGCGCCGGTGCGGGGCCGCCGGCTGCGGCTGTCACCGCTGGTGCTGGGGGCCACCCTGCGCATCCAGGATTCCTTGCTGGCGGGGACGTCGCGTTTTTACGCGGAGGTGAGCCGGCTGCGCCAGCTGGTCACCCTGGCGGGCGGGCCGGCGCCGCTGCTGTTCCTCGTCGACGAGATCCTGTCGGGCACGAACTCGGCCGACCGCCGCCTGGGCGCGGCGGCGGTGCTGCGCGGGCTGGTCGAGCGCGGCGCGCTCGGGATCGCCAGCACGCACGATCTGGCGCTGACCGAGATCGTGACGGATCTGCCCGGGCAGGCCGTCAACCAGCACTTCGAGGATCAGCTCGAAGGGGACACCTTGCGCTTCGATTACCTGCTGCGACCGGGCGTCGTGCAGCGTTCGAACGCGCTGGCGTTGATGCGCGCGGTGGGGCTCGAGGTGTGAGAGGCGCCCGCGAGGCGAGGACGGCCGATGACCGCCGATGATAAGGTGCCGGCCGAGGAGCCCACGTGAACGAGACGACCCGGAAGCCCCACCGGTTGAGGCGCAAGCTGGACCGGGCGCCCATTCGCCTGCTGGTGAGCATCGGCGCGGGCGTGGCGACGGCGGCGCTGTGGCCGGCGGCGCACAGCGCCGCGGCGCGGATCCTCGCCGGATGGGACGCCGGGGCGCTGGCGCTGCTGATCGTCGTCTGGGGAATCATCCTGCGCACCGACGCGCGCGAGACGAGCCGCCGCGCCGCCGCCACCGATCCGGGGCGCACGACGGTGTGGGTGCTGGTCCTCGTGGCCTGCGCGATCGGCCTGTTCGCGGGCGCGGTGGTGATGCGCCACGCTTCGAAGATCGAGCCGTCGCGGCGGGATCTCCTCATCGGGCTGTGTCTCGTGGCGGTGGTGACGGCCTGGACGTTGACCCATACGGGGTTCACCCTGCGCTACGCGCATCTCTACTATCGTGACGACGCCGACGGGCAGGGGGGCCTCGAGTTTCTCGGCAAGGGCGAGCCGTCGGACTTCGACTTTGCCTACTTCGCGTTCACGATCGGAATGTGTTTTCAGGTGTCGGACGTCGGGGTGTCGAGCTCCCGGATCCGACGCACCGTGCTCGGCCATGCGGTGCTGTCCTTCGCGTACAACACGGTGATCTTCGCGCTGTCGCTGAATCTGCTGCTGGGAATCCTGGGCTGAACCGGGACTTCAGCGGGGGCCGGGCCGATGGCCGCCCCGTCGCGGGTGACCGATCCGGGGGGCGCCGTTCCGCTCGGCGTTCGCGGGAGGCGGCGCCGTCGTTGCCCCCGGTCCACGGGCGGGTGCGGGACCGCGCTGCCCCTTGTCGCGCCCGGCCCGTCCCCGCTCCGCGTCGCGCCCGCGCCGTCCGGCCCGCCGCGATTGCGGCGCGCTCTCCTCCGGCCCGGTGACCGCGCCCATGGTGCCGCGCACGTAGTGCTGAAACAGGGCCTGCCCGGCGTCGGCGAAGCGGAGCAGCCGGGCGTCGAAGCGCGCCAGGTGCTCCGTGACGTTGCGCAGATCGCGCCGCAGGATCTGCCCCGCGTTGTTGTTCTTCGCCACATCGACCACCTGCGGCAGGTCGATGATGGTCGGCCCGCCCGCCCCCATCAGCACGTTGTAGGCCGACAGATCGCCGTGCACGCGCCCCGTCTCCAGCAGCCCTTTGACCTGCCAGAAGATCTCGAGGTGAAGGTTCGTCGCCTGTTCGGCGCTGAACGTGAAGTCGGCCAGCCGCGACGCCGGCGCGCCGTTTCCGTCGACCACCAGCTCCATGAACAGCACGTCCTCGTACAGGAAGTAGGGCTCGGGGACCCGCACGCCCGCGTCGAACGCGGCCCGCAGCGCGCGGAACTCCATGTCGTGCCACCCCTCCTCCAGCAGCCCCTTGCCGTAGCTGGTCTTCTTGACCATGGCGCGCCGATCGCGCGTGTTGCGGGTCTGATTGCGCCCTTCGACGTAGCTCGACACCTTCTTGAAGGTGCGGTCATCGGGCGCCTTGTACACCTTGGCGGCGCCCATGTGCCCGCCGCGCTCGACGACGTAGACGGTCGCCTCCTTGCCGCTCATCAGGCGCGAATGGACGGCGTCGATGATGCCTTCATCGACCAGGTGACTGATGCCGTCCGTCTTCTGCATCCCCACTCAACCTGCCACCTTGCCGCGGTGAGCGCCAGTTCCCGAACGGCCTGCGAACAACATCGGGGTGGACAAGGGTGTATGAGGGGGCGGTGACCCTGGACAGTTTCCCCGACTTCTCGGCGATCGCGTGGCCTCGGGTGATGACGGAGTTGACGGCGACGGGCTTTGCCGTCGTCGAGGACGCGCTCCCTTCGGGGTGCTGGGAGGCGCTGCGCGCCGAGGCCGAGCATCTGCTCGGGGCGTGGGCCTTCGTCGAGGGGAGGATAGGCCCCGGCGGCGACCAGCGACAGGATCTGGCGATCCGCAGCGATTCCCTGTGCTGGCTCGATCGAGACATGCCGGCGGGTGGCCGCTACCTGCGCTGGATGGATGAGCTGCGGGTGGCGCTGAATCGTCAGCTCTATCTGGGGTTGACGGCCTTCGAGGCGCACTACGCGCATTTTCCGATTGGCGCGTTCTACGGCTCTCATCTCGATCGCTATCGGGACTCGAACGCGCGGGTGCTGTCGGCGGTGTTCTATTGCAATCAGGACTGGCCGGTGGGGGCGGGCGGTGAGTTCGTCATGTACGACGACCAGGACGCCACCTGCCTGACCCTCGTTCCGCGCGGCGGAACGCTGTTGCTGTTCCTCAGCGCCGGCGCCCGGCACGAGGCGAAGGTGGCCAGCCGCGCGCGGTGGAGCATCGCGGGATGGTTCAGGACGGGAGCGTGACGGGCGCTGGCCGACGGGCCATTGCGCGGACCGGCACCGACATGGGATCCTGAGGGTCAGATGCCGGAGATCTCGGAGTCCATCCGCTGCTTCGCCGAGGAGCCCGATCGAATGGTCGTCGAGCCGTTGCCCCCCTTGCGACGGATCCAGCGCGAGGCGTTCACGGTGATCCTGTCGCCGATGCCGACGATGTCGAACGTCTCGGGCGTGCGGACGACGGAGCGCGAGCTGGACGCGACCATCGCGGAGGCGCGCGGGGTGGTCAGGGGAGCCGGCTACACGCGGACGGTGTGGAACGTCGGCCCCTCCTCGCGCCCGGCGAACCTGGCCACCTTGCTGGCGGAGCGCGGCTTCGTCCCGGCGACGCAACCACCGTTCGAGCCGCAGGTGACGGCGATGGCGTTGATCCATCCGCCGCCCGCCGCGCCCGCCGAGGTGGAGACGCGGGCGGTGCGGACCTTCGAGGAGTACCTCGAGGCGTGGTACATCGCCATCGAGGCGTTCAACGAGTCGGAGGAGGACGCGGCGGGCTGGCTCGCGGCGGCGCCGGCGCTGTGGGCGCAGCAGGACGGGGTCGAGCGGCTGTCGTATCTGGCTTTTCTGGAGGGAATACCGGTCGGCTTCGCGTTCGCGCTGGCGGGCGCGGCGGATGGTCTGTTGCTGGGGGGGAGCGGCGTGCGGGTGGCGGCGCGGGGGAAGGGGGTCTATCGGGCGTTGCTGGCGGGGCGCTGGGACGACGCGGTCAGGCTCGGGAGACCGGCGCTGGTCATCCAGGCGGGCGCGATGTCGCGGCCCATCCTGGAGCGCTGCGGGTTCGAGACCATCTGCCGGCTCACCATCTGGGAAGACCCGGCCATCTCCGCTCCTTCTCGCTAGCTGCTGCTCGGTCGCGCGCTCGCTCTCTCGGTCGCGGGACGAGAGGAGTGGGGTGTCCCCCCGTGCTCAAACAAGTCCTCGCGGGGCGGACCCGGAGCTGCTCGACGGGCGGGGCGATCCCGCTCCGGAACTGCGCGCGGGGGGGACACCCCACTCCTCTCGTTGCCCGACTCCCACGTTTCGCTCGCTGAAATGGGCTGAGCCGGAATGGGCCTGGTCGAGGACAGGTAGATGGAAGATACGTCTGCCCCTCACCCGCCCGGCCTGCGGCCGGTCGGCCTCTCCCCGCAAGCGGGGCGAGGCGAAGACAGCCTCGTCGGGGGCGACCGTTCTCTTGTGATCCGTCTTTGATCCGCCCTTCTGACCTGTTCAGCGAGCGAACGAGGGAGCCAAAGGAGGCGTTCGGAGGGGACAACCCCTCCGGACGCCCCCGCGACCGAGGAAGTGAGCCCTACAGGCGGCCGAGGGTGCCGCCCCAGATGGCGGCGGAGCCGAGCTCTTGCTCGATGCGGAGGAGGCGGTTGTACTTGGCCACGCGCTCCGAGCGGGCGAGCGAGCCGGTCTTGATCTGGCCCGAGCGCATGCCGACCGCGAGATCGGCGATGAAGGTATCCTCGGTCTCGCCCGAGCGGTGCGAGATGATGGTCGTCCAGCCGTTGCGGTGCGCCATCTCGACCGAGTCGATCGTCTCGGTCAGCGAACCGATCTGGTTGACCTTGACGAGGACGCTGTTGCTGGCGCCCTTCTCGATGCCTTCGCGAATGCGCGTCGTGTTGGTGACGAACAGATCGTCGCCCACCAGCTGCACGCGATCGCCGAGCGCCTTCGTCAGCGCCACCCAGCCGTCCCAGTCGTTCTCGGCCATGCCGTCCTCGATCGAGACGATCGGGAACTGCTCGCACAGCTTCTGGTAGAAGGCGACCATCCCCTTGCCGTCGAGCTCCTTGCCCTCGCCCTCCAGCTTGTAGGTCTTCGAGGCCTTGTCCCACAGCTCGCTCGAGGCGACGTCGAGGCCCAGCGCCACCTCCTTGCCCGGCTTGTAACCGGCCTTCTCGATGGCGTCGACGACCAGGCTCAGCGCCGCTTCCGCGCCCGGCAGATCGGGGGCGAAGCCACCCTCGTCACCGACGGCGGTCGAGGCCTTGCGGTCGTGCAGCAGCTTCTTCAGCGTGTGGAACACCTCGGCGCCGGCGCGCAGCGCCTCGGCGAACGTGGGGAGCCCCTTCGGGACGATCATGAACTCCTGGAAGTCGAGCGAGTTGTCGGCGTGCGCGCCGCCGTTGATGATGTTCATCAAGGGCACCGGCAGCACCCGCGCCCCCGGCCCGCCCAGGTACTTGTAAAGCGGGATGTCGAGCTGGATCGCAGCCGCGCGCGCCGCGGCCAGCGACACGCCCAGGATGGCGTTCGCGCCCGCCTTCGCCTTGTTCGGGGTGCCGTCCGCCGCCAGCATCGCGCCGTCGAGGCCCGCCTGATCGAACACGTCGCGGCCGGTCACCACCGGGCCCAGGATCGAGGCGACGTTCGCGCACGCCTTCAAGACACCCTTGCCCAGGTACCGCTTCTTGTCGCCGTCGCGCAGCTCCAGCGCCTCGTGCTCACCCGTCGACGCGCCCGACGGCACGTCCGCCATCCCGACGACGCCCGTCTCCAGAGTGACCTCGACTTCAACCGTGGGATTGCCGCGTGAATCGAGGATCTCGCGGGCCAGAACGCTTTCGATGATGACCGTGCTCATGCGCCCTATCTAGCGCGTTCGCGGTTCCGCGTGCAAGCCATGAAACCGTCACATCGGCGCGGCGCTCATTCCACGTTTCCCGCCGGTCAAGGCCTGGTGTCCGCCCGCCCTGTCGAACCGGTCGGCGACTGCTAGTATCGCGTCCCACCGTGAAAATTCGCGACCTCTTTTCGGCCAAGAAACCGCTGTTCTCCTTCGAGTTCTTTCCGCCCAAGACCGACGCCGGCATGGCGAACCTCGAGCGCACCATCCGCGAGCTGGCGGATCTGCGGCCCGCTTACGTGTCGGTGACCTACGGCGCCGGGGGCTCGACCCGCGAGCGAACCGTCGAACTGGTGACGCGGATCCAGAACGACCTGGGCATCGCCGCCATGGCCCACTTCACCTGCGTGGGCGCCACGCGTGACGAGATGGCCACTGTCCTCGATCGGCTGGTGGGGGGCGGGATCGAGAACATCATCGCGCTGCGCGGCGATCCCCCCGCCGGCGCCGAGCGCTTCGAAGCGACGCCCGACGGGTTTGCCCATGCCTCCGAGCTGACGGCCTTCCTGCGCGAGCGCTTCGCCGATCGCATCTCCATCGCCGGCGCCTGTTACCCGGAGGGACACGTCGAGTGCCGCGACCTCGAGCGTGATCTCGCCCACGCGCTGGCCAAGGTGCGCGCCGGCTGCGACTTCCTCATCACGCAGCTGTTCTTCGACAACAGTCACTACTTTCGGTTCGTCCAGCGTGCGCGCGCGATCGGCGTCACGGTCCCGATCATTCCGGGCATCATGCCGATCGGCAACGTCTCGCAGATCGAGCGCTTCACGAAGATGTGCGGCGCCACCATTCCTCCGTCGCTGTTCGCCGAGCTCGACCGCTGCCGCGACGACCCCGCGGCGGTCGCCGCCCTGGGCGTGGCCCAGGCGACGGCCCAATGCGTCGAGCTGCTTCGCGAAGGGGCGCCGGGGGTTCATTTCTACACGCTGAACCAGTCGCCGGCGACGCGGGTCATCCTGACCGCGCTGCGGGCGGCGCGCCTCGCCTAGCACTTTCGACCGGCGGAAATTGGTGCGCGCGGCGACGCGATATTGGGCGTTGATGGCAGTTTGGTTCTGATAGACTCCCCGCCGCGCTGGAGGCTCTCATTTGCGGCACCTCGGCAGACTCTCCCGTATCACCTTCGTTTCGGCGGCGTTCGCGGCACTGACCGTCGGGGGCATGGCCCAGGCGAGCCCGTCCGACACCATCACCAACGTCGCCGCCGAATCTACCAATAGCAATCTGCCCGCCTGGATGCAGAAGATGGCGGGCTCGAGCGCCGAGCTGGGCAGCTACGTCGGCAGCGGCTCTTTCTACAGCAGCGGGTACGCGGACCCCTACGTGTCGACGTCGCTCTATCTGCGGCCCAACTACGATCTGGGAACGCGCTACAAGCTGGTCGCCTCGGCGCGTTTTTACTTCGAGGAAGAGTTCACGAAGCCCGACAACGTCGTGGGGCGGCGGTTCTACCCGTACGACGGCTGGCTCTCCCTCGCCGCGAAGGAGCTGCACGCGTTCGCGCCCGCCAAGCTGACGCTGGGGGGGGTGGTGCGGCTGACCTTGCCGATCTCCTACGAGAGCCGGTACGCGCACCTGGTGACGGCGGTGACCGTCGGACCGTCACTGAGCGGCTCGATCACCTTCGGCAAGAACCCCGCCCCCGAGCGCCGCTTCAAGCTCGCCTTCACCGCAATCGCGCAGTTCAGCAAGTACATTCACGCCAGCGATATCCGCGGCGACTCCCCCGGCGACACGAGCGGCTGCCGGGGATTCGTCAACGCCGGCGCGGTGCCGACCGCCGGCTCCGAAGGGCCGACGGTCGCCGCCTCCGATCGCTGCGGTGGCCCGGTGAACGCCAGCTTCGGTGTCCGCTCGGCGGTGATCGCAAGCCTGAGTCGCGGCAAGTGGTCGCTGGGGATGACGTTGCTGGTCGACAACACCTTCCTCTACGACATCCCGCGCGACCAATACACCGCCATCCCCGCCGTCGATCGGGGCCGCGAAGACATCACCTGGGGGATCATCGGCGTGACCTACGAGCTCACCGAGCACTTCGCCGGCAACGTCGGCGTCTCCAGCCAGCAGCCCGCGCTCGATGCGGAGTCGCGAAACCTCCGTTTCCCGTTCTTCGATTTCTCGGGCACGAACTACAACAACTTCACTCAGGCCTTCGTCAGCCTCACCGGAACGCTCTAGGAGGATGCATATGATCCGAGCCGTCAACTGCTTGGGACGCGCGCGGCGCCCGTGGATGGGCCCCGCCCTGGCGCTCGCTGTCGCCGCCGCCGGATGCGCGGGCTCGGGACGGGGCGACATCGACCGCTCGCAGCCGGACAAGGTCGACAAGAGCTTCCTGACGAACGCCGACGGCACCCCCAAGGTCTTTTATTACCGGCTGACCGTCACCGACGTTCCCCCCACGAACGGCTGGGCCTTCGAGGGCATCCAGACGCCGATGGAGAAGATCTACTTCCAGATCACGCAGGATCAGCTGATCGGCTACCGGGCCTACGACTACGCGCCCGGCTCCGAGAACGCCATCACCGGGGGCGCCAACAACACCGACGCGCCCATCGTCTCGTACAAGATCCTGTCCCACTTCGACGTGAAGCGCGAGTACAACGCGGCCACCGGCGAGCAGACGAACGTCATCGGCGAGAACACCACCGACCGCCCCTGGAACGAGCGGCAGTACATGCGGGTCGACTGGACCACCGACAAGCTGTCGAACCCGTTCATGGACGTGACGCTGATGCTCCCCACCACCGGGACCACCGCCATCAGCGAGACCGACCTGAC
>DASYCK010000282.1:0-7065 GCA_036500205.1 Polyangia bacterium | reverse complement strand
GCGCCGGATGTCTTCGCGTGGCGCCGCCGGCAGCGCCAGCTGATCGATCAGATCGAGCGCCCAGAAGTACATCCAGGTCCCGGCGTTCAGCGCCAGCGGGACCCCGTGCAACAGATGCAGGCAGGGACCTCCTCGCCGTTGCGTCGAGCCGTCCTCGATATCGTCGACGATCAGGCTCCCGGCATGGATGACCTCGACCATGAACGGCAGGGCGGCGGGGACCGTGCCGGCGCCGTCGCCCAGGCGCCACGCCAGCGCGCACATGCGGGCGCGAAACTGCCGGCTGGGGCGATTCAGGATGTCGCGTGCGATGTCGCCGACCGCCCGATCCCAGGTCGACCGCGGCAGCTCCGTGGTCGGCGCCGGCAGGGGCCAGTCTTCCGGATGGGACATCTCCTGCAAGCGATCGGAGGACAAGGTCTGGTCGACCAGCCCGGCGAAAGTTGGCTCGGGCGGCTGGCGGGGCTGCGGTCTGGCGTTCATGAGAGCTCCTTTCGCGCGCGGGCGCCCAGCAGGCGCGACCACGAAATTCCGGCGGGTGGGCGGCCCACCAGCACGCGCGCCCGATCGCGCCAGGTGCTGCGGCAGGCGTAGAAACGCGCGATCGTCGCCTCGGGCAGGCGGTAGAAGCGCTCGAAGGCTCTCCAGCGCGCCGCGGGAGGAAGCGCTTCGAACATCAAGCGGTTCAGCAGTCGACCGAAGCGGTGCTGCGGCTCCAGCTCGCGGGCCAGGGCCGCCACCGCCGCGCGCGCCTGCGGGGCCGTCGTCGCCCGCGCGATCGCCAGAGCCAGACGCACCGCCAAAGGTAACGAGTAGCCGGTGACGCTGTGGAAGAAACCGCCACGGTACCCGACGCGCAACGGACCGCTTCCGGCATCGGCCGGCGCGCGCAGCGGCAACGGGAGCACCCCGACCTCGCGTCGAACCACGTGGGCCACGGCGGCGCCGTGACGCTGGGCATAGGCCAGGATTCCGCGTTCACATTCGCCGGGATCGAGCCGTGGGTTGTCACTGTAGATCGTGTCCTCGATCAGCGCGCGCCGAGGCGAGAACGGGAGCACGTAGGTGAACCGGTAACCGTCGCGCTGGGGGACGGTGGCGTCCATCATCAAGGGCATCGTCCACGGCCCGTCCGCCGCCAGCTCGACCTCCAGTCCGACGAACTTCTGAAAACCGATGGTGGCTCCCTCGGCGGCGGGCACGGGGCCTCGGGCGTCGATCACCAGTTCGCCCCGCACGACCGTCTGGTCGGCGAGTCGAACCATCGATGACGCGATCTCGGCCACGTCCTGTCCCAGCCGGACGGTGACCCCGGCCGCCGTGAGTCGGCGGGGCAACATCTGCGCGAAGCGCGCGCTGCTCACGGTCGTGTAGCCCGCTTCGACCGTCCGGGCGCGGTCGGGAAACCGGACTTCGTGGCGCGGCCAGTGGTGGGTGACCAGATCGGCAATCAACCGACGCCCTGGCGCATCGAGGTCCGTGTCATGGAAGGACCAGGTGTGGTTTCCTCCGAGCGACGGCTCTCGCTCGAGCAACAGCACCTCGTCGCCCCGTCCCGCCTCGGCGAGTGCCAGCGCGATCAGCCCTCCCGCCAGCCCGCCGCCGACGACCACCGTCTCGTAGCACGCCGACGCCGCCCGCTCGAAATTCCGTGCCGGCTCGCCAGAGCGATCGTGATGAAAGGGGGTCATGTCGCGCTTTGGAAAGTGGGTTCATCGGGGCGAACGCACGACATCGCGAAACGGTTACGGCGATCGTTCGCATTTTCGCGACGGCCTGTTACCGTTCGCAGCGCTGGCGCGTTCCACCGACATTCCCATCACCGAGCCCGAATCGGACGACGCCTTGATGGCGCGGTTCTGCGATGGCGACCAGGAAGCTTTTGCCGTGCTGTACAACCGCTATGCGCCCCAGCTCGAGATGTTCTTGCGACGGTTCGTGCGCGATAGAGCTCTGGCGGAGGATCTGTTGCAGACGACGTTCTTGTCCTTCGTCCGCGCCAGGGGACGTTACCTGCCGACGGCGGGGTTGCGTGCCTGGATCTACGCCATCGCCGCGAACGCGGGACGCGACGCGCTTCGCCGGCGTGGCACCCGGAACGAACAGCCGTTCGATCCCGAGACGACCGCCGCGGCGCTGAACGTCGCAGCGGACGATCCCACGCTGTCGATGTCGGATCCCACCGTGGCCCGCGCGGTGGACGAGGCCTTGCAACAGCTCCCCGCCGAGCAACGAGAGGCGGTGCTGTTGCACAAGGTGCATGGCCTCTCCTTCCCCGAGGTGGCGGTGGCGCTGGGGACTACCCCGGGGGCCGCCAAGGTGCGGGCGCACCGGGGTTATCAGCGGCTGAAGGTCCTTCTCGCCTCCTGGGAGAACGTATGACGAACGACGATCGAGCGAGCGACCGCGGCGCCACGGCGGTGCCGGTGGAGCCCCATTCACCGGCCTTCATGAGGGCCCGCGCGGCGGCGCTGGCCGAGCTGGCGCGGCGTCCCCGGCCCACGTCGTGGTGGCAGGACGCGCTGGTGGCGGTGCTGCTGATCGTCGCCTCCACCGCGATCGTGCTCGGGGTGGGGGCCTGGTTCTCGATCGTCGAGGTGAGCCGCCTGCAAGGGCGATGGTTGCCGCTCGCCTTGCTGGTCGCCGTCCAGGTGCTGGGGGTCGTCGCCGCCATCGCGCCCGGCCGGACGATGATGCGCTGGAGCGCCGCCGTGCTGGCGCTCGCGGCCGCGGTCACCATCTTGATGGGGCGCCATACGGTGACGGTGTCGACCCGCCCTGGCTTCGCCTGCTCGACCAGTCACCTGGCGGTCGATCTGATCCCGCTGGCGCTGGTGCTGTATTTCCTGCGCAAGTTCTCGGCGACCCGAGGCCGCTCGCTGCTGGCCGGCGTGGCCGCCGCCGCCACCGGCGCGATCGCCGGCGAGCTGAGCTGCGGCCGCGGCTGGTCGCACGTGTTGATCCACCACATCGGCGCGGGGGTGGCCATCGCCGTCGCCTGCGTGCTGCTGTCGCGCGCCCGTCCGCCCGAGACGTTCGCCCCTTGACCGGCTACTCGGACGCGGTGAGCGGCACGCCGGCGTTGATCTGCAGCGTGTTGCGGCTGGCCTTGCGGGGGCGCGAGGCGTCGCTGCAGGCGTGCGCGAGCGCGGGGGCCAGCTTCGCCCACAGGTGATCGCTGAGCTCGCGCGCCATGTCGGGGCGGGGCTCGGTGAACACGGCCTGCGAGACGTGGCGGCCCGTGAAGCCGTTGCGCACCCGCACGGTCACCTTCAGCTTCGCCTCCGTTCCCCGGACCTCGCCGTCGACGTAGGCGACGAGATCGAGGTGCGTGGCCACGTCGCGAAACTGATCCGCCGTGTCGACCGGCCGCACGCCGGGGAGCAGCTCGAGGCCGCGCGCCTCCAGCAGATGTCCCACCTGCGTCGACAGCTCGTCGCCCTCGTCGTTGCGGAACGAGAACACGACGATCTTTCCCTGCTGGTTCGGCACGACGTTCTTCGGTTTGGAGAAAAGGAAAGTCGAGGAGGCCGCGGGCGCGCTGGTCTTCCGCCCCTTGGCGGCGGGCCGCTTCTTCTTCGTGGCGTGACCGGGGGAGCCGGCCTGGGCCGTGACCGAAGCGGTGAGGGCCAGGCCCAGGAATCCGGCCAGAACCCAACGGATTCGGCGGCGCGTCCGCCCTGATCCCCCGTTCGCGAACGACATTCGCCGCAGGCTATCCGAACGGGCCTCGGGTTTGAAGGGGCCGTTCGTGACGCGCCAGGCCGCGAGCCGCTGGCGCCCCCAGTCAAGAAGTGACCTGTTTCTGCCGATTTGGAAGCTTTGCGACACCCGATCGCCGCCGCCCATCCAGAACCGCAAACGAACGGATTGACCGACATGCGCGAACCGAGCCGATTCAACCGAGCCGTCTTTCTGGGCGCGCTGGGCGCGCTGGGCGCGCTGGGCACGTCCCTGACGCTGGTCGCGGCCGGCGGGTGCGGTCAACCGCCCGGCCAGTTCTTTGTCGTACAAAATCAGTCGCCCGGCGCCGGTTGCACCCTTCCGATGGGGACCGGCACCGCCTATCAAGGCGAAGGGACGCTCGACGTCCGGGTGCCCGCTTCATCGGAGAGCGCGTACACGCTGTTCCCCCTGGTGGAGAACGATTTTCCGTCGGACGGCACCGATGCCGCCCAGCCCAACCGGGTCGCGCTGTCGGGCTTCGAGGTCGACGTGACGTTCGTCGACGGCTCGGCGGCCGCGGCGGCGATGTTCACGACGATGGCCAGCGATCCGACCGCCACCGGGCTGTTGCACTACCAGACGCCCTGGTCGGGAAGCGTGGCGCCGGGCGGCGGACTGACGTCCGCCAGCACCAGCGCGTTTCCCGCCGAGACGGCCATTCGCCTGCGCGACAGCGGCGTCCTCGCCGATCACGCATACGTCCGTGTCACCGCGAACGTCCGCGCCGTCGGTGACCGGCGGACCGGGCACGTCACCTCCGACGTCTTCAAGTACCCCCTCCGCATCTGTGACGGCTGTCTGATCAACAGCATCACCACTTGCCCCGCGACCACGGCGGTGCTGACCGGCGGCATCTGCAATCCGGGACAGGACTCTCCGGTGGACTGCTGCACGCAGGGGACGGCGCTGATCTGTCCCGCCACGACCGCCGCCGCCCAATGACCAGATCGAAGATGTCCTCCCTGGTCTGGACGCTGCGCCTCGCGCTGGTGGCTGGGGTGTCCGCGTGCGGCGCCTCGGCGGGCCCGGCCGTTCCCTACGTGCCGCCGCCCACCGACGACGGAGGCGGAACGGGAAACCCGTTCGAGGCCGGACCGACCGGCGCGACGCCGACCATCGTGATCGAGTCGCCCACCGACGGCAGCCTGTGGCCGTCGACGACGGCGCCCGAGGTGCGGGCCCAGATCACCACCGCGGCGGGGTTTCTCGATCCGGCTTCGCTCCGCTTCTCGCTGACGGCGGTGGGCGCGCCCGTCGCGTCGGCGCCGGCGGCCGGGGGCTCGCTGACGGGACCGCTGGCGAACGCCGCGTACACCGGGCGTCCGGATCTGTCGGGCCTGGCGGGCGGAACGTACACGCTGACGATCTCCGCCGCGACCTCCAGTGGCGCCACGGCGACCGGTCAGGTCAACGTTCAGGTCGACGCCGGCCCGGCCATCACGATCGTCTCGCCGGCCGTGGGCAGCCACCAGAAAGGGAGCATGGTGATCAGCGTGCTGGTCGATTCGGCCCCCTTCGAGCCGACGATGCTGCCGCTCGAGGTCAGCCTGGCCGGCGTCGCCGTGGAGCTGCCGGCGACCGGGACGCCCAACGCCTATCAGGGGACCGTCGACTTCCGTTCCTTCGCTCCGCCTCTGAAAGGGCAGCAGCTGCTGAGCGTGGCGGCGCGCAACGCGAACGGCACCCGCACCCTCACGACGGCGATGTTCGTGGTCGACAACGACGGTCCCACCATCACGCCGATCGCCCCCTTGCCGTCCGACGTCGTGGGGCGGGTCATCGACGTCTCCGCCA
The DNA here is from genome assembly GCA_036500205.1 of Polyangia bacterium. Taxonomy (GTDB): domain Bacteria; phylum Myxococcota_A; class Polyangia; order Fen-1088; family Fen-1088; genus DASYCK01. The sequence continues at coordinate 1,545 of DASYCK010000282.1, read as the reverse complement.
CCATCACCGATGACGCCGGCGTGGTCGACTCGTCGGTGATCGCGGTCATCGGCGACGACAGCGGCAATCCCAAGTTCCAGCTCGCCCTGCTGCCCCACGGGGGCGGCGTCTACAGCGCGCCGTTCGACACCGCGCAGCTCACGAAGTGCGGCTTGCTGTCGGGCGGGCTCCCCACCCCCGGCACCTACTGCATCATCTACCCGACCATCTCCTTCCGCGCGTCGGACGCGCTGGGGAACGAGACGGCGCTGGCGTATTCGTTCGGCATCGACAACCAGCCGCCGCTGCTCGATCTGAATCCGCCCGACATCAGGATCTCGCGGCGCAAGTCGACGTTGCAGTGCTCGTGGGCGTTCGATCCCCTGGGCGATCACACGATCCCCGGCAACATGCCCGACGACGACTGCGCCGTGGGCCAGGTGTTCCAGGTCCGCGCCCGCGCCGAGGACGACGTGAACGACGCCAGCTTCTTGCAGGTCGCGCCGCTCGCCACCATCGACGCCACCCGCATCGACGTCTACGTGCTGAACGACACCGCGCAACCGCTGACCGTCGACAGCGACGGCGACGGCTTCTGTGATCTGATCAACCCCAAGCTGGTCCCCACGACGAATCCGCCCAGCAGCTCGCGTGAGGTGCTGAAGGTGCGGCTCGGCCCGGTGCCGCCGCAAGGGGCCGCCGACTTCACGCCCGATCCGTCGCTGTCCGACGCGCGCTGCAGCGAGGGGGACGATCTCGACCTGCCGAAGCTGCTGTGCCGTCCAGAAGAGCCGACCATCGCCATCAGCTACGGGCCCAAGCTGCCGGCCATCTGGAGCCTCGAGCCGATCGAGCCCTCGGGCCTGCGCTGCTTCGGCAACCAGTTCGACGCTTACGCGAATCACATCGGTGGCACCTCGGCGGGCGGCGGACTGCCGGCGCCCGGGTGGGCCTGCATCGCCGTCCAGGCGACCGACATGGTCGGCAACACGGGGGTGTCGGCGCCCCTGCGCGTCTGGATCGACTACGCGGGGAATCAGGTCTGCCCCGCCCAGGCGGGTGGTGCCACCTCGCCGCCTCCCGACTGCACCGGCCACTACGACCTGCAGACCGACGCGGTCGACGGGTCCCCCTGCACCAGCCGTCGCTTCTTGCCTGGGGCGGCCCTCGAGCTCTGCCTCGACGGCAACTGCTCGTAGGCAGGCCTGTTAACGGATCTTGTTCGATCCGTGACGACCCGCGGAGGGCGTTGTTAACAAATCATTGACCAACCGGAAACGGAACGGTGCCTTCGCGCGAGTAAGACTTGAAATCGATGAGCTTCGGTCGACCCATCGATCCGGATAGGCTCCTCCATCGCGCGTTCTTGAAGCAGGCCGAGACGTCGCCGGACGCCAGCGCGGTGATCGGGGGGCTTCGTGCCTTGACCTACGGCGAGGTTCGCCGCCACGCCGAGGATCTGGCGGATCGCCTGCTGGGGCTGCGCCTGAAGGCCTCCGCCCCGGTGGCGGTGGTCATGGAGAGCGGCTGGGAGGTGGTCGTGGCGTCGCTGGGGGTGTTGCTCGC
>DASYCK010000281.1:0-2789 GCA_036500205.1 Polyangia bacterium | reverse complement strand
CCGAAAGAACTTGCCGCCCTCGTCGCCCCGGACAAATCTACAAAGGCAGGCTCGAACGGTTCCCCCGCTCGAGATGTTGAATCGCCCGAGCAGGAAGACGATGCGGCGCCCCCCTCATTCGACTTTCGGTCCGACGACCCGATCGCCGAGCTTTCCCGAGCTCTCGATCGTCGTGGCCGTGCAAGACGACGAAGACCGGATAGGACATCTGGTGAAGGCCATCGCCTTTCACCTGCGGTCGCTGGGGCGACCCTTCGAGATCCTGGGCGTCAACAACGGCTCGCGGGACAACAGCCTGTCGATCCTCGAGCTGCTGGCGGCGCGCCTTCCCGAGCTGAGGGTCGTCCCCGATGGCTCTTCGGGGCGAGCGTTCTTGCAGGGCGCGACGCAGGCGCGGGGGACGTTGCTGGTGCTGCTCGACGGAGGGCGGAGGGTGTCGCTGGCGCCCCTCGTCTGGGCCCTGTCGCGCATCGCCGCCGGTCGCGACGCCGTCATCCTGCGCGATCGCTACATCGTCACCCGCCTGCGGCCCGCCTTGCCCGTCCTGGCACGGGCGTCAGGGCCAGGGCTGCTGTTCGAGAGCGTCTTCGAGCGGCGCGCCCAGGCGATGGGCCTCGACGTCGTCGGCTCGCGACCGGTCCCGAAGAGTCCGACCGCCTTCCTTTGGGCCCCCGTTCTGCGGTTTCTGGCGGCTCCCTGACCGACCCCCGCGGGGGCTCGGTCGGGCAAAACCTGCTAGGCTTCGCCGATGCTTTCGATTCTCATCGCCATCGTCGGGCTGGGCGTGCTCGTCGTCTTGCACGAGGGCGGCCACTTCCTGGCGGCGCGGCTGTGCGGTATGCGGGTCGAGCGGTTCTCGATCGGGTTCGGACCGACCTTGCTCGGGTTCAAGCGGGGCGGAACGACGTTTCAGATCGCGCCCATTCCGCTGGGCGGGTTCGTCCAGATCACCGGCCTCAATCCCAACGAGGAGTTCGACCCGAACGATCCCTACGTCTACCCGAACCGCCCCCGCTGGATGCGGCTGTTCACGATCGTCGCCGGGCCGATGGCGAACTACCTGACCGCCTTCATCATCATGCTGTTCGTCTTCACCATCCTGGGCGTCCCCTTGCCCTCGAAGACCGAGCGGGTGGTCGACGTCGAGTCCGGCTCGGCCGCGGCCACCATCGGGATGAAGGCCGGCGACGTCATCGCCAAGGCCAACGGTCACGTCATCGGTCCCGACCACACCATCCGCGACGAGATCAAGGCGACGGCCGGCGCCCCCATCGCGCTCGAGATCCTGCGCGCCGGGCAGACCCTTCCGCTCACCATCACGCCCAAGCAGAAGGCGCCCGGGCAGTTTCAGATCGGCGTCTTCATCGATCACTACGACATGACGGCGCTGCCGTTTCCGTCGGCGGCGAAGCAGGCCCTGATCTACCCGTACGAGAAGTCGAAGGTGATCCTGGCCGGCCTCTACAACATGGTCACTGGCAAGGAGAAGGCCGAGCTCTCCGGGCCCATCGGCATCACGCGCGAGATCGCGCGCGCCGCCAACCGCAGCGTGCTCGACTACTTCGGCATCATCGCCATGCTGTCGGTCTATCTGGGCCTGTTCAATCTGCTCCCCCTGCCCGCGCTCGACGGCGGGCGCGCGCTGTTCCTGTCCATCGAGGCGGTGATTCGCCGCCGCATCAACCCGCGCATCGAGGCGACGGTGCACACCGTCGGGCTGGTGGTGCTGCTGGGGGTGCTGCTGCTCGTCAGCTTCAAGGACATGACCCGGATGTTCGGCAAGGGGTAGCGTGGCCCTGAGCGGCAGAGGCCGCCGACCGCCGTCGTCCGGCTCCCGCATCCACGCGGGCCTGGTCGGCGAGCGTGAGCTGATCGGGACGCCCTACCTCGCCGACCACGGTTTGCGCGCCGAGTACGAGCGCGAGATCGCGCCCCGGACGGTGGCCGCCTTGACCAAGGTGCTGGCCGAGGTCTTCCCCGATCCCGTCGGCGGTCGGCCCGGCACCGTGCTCGACCTGGGGGCAGGGACGGGCGCGGTCGCCGAGGTGGTGCGCGCCGTGTTCGGCGCCCACCAGAGCATCATCGAGGTGGATCAGGTGGCGCGCGGCGGGACCACGCGCACGGCGGACGTCACCCACGTCGATTCGCTGGTGGCGTTCGGCGCGCCGTTCGATCTGGTCATCGCGGCGCACGTCCTCAACGAGCTGTACGTGGGGGAGGAGGCCACCCTGCGTGGCCTGCGCCTGGCGCGGTTGGTTCGGGCGTGGTGCGAGGAGCTGCTGGGCGACGCAGGCACCTTGATCCTCGTCGAGCCCGCCCTGCGGGAGACGTCGCGGGCGTTGCTGACGGTGCGCGATCACCTGCTCGCGGCGGGGCTGCACATCGTCGCCCCCTGCTTCTTCACGGGCCCCTGTCCGGCGCTGCTGCGCGACCGCGACTGGTGTCACGACAGCGCCGACACGGCGGAGCGGCGGGTGGACTTCAGCTACCTGGTGGTCCGCACCACGGGGCAGGCGGCGGTCGATCCCAACTGCTTCCGTATCGTCAGCGACCCCTTGCCCGAGAAGGGGCGGCTGCGGCTGTTCGGCTGTGGCGTCTCGGGGCGGCATCCCTTGGTGCGCCTCGATCGCCACGTCTCCGAGCGGAACGCCGATCTCGATCGGCTGGCCCGGGGCGACGTTGCCCACGTGGCCCGCACCACCTTCGCCGGGGACGGCCTGCGCGTGGGGACCGACACCACGGTCGTCCGTGTCACCGCAGCGTCACCGCTCGCGCCTTGCCTCGACGAC
>DASYCK010000280.1:0-9287 GCA_036500205.1 Polyangia bacterium | reverse complement strand
TGATGCTGAAAGACCCGAATACTCTCCTCTTGAATCAGCCCACCAACCACCTCGATCTCGAGTCGATCACGGCGCTCAACAATGGCCTCTTGAAGAGCGAGGCCTCGATGATCTTCGCCTGCCACGACGTGCAATTCGTAGAGTCGCTGGCAAACCGGGTCATCGAGCTTTCCGGCAAGACCTCCTATGACCTCCGGATGAGCTACCCGGATTACCTCGCCGACGCCGACAGACTGGCCCGGGTCGGCCGGGCCGCGGCCTGAGTCCGTCCGCGCTTCCACCCGTTTGCCCGCCGCTGAACAGCGACGCGATAGCCGCTCGTCAGCGCAGGGGTGGGGCTCAGCGAGCGCGGCGCGGCGGGTGGATGGTCTCGTGGCGGGCGCACATCGCGACGAAGCGCGAGATCCGCTCGGCGCGCGTCTCGGCCCGCTTCGCCGTCTGCACGCGATAGAGGATCGCGTAGCGGTTCGCCGCGTCGAGCGTCTCGAAGAAGGCGCGCGCCCGCGCGTTGCGCCCCAGCGCCGTCGCGAGATCCACAGGCACGGTCGAGGCGCGGGCGCCGTCGTAGGCGCGGGCCCAACGGCCGTCGCGGCGTGCGCGCTCCACCTCGGCCAACCCTGGTGGCTTCATCGCCCCGCGGGTGATGAGCGCCTCGGCCTTGGCGCGGTTGATCTTCGACCAGGGGCTCTGCGGCCCGCGCGGCGTGAACCGCTGCAGCCAGGCACCGTCGTCGAGCGCGCGCTTCTGGCTGTCGATCCACCCCCACGCCAGCGCCACCTCCAGCGCCTCGGCGTAGGTCAGGGCTCCCGCCCCCGTCGCGGTGCCTCGCCCGCTCCGCTTCGTGAGCCGCAGCAGAGCGCCACGAGAACGCCCGTGCTGCTCGGCCAGCCAGGCCGACCACGCGGCGGCGGTCGCCAGCGCGAGGGTGGGCTCATCGCGCGCGCCTGCGCCAGCCCGCGCCGGTTTCATCAGGAGCTCTTGCCCTCGGACGTCTGCACGACGACCCGTCGACGTTAACACCGTCGAGCCAGCGGACGTTCACGATCACCTTCCGGGGGGGCCCGCCCGACTCCCACGCCAGGACTCAGGGTTTTGTCTGGTGCCTGGACCGGTGACCTGGCTATTTCGTCGCTATGTTTTCCCGCGGCGTCCCCCGCAACGTCCACCTGTGGAAGAGGAGACATCATGAGCGAGGACAGCGAGGTATTCGTTCCCGCCAAGGGCTACGACGAGTCCGTCGGACAGTTCACCCGCTTCGACCCCGGCACCCGAACGCTTCCCAAGGGGTTCCGCTTCGGCAGGCGGTATGCGCCCTTGAGCCACGACCTGGTGTTCGAGAAGGACACCGCCGTGAAGCTGCGGGACGGGGTCACCATCTACACAGACATCTTCCGCCCGGTCGGGGAGGGACCCTTCCCGGTGGTGGTCTCTTGGAGCCCCTACGGCAAGACCAGCGGCGCCAGCCGGCTCTATACGCTGCTACGGACATTGGTGGCGGTCGACCAGCACAACCTGTCCGGGCTGATGAAGTGGGAGGCGGTCGACCCGGCCCGGTGGTGCGCGCGCGGCTACGCGGTCTGCAACCCCGACGCCCGGGGCGTGGGGAAATCGGAGGGCAACATCCAGTTCTTCGGCGAGCAAGAGGGCCGTGACGGTTACGACCTCGTCGAGTGGCTCGCCGGGCAGAAGTGGTGCAGCGGCAAGGTGGGCCTGGCAGGCAACTCCTGGCTCGCGGTGTCGCAATGGTTCACCGCTGCCGAGCAGCCCCCGCATCTGACCGCGATCGCGCCCTGGGAGGGCTTCAGCGACGTCTACCGTGACCAGCTCGTACCAGGCGGTATCCCCGACGTCGCGTTCCTGAGGCTCATCAGCGAACGGCTCCCCGGCCGCAACAAGGTCGAAAGCCCATCGGTCGCGCTCGGACGCCATCCCCTCTTCGACGGCTACTGGCAGACCAAGGCCGCCCGGATCGAACGGGTGACCGTTCCCGCCTACGTGGTGGCCAGCTACACCAGCACCGTACATACCCCGGGAACATTCCGGGCCTGGGAACGCCTCCGCGGGCCGGACCGGTGGCTGCGCATCCACAATCGCCAGGAGTGGCCCGACTTCTACCAAGACGACAACCAGCAAGACCTGCTCCGGTTCTTCGACCACTACCTCAAAGGCTTCGACAACGGCTGGGAAGCGACCCCCCGGGTTCGATACTCGCTACTCGACCTCGAAGGCGGCGATGTCGTGAACCGCCCAGCACCCCGCTTCCCGCCGCCGGGCGTGAGCGCGACGCCGTTCTACCTCGATGGCGACGCCCGATCTCTGAGCGTCGAGCGACCCGCTGAGGAGAAGGCCACCGGATACGACGCGGGATCTGACAAGGGCCGGTGTGAGTACATCATCCGCTTCAATCAGGAGACCGAGATCGTCGGCTACCCGAGGCTCAAGCTGTGGGTGGAGGCCGAGGGCCACGACGACATGGACATCTTCGTGTTCCTGCAGAAGCTGGATCGCCACGGCAAGCACCTCGAAGTCCAAAACAGCGGCAGCCACAACCCCCTGCTCGGGTTGATCACCCGCCGCGGAACCGTCTTGAGGTACAAGGCCGCGCCCGGCCGCCTGCGCGTATCCCTCCGCCGGCTGGCCCCGGACCTGTCCAGCGACGAGGTCCCCGTGCAAAGCTTCGACCGAGTCGAGAAGCTGAGACCAGGCCAGATCGTCGACGTCGACATCGCCATCTACCCCGTCGGGCTCCTCATGCACCCTGGCGAACAACTGCGCCTCATCGTGGCCGGGCACAACCTCATCGGCAGTCCGATGCCCCTCGGTAGAGAGGACCCCGCGATCGACAACCACGGCCGCCACATCGTCCACACCGGGGGACGATACGAATCCCGCCTCGTCCTGCCGGTTCGAGGTCGCGCGGTCTGACGAGCCAGCTCAGGACCGGAGGCCCGGGTGGACCGCCGACGCGATCGTCGCGAGAAGCTGGGTGGGTTCGACGGGCTTTGAAAGATGCGTCTCGAAGCCGGCCGCACGGGCGCGGGCGGCGTCGTCGGCGCTGGTGTAGGCGCTGACGGCGATCGCCGGGACGTTTCCGCCCGCCTCGGGCGGGAGGGCTCGGATGGCGCGGATGAGCGCGTATCCGTCCTTTCCGGCCATCCCGATGTCGCTCAGGACCACGGACGGCCGCCAGGCGGGCAACGCCGCGAGCGCGGCATCCGCGGAATCCACCGCCAACACCGTCGCTCCCGCGGTCTGGGCCATTTCGCGCAACAGCTCGCGGGCATCCGTCTCGTCGTCGACGACGAGGACGCGTGCACCGGCCAGCGACGTCGGCACGGGTGGCGCCGCCGATCGATTGGCCTCCAGGGTTCCGGCACCCGCCGCAATGCCGAGGGGCAGCCGGATCACGAACGTCGCGCCCTTGCCGGGTCCATCGCTGTGCGCTTCGATCGTTCCGCCCTGCAGCTCGACGAGATCTCTCGCCAGGGCCAGGCCGATTCCCAGCCCACCGTGGGAGCGCGACGTTCCGCCATGCTCTTGCCGGAACCGATCGAACATGTGCGGAAAGAAGTCCGCTGAGATGCCCATGCCGGTGTCTCGTATCGTGAGACGGGCGAACGACTCGTCGCGCTCGGCGACCAGCGAGACCTCTCCGCCCTCCGGCGTGAATTTCACCGCGTTCGACAGCACGTTCCCCAGGATCTGTTGAAGCCGGTCCGGATCACCGACCGCGGGCGGCAGATCTCGAGCGACCTCGCCCGTCACGGACTGTCGTTTGCGTTCCGCGGCCGGCCGTATCGCCTCCATGCTGCGGTCGATCAGGGAGACGAGATCGACGGTGGTGACGTCGAGCCGCAGCTTGCCCGCGAGGATGCGGGAGGTGTCGAGCATGTCGTCGATGAGCTTGACCTGGGCGCGCGTGTTTCGGTCGATGGCATCCATGCCGCGGCTGAACGACGGCTCCGCGGCGCCGCGCGATTTTATCAGGCCGACCCATCCCGCGATCGCGCTCAGCGGCGTCCGGAGCTCGTGCGAAAGCGTGGCCAGGAACTCGTCCTTCAGCCTGTTCGCGTTCTCCGCCGCTACCCGGGCCACGTGTTCGGCCGCGGTGGCTCGCTCTTGTTCGACGACCCGGGCCCGGAGCCTCTCGGTCTCCCACAGTTCCCGCTCCTCCCGGAGCGCCTGCGCCTGTTTGGCTTCGGCGTCCCGCCGCACCTCCTGAACCCTTCGAGAAAGGTCGATGATGACCCGCACCTTGGCGCGAATGGCCTCTGGATCGATCGGCTTCTCGATGAAGTCGGAGGCCCCGAGCGCGTAGGCCTTTGCCAGCTGCGCTTGCGTCGAGCCGTGCGCGGTCACGAAGATGATCGGAACCGGTCGCGGGCCCTCCGCCTGCCTTATCGCCGCGGCGGTTTCAAACCCGTCCATGACGGGCATGCGGACGTCCAGCACGATCAGGGCAAAGTCGTCGTGTTCCAGCGCGCGCAGGGCCTCTTCGCCCGACCGCGCCCGGACGACGTCGACCGCGGGGCTCGCGAGCAGCGCCTCGAGCGCCACCAGGTTCCGTTCAATGTCGTCGACGACGAGGATCCGGATCGGCCTTAGACCTGCATCCCCCATCGCCCACCTCCCCCTCGATGCCGATCAGTGCTCTCCAGATTGACGCCGGACCGCCGAGAGCAGCGCCGGCACCGGCAGCGGCTTCGGCACGAACTCGATGTCCCCGAACTGAGCCTTCACGGAAGCGTCGCTGAACCCGGCAGCGGTGATGACGACCAGGGGAATGTCCTTGAGATCGGGATCTCGTGACTGCTCGTGGCGGAAGTCCCACCCGTCCATCCCCGGCATCATCAAGTCGAGCAGGATCACCGACGGCTGCAGCCCGCGGCGGAGCTGATTGAGGGCGTCCTGTCCGTCCGTCGCCCTCGCCACGCCGTAGCCCTCGTTTTCGAGCAGCTCGCCGATACCGTCCAGAACTGCTTGGTCGTCGTCGACGATGAGGACCGTCAGCGGGAGCAAGCCCGTAGCGCCCGGCGGGGACGCCACCGCAAACCCGGGACCCATGCTGGTATCGTAGCAATCACGTAGGAGAAAGTTGGACAAACCGTACGTTGCCCGTCTCGAATCCCGCTCGCGACGTTCGCCGCGCGAAACCGCAATTCGAGGATCCAAGAGTCGCGGCGCCCCAAGGACCTGGCCGCTGCTTCACGAACCCGCGAATCCGCCGGACTGTGCCGAGCTCCGGCCCGCAGACCTGGGGCGCGGCCCTCATCATCACCCCGTCGTACGGCTGGTTTCACCGGCTCTGAGCCGGCCCGAGGACATTCCGGACGCGACGCAGGTACTTGGCCTCCGAGCCGTCACCCCAGCCGTGGTTGATGTAGCGGACGCGGCCGGTGCGGTTGACGAGGAACAGCGTCGGCTCGATCTCGCAGCCCCAGCGCCGCCGGTCGTTCCCGGAGGCGTCTATGACGACGGCGCCGTCGCCGGGGACGGGGTTGTCGGCCAGGAACTTGCGCACGGCAGCCGGATCCTCGCCCGCGTCGACCAGGACGAAGCGCAGCCGCGCTCCGGCCGTCTGCCGGATGGCGTCGAGCTCGCGCAGCGCCCGGTGGCAGGGGCGGCAATAGGTGGCGAAGAACATGACCACCGTCGCGTCCCCCTCGGACCAGCGGGCGCCGAACGGCCGCCCGTCCAGCGTCGCCCCCTCCAGCGCCGGGGCCTGGGCACCGACGGCCAGCACCGGCGCCTCAGCCGCCTCGGCGCGGCTGCCCGCGGCCAGCGCCAGCGCGACGGCGAACACCCGGACGGCGCTGATCATCGGCGCCGAGTCTACGCGAGGGCTCGCCGCCCCGCTCACCGCTTGCGGTGACGACGTCCGTTGCGCGCGAAGAACAGCAGCAGCAGGAGCAGCGCGGGAGCGGCGCGCGTGCCTCCCCCAGCGGAGCCCAGCCGACCCGCGCTCGCGCAGCCGCCCGGGCTCGACGGCTTGGTACCGCCCCCGCCGTCCGAGCCGACGGCACCTCCGTTCCCGACGGACCCGCCCGCGCCGGACGAGCCTGCTCCGCCCGCGCCCGTTCCGGAGCCCCCCGCGGCTCCGGCGTCTGCGCCCGTACCGCGGGCCGAGCCCGCCGAGCAGACCGCCTCCGGCCAGACGGAGAGGCTCGCCTCAGTCTCGCAGGTGTAGGCGCAGACGGCGGTGAGGCAAGGCGAGATCTGCTGCACGCCGGCGTAGGCGAACAGGGGCTGCCAGGTGGTCCCCTCGTCGGCGGAGGTGCCGATGGCGTAGCCGTCGCCGAAGTTGTTGGTGGCGGCGTAGACCAGCCCCGAGCGCTCCGAGAGCGCGCGGATGGCCGGCTGGCCCGCCAGCATCTGGAATGAGGCGCCGCCGTCGGTCGAGCGGAACGTCGCCGCCACCATCGCCGACTGGATGGTGCCGGCCGCCAGGAGCGTCCCGCTGGCCAGCCGGGCGAAGGCGGTGAGGTTGCCGTCGAGGGTCAGCGGCGCCGTGGCGGTCAGGCCGCCGTCCGCGGTGATGGCCACCGCCTCGTTGGCCGTCCCCATCAGACGCAGGAACACCCGCTGCGGATTCTGTGGGTCGACGGCGATGATCCGGACCTCCCCTGGGCCGAGGCTCGCGCTGAGGTCGTTGACGGTGAAGGTGGCGCCACCGTCGGTCGAACGGGCCAGTCGAGGGTGGGCGTCGCTCGAAGCGATCGCGAGGTAGATGGTCTGCGGATCCGAGCGCGCGATCTCGACGCCGGCGAAGGTCTCACCGGTGGCGCCGTCGTAGAGCCGTGCGCCGAACGTCGCGCCGCCGTCGCGCGACTCGTACAGCGAGAACGTCGAATTGGCGAACCCCAGCGCCAGCACGTGCTGTCCATCGCTGGGGTCGACGAACTCGTCGGTGACGGAGAGGCCCGCCAACATGCCTCCGGCCGTGCTCCAGCCGCAGGCGAGGTCGTCGGAGTAGACGAGCGCGTCGTTGGCGACCGCGAACAAACGGTTCGAGGGTGGCGGCGCCCATTGGTAGAAGAGGCCGAACGCGTTGGTGATCTGCTCGCACGCCCACGACCAGGTCGCGCCGTCGTCGCTCGACGTGATGAGCCCGAAGTTCGTGACCAGCAGGATGTCGTGCGGGCGCTCCGCCGGCGTCAGGATCGTCTCCGAGTCCGGGAAGGCGCCGTCGGCCCGCGCCGTTCCGGCCAGGGCCAGCGCCAGCGCCGCGCCGAGCAGCGCCGCGCTCTGCCGCGCGGTCATCGGCCGGCGGCGAAAGCGCCGTCCCTCTCCCTCCTCGCCTCCCTCCTCGCCTCCCTCCTCGCCTCCCTCCCCGCGTCCCTGCGCGACCGTCGCCGCGCGATGAGCGCGGCAAATCCGATCGTCAGGAACCAGGAGGCGCCAGGCTGCGAACCGCCCAGGGCGTCGCAGCTGCAGCCGCCGCTGGCCCCCGTGCCTGGTGACCCGCCGTTGCCCGTCGAAGTGGTCCCGCCGTTGCCCGTCGCGCCCCCGGAGGAGTTCCCCCCGCTGCCCGTCGCGCCGCCCATCCCGGGGGCGCCGCCCGTGCTCGTCGCGCCTCCCGTCCCAGGGGCGCCGCCCGTGCTCGTCGCGCCGCCCGTCCCAGGGGCGCCGCCCCGACCGCCGGTGCCGGCTCGACCCGCCGCGCCGCCCCCCCCCGTCGCGCCGCCGGCGCCGCTGGTCCCGCCCGTGCTGCCGCCGGCGCCACCACCGCCCCCGGCCAGCGGCCCGCAGCTCGACGCGTCCGGACCGGGCGGCGTGAACGCAGTCGAATCAACGCAGGTGGTCGCCCCGGTCCCCGTCATCGTCACGGTGACGCTGGCGCTGTTGTTGTCGATGCTGTTCACGGTGAAGGTGAGGCCGCCGCCCGGATCGGTGAAGCTCTTTCCGGCGGTGAGGCCCGCCTGGGTCAGGCTCGCCGTCGCCGGCGTCATGTTCAGCACGTAGACGTAAGGCGCGGAACGATTCGTCGGCGTGAAATCGGGGCCGATCGACACCAGGACCATGGGCCCGAGGCCCGCATCGAACCCCAGCGGCGCGCGGATCTCGAGGTAGTAGTCCGTCAGCGTCGGCCCGGTCCCCTGGCGATCGCCCGCGGCCGGCGCCGGACGCGACTTCGGCGCGGGGACCTGCAGGAGCTGAACGCCGTCGCAGGGGAGCTCCTGCGGCACCAGCGTGAACGTCTGGGTGCTGCCGACCTTGACCACGTTGCAGCCGCCGATCCAGCCCTGTTCGTACTTGTGGAACGCCGACGGGTGGTGCGCGCCGTTTCCCATGAAGCTGAGCGCGTTGCCATACTCGATGTGCGTGCACTGGGTGGTGTCGTCGAGCATCGTCGCGGTGGCGCCGTTGCAGCGGTTGCCCGACACCGTCCCGCCGCAGCACATGATCGGCTCGTGGGTCATGCCGAAGTTGTGGCCGATCTCCTGCGCGTAACCGACGATCTGATGGAATGAGTAGCTGGAATAGGTGGCGATCTTGGCCGGCGCGCCCTCATCCCCCCAGGTCCCGCAGTTCGCGCCTGAGGGGATGGTGCCGTAGACCCAGAAGTAGTGGTTGAAGGTCTGGGGGAGCGCGGCGATCTCCGTCGCCACGGTGGAGCCGTTGCCGGTCTGATCGGAGGACGGCCCGCAGCAGGCGATCGTCAGGCAGTTGTGCACGGGCAGCGTGTAGGGCCCGAAATACTGGGGCGCGGTGTCCTGGATGCCGAACGAGATCTCCTGGTACATGCGGCGCTGCGACTGCCCGGTGCCGCCGATGACGCTCATGATGTTGGCGGCGTTCGGAGGCCCGCCGCCGATGTCGAACATCATCGCGGCGATGGTCCGCGGCGAGCGAGGCGTCGCCGTCATGAGCGCCTCGGTCGACGACGTCGTCGCTGAAGCCGTCTCGGGCCCTTCGAGCGAGCGCGGATCGACGGGATTGTCCGCCCCGGTCGGGGCCGGCGCCTCCGGGGCCTCGCAGGCCGAAATGAACGCAGCGCCGCCCAGCGCCGCGGCAACAAGCACCCTGGACAGGGCGAGGGCCGAGCAGGGGGCGTGGCGACCGGTCATGGGGGGCCTCATTACATATAAGAGACCTCTCGGCCGGGTGAGGGCTCAGATTTGTGCGCCGCCGGCTCCGTCGAGGCCTCGCACCTCCGGCCGCGCCGACGATAAGCGTTGAACGGGCAACGAGGGCGCTACACTTCGGCGTCCATGACCGAGAAAAAGGGAGAAGCCCCGGAAGAAGACTTTGCCGCGATGCTGGCGGCGTCGGAGCAGGCCGCGCGC
>DASYCK010000279.1:0-15371 GCA_036500205.1 Polyangia bacterium | reverse complement strand
GAACCGACACGAGCGGGTATTGTTGAGCCTGTGTGACGGTCTGGGCATCACGAACTTCAAGGGGTTCGGCGATCCCACGGGTCTAGGCACGGCGAACAAGTCGCCTCTTCCTGGAGTTGCGGCTTGAGAGCGCGGGGGGATGAAGATCCCCCGACGTAGCCCCCCTCGGAGTTGCTCATCGTCGATGCCGGCTCGGCGAAGCCGAGCCTCCCGGTGCTGGGACTCGCGCGCGTCGCGCGCTCTGATGTCGCGATCGCCGGACTTGCTCGGAGGACGATTGCTGGGTGGGGGCCAGCGCAAAAAAACGCTCGGCCGGATCGAGAGATCCGCCGAGCGTTTTCGTGTCGGTCCCTTTCGGGACCGGGATTGTTACTTCGGGCCTTCGGTGTATTCGGCGTCGATGACGTCGTCCTTGCCGTCGCCAGACTGACCGCCGCCGTCCGAGCCGGGAGCCGAGGTCTGGTTCTCCGCCGAGGCGCCGGATGCCGCCTGGTACAGCGCCTCGGCCATCTTGTGCGAGACCTTCTGCAGCCGTTCGTGTGAGGACTTGAACACATCGCCGTCCTTCGGCTCCTTGTTCGCCTCCAGCACCTCGCGCGCTTCCTTGAGGGCCGCCTCGAGATCCCCGCGCTCGCTCTCCGGAATCTTGTCCTTGTTCTCGTCGAAGTGCTTGCCGACCCCCAGCACCAGCGACTCGAGCTGGTTCTTGGCGTCGATCGCCTCGCGGCGCTTCTTGTCCTCGGCCTCGTGATCCTGCGCCTCCTTCACCATGCGCTGGATGTCGGCTTCCGACATTCCGGACGACGCGGTGATGGTGATGTGCTGGGCCTTGTTCGTGGCCTTGTCCTTCGCCGACACGTTGACGATGCCGTTCGCATCGATGTCGAACGTGACCTCGATCTGCGGGACGCCGCGGGGCGCCGGGGGCAGACCATCCAGGCCGAACTTGCCCAGGATGCGGTTGTCCGCCGCCATGGGACGCTCGCCCTGGAACACCTTCACCTCGACCGAGCTCTGGTTGTCGGCGGCGGTGGAGAACGACTCGGACTTCTTCGTCGGGATGGTGGTGTTGCGCGGGATGAGCACCGTCATCACGCCCCCCAGGGTCTCGATGCCGAGCGACAGCGGCGTGACGTCGAGGAGCAGCATGTCCTTGACCTCGCCCGACAGAACGCCCGCCTGGACCGCGGCGCCCAGGGCCACGACCTCGTCGGGATTGACGCCCTTGTGGGGCTCCTTCCCGAAGAACTCCTTGACCACCTTCTGCACCATCGGGATACGGGTCGAACCACCGACCAGCACCACCTCGGCGATCTCCGAGGCCTTCTTGCCCGAGTCGGCCAGTGCCTTCTTGGTGGGCTCGATGGTCTTCTGGACCAGGTCGCCCATCAGGGACTCCAGCTTGGCCCGCGACAGCTTGATCTGCATGTGCTTGGGGCCCGAGGCGTCGGCCGTGAGGAACGGCAGGTTGATCTCGGTCTCCATCACGGACGACAGCTCGATCTTGGCCTTCTCGGCCGCCTCGCGCAGACGCTGGATGACCATCTTGTCCTTCGAGACGTCGATCCCCTGGTCCTTTTTGAACTCGGCGATCAGCCAGTCCATGATGCGCTGGTCGATGTCATCGCCGCCCAGGTGCGTGTCGCCATTCGTGGACACGACCTCGACGACGTTCTGACCGACCTCGAGGATCGAGATGTCGAACGTGCCGCCACCGAAGTCGTAGACGGCGATCAGGTGATCCTTGGCCTTGTCGAGGCCGTACGCCAGCGCGGCCGCCGTCGGCTCGTTGACGATACGCTTGACGTCGAGGCCAGCGACGCGACCCGCGTCCTTGGTGGCCTGCCGCTGCGAGTCGTTGAAGTACGCCGGGACGGTGATGACCGCCTCGGTCACCTTCTCGCCCAGGTAGTCCTCGGCCGCCTTCTTCAGCTTGCCCAGCACGCGCGCCGAAATCTCCGGCGGGGTCAGCTTCTTGCCGCGAATCTCGATGGCGGCCTCGCCCCCGTTGCCCTTGACGACCTTGTACGGAACGCGCTTGCCCTCCTCGATCACCTCATCGGCGCGGCGGCCCATGAAGCGCTTCACGGAGTAGACCGTGTTTTCGGGGTTGGTGATGGATTGGCGGCGGGCGATCTGCCCGACGAGAACCTCGCCCTTGTCATCCCAAGCCACCACCGACGGCGTCAGCCGGCCACCTTCCTCGTTGGCGATGACCTTGGGGTCCTTGCCCTCCATGATCGCGACGACTGAGTTCGTGGTCCCGAGATCGATGCCGATGATCTTGCCCATGTTCGTATTGTCCCCTTTTCGATTTTCTCGGGCGCACGTCCGTGCGCCCGGCAGCCGGGACAGTACCCACCATCCAGGGAGCGTCAAGCGAAATGGTGGGCCGTAAGCCCTCGGATCCGGCTCAGATTCTGGGGCAGCTGGGAAGGCAGGTCGGGACCCCGGTCCCGGCGCAACAGACGCCCCCGGTGGCCTGGCAGTCGCTGTCCTGCCGGCAGACGACGAGGCGCCCCACGCCGGTGCAGGTGGCCGGGGTCTCGCAGCGACTGCCCAGCGACAAGCCCGCCGTCGCTGTCGCCGCCCCGGCCCCGGCCAGACCGAAACAGCAGACGGTGCCTCCGGCGCAATCGGCCGGCTCGTCACACTGCAGGGCCGCCCCCGCGCAGGTCGTGCCGAGGCGCTCGCAGGTCGCGCCGAACCCATTGGTGGGCGACAGGCCCAGGCAGCACTGCTGAGACGACGTGTGGCAGAGCTCGGTGGCGCACACGAACAGGCCGGGCGTCGCGGGAAGCTGCGGAATGCCGATGGGCGTCGTCCCCACGGCGCCGCCGGCCGCCCCACCGCCACTGTCGAGATCGGTGCGTCCGCAGGCCAGCACCGCCGCCAGTGCGAGCGCCAGCGCGAACAGCCCAGCGCGCGATTCGCAGCGCCCCGCCCCCGTGTCCATCGTGGCGACATCTTGGCACCCGGGCACCACGAATAAAAGCGACGGGCGCCCGCCCGCGATCGGGACAAGATTCGCCACCCGCGCCGGTCGTCTTGTCTTATACTGAACGGCCGAGCAGCCACCATGACGACGTCGTTCCATCCCACCGTTCAGGCCTGGCTGGCCCGTCGCTTCGGCGGGCCGACGGCCGCCCAGGCGCAGGCGTGGCCGCTCATCATGGCGGGCCACGACGTGCTCATCACGGCTCCCACGGGCTCCGGGAAGACCTTGGCGTCGTTCCTGGCCTGCCTCGACGCGCTGATTCGCGAGGCCATCGCGGGAACGCTCGAGGATCGCACGCGCGTCCTTTACGTGTCGCCGCTCAAGGCCCTGTCCAACGACATTCGCGTCAACCTGGACGAGCCGCTGGCCGAGATCGCCGCGCTGGCCGAGGAGATGGGCTACCCGCGACCGGCGGTGCGAACGGCCGTGCGCACCGGCGACACGACGGCGCGTGAACGACGCCAGGCCGCGAAGCATCCGCCCCACGTGCTGGTGACCACGCCCGAGTCCCTCTACATCCTGTTGACGAGCGAGTCCGGGCGGCGGGCCCTCTCCGACGTCCGCACGGTGATCGTCGACGAGATCCACGCGGTGGCGCGCGACAAGCGGGGCGCGCACCTGGCGCTCTCGCTCGAACGGCTGGATGCCCTCTGCACGAAGAGCCCGCCGAAGAGCCCGCCGACCGAGGGGACGACGGAGGCGACGACCCCGCGCACCTTGCAGCGGATCGGCCTGTCCGCCACGGTGAACCCGATCGAGGTGGCGGGGCGGTTGCTGTGCGGCTCGACCCGCCCGCAGCCGCTGCGCGTGGAGGTGTCGCCCCGGCGCGATCTCGATCTCGGCATCGAGCTGCCCAAGGACGAACTGGGCGCCGTCTGCACCAACGAACAGTGGGGCGAGATCTATGACCGCATCACCACGCTGATCGAGACCCATCGCTCGACCTTGGTGTTCGTGAACACTCGCCGACTGGTCGAGCGGGTGGCCCATCGCCTGGGGGAGCGGCTGGGCGAGAGCCAGGTGGCGGCGCACCATGGCAGCCTGTCGCGCGAGCGGAGACACAAGGCTGAAAAGCGCCTGAAGGCCGGCGATCTCCGGGTGGTGGTCGCCACCGCGTCGCTCGAGCTCGGCATCGACGTGGGCGCCGTCGATCTGGTCTGCCTGGTGGGCTCGCCGCGCTCGATCTCGACGGGGCTGCAGCGGATCGGACGCTCGGGCCACGTGGTCGGTGGCACCCCCAAGGGGCGGCTGTTCCCGCTGACCCGCGATCAGCTGATCGAGACGGTGGCGCTGGTGCGGGCGGCGCGCCGGGGCGTCATCGACGCGGTGGCGCTGCGCGACGCGCCCCTCGACGTGCTGGGTCAGCAGATCGTCGCCGCCTGCGCCTGCGAGGAGTGGGACGAGGACGCGCTGTTCGAGCTGTGCCGAAGCGCTGCCCCGTACGCGGCGCTCGAGCGAAAGGACTTCGACGCCATCGTCGACATGCTGTCCGAGGGGATCGCCACCAGCCGGGGACGGGCCGGGGCGCTGCTTCACCGCGACGCCGTGAACCGCAAGCTGAAGGGGCGGCGCGGCGCGCGGCTGGGCGCGCTCACCTCGGGTGGGGCCATTCCCGACAACGCGAACTACGACGTCGTGCTCGAGCCCGAAGGGACCTTGGTCGGCAACATCGACGAGGACTTCGCCGTCGAGTCGATGGCGGGCGACATCATCTTGCTGGGCAACAACTCTTGGCGCATCCGCCGGGTCGAGGCGGGGCGGGTGCGCGTGGAGGACGCCGCCGGCGCGCCGCCCACCATCCCGTTCTGGCTGGGGGAAGGCCCGGCGCGCACGCGGGAGCTTTCGGCCGAGGTCGGCGCGGTCCGGGTGGGCGTGCTGGACGACGACGCTCCGCCCGCCGAGGGCGAGCCACCGCGCACGGACGTCCTCGACGATGCGGCGTTCGATGAGCCGGTGAAGCGCCTGGTGCGCGACTATCTGCGCGCCGGGGCGGCGGCGCTGGGGGGCGTGCCGTCCGAGCGGCTGGTCATCGCCGAGCGCTTCTTCGACGAGGCGGGGGGCATGCAACTGGTGGTGCACGCGCCGTTCGGCGGTCGCATCAACCGCGCCTGGGGAACGGCGCTGCGCAAGCGGTTCTGCCGCTCGTTCGACTTCGAGCTGCAGGCGGCCGCCACCGACGACGGCCTGGTGCTTTCGCTGGGCGCGCAGCACAGCTTCCCCCTCGAGACGGTGTTCCAGATGTTGCGCCCGGAGGACATCGACGAGCTGCTGACCCAGGCCTCCGTGCAGGCGCCCATGTTCGAGACGCGCTGGCGCTGGAACGCCATGCGCTCGCTGGCCCTGCTGCGGCACCGGGGCGGAAAGCGTGTCCCTCCGCAGATTCAGCGCATGCGGGCCCAGGATCTGATCGCGGCGGTGTTCCCGGGGCAGACCGCCTGTCAGGACAACCACGGCGGCGGGGCCATCGAGATCCCCGATCACCCGCTGGTTCACGAGACGATCCGCGACTGTCTGACGGAGGCGATGGACGCCGAGGGGCTGCGGGCGGTCCTGACCGACCTGCGTGCCGGGCGCATCAAGACGCTGACGCGCGAGCTGCCCGAGCCGTCGGTGTTCGCGCACGAGATCCTGAACTCGAACCCGTACACGTTTCTCGACGACGCGCCGCTGGAGGAGCGGCGCACCCGCGCCGTCACCCTGCGCCGCGGGCTGCCCGCCGAGGTCGTGGAACGGCTGGGCGCGCTCGATCCCCAGCACATCGACGAGGTGGTCGCCGAGGCCCAGCCCGACCCGCGCAACGCGGACGAGCTGCACGACCTGCTGCTCGATCTGGGCGCGCTCGCGGAGACGGTCGTCCACGAGCGCGGGTGGACCGCGTTCGCCGACGCGCTCTCCGACGGAAAGCGCGCGGCCTGGCTTCACGGCCCGACCGACGACGAACCGCGGGTCGAACCATTCCTGGTCGCCGCCGAGCGTCGAACCCTGGCGGAGACGATCTGGCCGCAATGGCGTCTCGTCCCCGACATCGTCGAGCCCCCCCTGCGCCGTCCCCGCGCCTGGAGCGAGCGAGACGGCGCGCTGGCGGAGCTGGTGCGCGGGCACCTGACGCTGGTCGGACCCACGACGGCGGCGCGCCTCGCCGAGGCGCTGGCGCTCCCGCCGTCGGACATCGAGGGCGCGCTGGCACGCGTCGAGCTGGAGGGGAACGTCCTGCGCGGCAGCTTCGACCCGCGCCTGCACGCGACGAAGCAGCCCGCGGATGAGCCCGTGCTGCAGTGGTGCGACCGCCGTTTGCTGGCGCGGATCAACCGGCGCACGCTGGACAACCTGCGCCGCGAGATCCAGCCGGCGTCGGCGGCCGACTACATGCGGTTCCTGCTGGCCTGGCAGCACGTCGCCCCCGGCACGCAGGTCGCGGGGCAGGCGGGGTTGCTGCGCGTGATCGAACAGCTGCAGGGTTTCGAGGCGGCGGCGGGGGCGTGGGAGCGCGACCTGCTGCCGGCGCGCGTGCAGCGCTACGAGCCGGCGTGGCTGGACGGTCTCTGCCTGGCCGGCGACGTGACGTGGGGGCGGCTGGCCGCGCGCGAGGCGGCGGCGACCCCGAATCGCACCGCCACCATCGCACTGGTGCGGCGACGCGATCTGGCCTGGCTGCTGACCCCACGCGAAGGCATGGACGACGGCCAGCTCTCGGTGGCGGCGCGGGACGTGCTGACGTTCCTGCGCGAGGGGGGTGCCAGCTTCGTCGACGACATCGTCCACGGCGCACGCCGGTTACGGGCCGAGGTCGAGGAAGCGCTGTGGGAGCTGGTGGGCGCGGGCCGGGTCACGGGCGACGGATTCGCGGGACTGCGCGCGCTGGTGTCGGCCACCCGGTCGCGCGGCTCGACGCGCGCGCGGTGGCACGCCCGCTGGGTCCGTCGCCAGGACAGCGGTGGGGCGGGCGGCGTGGGGACCGGCCGCTGGGCGGTCCTCCGTCCACCGGCGACGACGCTCGACGAAGAAGAGATGACCGAAGCGCTGGCGCGGCAGTATCTCCGCCGCTACGGCGTCGTCATCCGCGAGGTGCTGGCGCGCGAGCCGCAGGCACCACCCTGGCGCGAGCTGCTGCGCGCCCTGCGCCGTCTCGAGATGCGTGGCGAGCTGCGCGGCGGCCGCCTGGTGGCGGGCTTCGTGGGCGAGCAGTTCGCGACTCCCGAGGCGCTGGAGTCGTTACGCGCCATCCGGCGCGAGACGGAGAACGGCAGCGCCCGGCGCGGCGATATCGTCCGCCTCTCCGCCTGCGATCCGCTGAACCTGGCCGGCATCATCACCCCCGGCGAGCGCACGCCCGCCACCCTGGGCCACCAGATCGTCCTGCGCGATGGCGTCCCTGAGGCGCCCGCCGTCGACATCGCCCCTCGCGGTCGATCGTCAGCCCCTGACCTCTCGGACGACGACCACGCGTCCTTCATGCCGGCCGAATAAGCGCCGGTCGCCCGCAGCCCTCACCCCCGACCTCCGGTCGGGACCTCTCCCATTCTGGGAGAGGTAGGAACTTGGGACTATCCCCAGCGTCTCTCCTCTCCGAGAGATATCGCTTCTGAAAGAGGTCACTGGACAGGCGGGTTATGCGACCAGCTAACTCTTCAGGAGGGTCGCAGGGAGGACAAAGTCCTCCCCCGCCCGCCAAGCAAATCCGGCCCCGCTCCAGGTCCGTTCCGCCGGGGAGGGCTCGTGGGAGGGGCGAAGCCCCTTCCACGTCTCATTCGTCCTTGAGGCCGTGCAGCAGCCGATCTTTCACGCGGCCGGCCTGGCGTTCCTTGTAGCGCTCGTGGCTGTTCTCGCCCTGCTCGTTCGCGGCGGCGGTGCGCGCGTCGACGATCTGGAACTCGGTCAGGACGAACACCACCGTGCCGTGCTCGGCGAACAGCGGATCGTCTGGCGTGCGGCACAGAAACTTGTCGATGCGCACGGGCAAGTCGGCCACGAAGTTGATGACCCGGTAGCCGGGGCCGGAGAATTCGTTCTGTACCGGCGCCTTCTTGTCGGCGGCCACCGCCGCCAGCTCTTGCAGGTCGGGAAGGAACCGCGCCAGCGGCGGCGACGCCTCGAGGGCGGCGCGGAAATCCAGCACGTTGTTCAGCGACTGTCCCGGGATGACGTAGTTGAAGGGGATCAGGCGCTGCGTGAGCTCGCGCAGCACCAACAGGATCTGATCCTGCGACGTCGTGATCATCCTGAACCGCAATTGATCGTAGACATCCGCCGCGATCGTCTCGCGCTTCGCCAGCAGCTTAGTGATCAGGCTGTCGGCGTGCTTGCGGCTCCACTGGAACTCGGCGATACCGCAACCGGCCGCGCGCAGCTCCTCCACCGTGCTCATGACCTTGTCCTCGACCAGATGGAAGATCTGATCGCCCGACACCGGCAGCTTGGTCAGCAGCTCGCGTCCGGCCAGGTGATGCAGGACGTGCATCACCTTCAAGACGACGCAGGCGTACGCGCGCCGCTTCCCCTTCTGCGAGGCCACCAGGAACAGGTCGCGCGCCGGGATGCCGTCCTCGACCTCGATGGGAATGTTGAACGCCAGGTGCCGCTCGCAGTATTCGACGGCCTGGTCGCGGAGATCCTCGAGGCGGGCCATGTCGGTCTCGCTGCGCGGATCGAACTCGTTCACGCGCAGGAAGCGATCGACGTCGTCGCGACCGCTGAAGTACAGGTGATGCCAGTCGATGACCGAGCCGCTGCGCAGGACGTTGCGGATGGCGGCCAGGTCCGCCAGCGAGACGTCCTCGTTCCGGGGACGCCGGACCGCCGCGGCAACGGCTCCCCTCGATAGGCCCTCGCCCGTCGGCTCGGCCGTCGCGTTCGAGGGAACCGCCCGCACGATCGTCGGCAACGGCCCCGTGGGTCCGGCTACCGGCGCGTTGTCGAATGGAGTGACGGAACGTCCCACGCTGAATTCCCTGCCGGCGGGTTGGGGTCGGCCGGCGGGCGAAGCTTAGGCGTGGGAGATGCCTGCCTCAAGCGGAAATGTCCGCTCAATTATTTCAAGCGAATGTCGTTTCTATCTCGATGCGTTCGCATCCATTTCTCCTGGATTCGGACGGATGCGACCGAGACGGGTCGTCGCCCAGTAAAGAATCCCCGAGAAAATTCCCATCGCGATGCTGCCAATGACTGGAACCATCGCCGCCTACAGTATCCTACATTGTATCCAAGATCAAATTGTCGCTGCTCCGAACTGATACGATGGCCCTCGTGACCGAAAGGAAAACCATGAGCTGGGTAGGTAAGACGGGCCTCCCTCGCGCCGTCGTGGCCGCGGCGGGGCTCGCGTCATTGATGGGCGTCAGCGCGCCGGCGCTCGCTCAGAAATCGCCGACCGGCCAGGCGGCGTTCCTGCGCGCCCAGCACGATCTGATCGACAACGACGTGACAGACGCCGCCGCCGAGATGGAGACCGCGGTGCACTTCGAGCCGCGCTTCGCCCTCGGGTGGTACCTGCTGGCGTCGACCAGCCGCCGCATCGGCGAATACGATCGCGCCGTGGCCGCCTACCGCCGCTACCTCGAGCTGCGCCCCAACGAGGCGGACCCGCTGTTCGGCATCGGGCTGTGCCTGGAGGCCATCGGCGATGGCGAAGGCGCGATCGCCGCGTGGCAACGCTACGTCGAGCTCGAGGCGCGCGCGCAGTCGGCGACGTACGTCGCGCAAGCACGCAAGCAGATCGTCGAGCTGCAACGGGCGCGACCCGCCACCGCCGTGCGACCGGCGAGCCATCTCTCCGGCGCCGGTGGCGCGCCTCCCCTCGCCGAAGGCGCGGGCGGCGCCTCGGGTCAGGCCCCGCCCGGCCCGGATGCGGAACCGCTGGCGGCCGGCGGCCGGCTCATCGCCGCGCACAAGTACCCTGAAGCGATCGAGGCGCTGAGGACGGCGGTCAAGCTGGCCCCCGCCGACGCGCCCGCCTGGTACAAGCTCGCCTTCGCGCTGCGCGCGGCGGGGCAGCTCCCCGAGGCCACGAAGGCCTACCGGCGTTACATCACGCTCAGGCCAGACGATCCCGATCCCTATTACAGCCTGGGGCAGGTGCTGGTGGCGTCGGGACGCCAGGAAGAGGCGCTCACCGTGTTCCGCACCTACGTGAAGACGGAGCATCGCAAGACCGAGACGCGCTGGCTCGCCAAGGCGCGCGCCGAGATCGCCCGCATCGAATCGACGCGCAAACCACCGGCGCCCGCGGAGCCGAAACTCGCCACGGCGCCGGCCACGACCGAACCGAAATCGCTCGCCCAGAAGCCGACCGAGGCGATGCAGCCCGTCTCACCGCCGCCGGCGCAGTGAGCGGCGGCCGTTCAGGCGCGACAGCAGCAGCAGCAGACCGAAAACTCCGGCCGCGATCCCCGACACGAGCCCCACCGGCGACGAGCGACGCAGCTCATGGAACACCAGCGCCACCACGGCGGCCGTGGCGCCCAGCATTCCCCATAACCGCTGCTCCGACGCCAGGTACAACAGCCGCGCCTGCTCATCGAGGTTGGCGACACGGATGTCGAGCTCGCCGCGCAGCGCGCGGCTCATGAAGCGTTCGATCTGCCCGGGCAGCGACAGCGCCGAGAGCACCGTCTCACGTCCCGCGTCGATGGCCAGCTCGGACCACTGACGCTTTTCCCCCAGCAGGAAACGTTCGAGGTACGGCTCGATGATGGGAGCCGGATTCAGATCGGGATCGAGGGTGGTGCAGACGCCCAGCAGCAGCAGCAGCGCGCGCTCGAGCAGGATCCACTCCTTCGGCACCATGAAGGCGTCCTTCAGATCGGCGAGGCTGACGTTCAGCGCCCGCAGATCGAGCAGCGCCCCCAGGTTGTCCTTGGGGTCGAACTTCAGATCCTTCAGCGTCCACCCCTCGACCCGCACCTGCCCGCGCAGCTTCTCGTGGAAGTACTCGACCACCCGGTCGAACACCTCGGGATCGGCGCGGCGCGAGATGAAGCCCATCTCCTTCATGGCGGCCACGATCTTCCCCGTGTCGCGCGCCATCGCGCCCTGAAGGAACGACACCATCCCCCGCCGCATGGTCTCCGAGACGCGCGCGGTGGCCCCGAAGT
The DNA here is from genome assembly GCA_036500205.1 of Polyangia bacterium. Classification (GTDB taxonomy): domain Bacteria; phylum Myxococcota_A; class Polyangia; order Fen-1088; family Fen-1088; genus DASYCK01. The sequence continues at coordinate 4,283 of DASYCK010000279.1, read as the reverse complement.
CGAGGAACACGATGGTGGGCGTCGCATCGGACGGGGACGTCCTCTGTACCTGCAGGTTTCCCGGGTGCGGATCGGCGTGATAGTCGCCGTCGACGAAGATCTGCTCGCAGTACGCCTCGACGCAGGCGCGCGCCACCTGACGCCGATCCAGCCCCTCCGCCTCGATCGCCGCCAGGTTGGCGATGCGGATGCCGCTCACCCACTCCGTCGTCAGCACGCGCTCGGTGGACAGCTCGCGGATCACCCGAGGGATGAGCACGTGGGCCTGACTCGAGCGGCGCTTGAAATTCCCGGCGATCCGCTCCAGCGCGTCGGCCTCCGAGCGATAGTCGAGCTCGGCCAGCACCATCCCCCGGATCTCCTCGTAGATGGTGTCGAAGCCGTAGTCGGGCATCACCCAGCGCAGCAGCCCCACGATGCGGCGCATGGCGCGCAGATCCGTCTTCACGGTGGCCTCGATGTCGAAGTACTGGATCTTGACCGCCACCTCCTCGCCGCTGTGCAGGCGAGCCCGGTGCACCTGTCCGATCGACGCCGAGGCCACCGGCGCCACGGAGAAGTCGGCGAACAGCTCGCCCGGCCCGCGCCCGTCGAACTCCTGCTTGAGACGATCCTGGATGTCGTCGTAGGGGCGCGGCGGAACTTGATCCTGCAAGGTCGCCAGCTCGTCGCGAAACGCGTCGGGCAGGAAGTTCGCCATGATGCTGATCAGCTGCCCCACCTTGATGAACAGGCCGCGCAGCTTGACGATGGCCGCCTCGATGCGCAGGGCATTTCGCCGGTGCTTTTCCCGGGTCAGCCGCGCCAGCGCCTCGTCGCCGCGAAAGCGTCGCGCCAGCGCCAGCCCGGCGTAGGACAGCACGACGCGCGTGGCGACCCAGTACACGGTGAGCAGACGCGAGCGGCCGGACACGGTCAGAGACTAGTCCCGGAGACGCGAAGTGGCTAACCGCGTCGCGAAAGGTGCCGGGCAAAGGTGTCGCACAACGAAGGCTGGCGCAGCAAGTCGAGGTCACGCCGATCGCAGCGGGCCCCTCTGGACGGAAGCGCCGCGCTAGCGTAGACGGACCCGATGCCGCGTCCGCCCCTGGCTCCGGTCCCGATGCGCGTCTTCCCCGGCGGATTCTCGCCCCTCCGCTCCTGGCGTTCGACGCTGTGGCTCGGCGCCACGCTCGGCCTCGGCCTGGCCGGTTGCGGAGGGGGCGACAAGCCACTGCCGCGCTCCGCCCGGGCCGCCCATGAGGAATCCGCGCCCAGCCACGGCGGCTCGGCCTCGTCGTTCTCCGATTCGGCGATCGAGCCGGCAGCCAACGACGCCTTGAAGGCGGAGGACTGGCCGCGCGCCGAAGCGCTGTTCCGCGAGCTGTCCCGTCGCCAGCCGCGAAATCCGGCCGGCAAGCGCGGGCTCGGCGTCGCGCTGATGAAGCAGGAGAAGAACGATCAGGCGGTGGAGGCGCTGCAAGGCAGCCTCGAGATCGGCGACGACGTCCGCACCCGCCTCGATCTGGCGGCGGCGTTCGGCGCGCTCGGCCGCTATCCGTCGGCGCTGCCGCACCTGCGCAAGGCGGTGAAGCTGGCGCCCGCCGATCCGGCGACCTGGTCGCAGCTCGCCGACGCGCTCGTCAAGGTGGAGAAGCCCGACGGCGCCGCCGAGGTGCTGGTCGAATCGCACGATGGGTGCGCGCGCTGCGCGACGGACGAAGGGTGGGGACGCGCCGCCGACGAAACGGCGGAAGCCCTGGACACGAAGGCCGAGAAGCAGCTCGCGGCGAACGATGCGGCCGGCGCGCGCAAGAACGCCGACGCGGCCGCCAAGCTGCGGCCCGACCTGGCGGCGACGCATCTGATCGAGGCGAAGCTCGCCCGGAGCGGGGGCGAGACCAAGCTGGCGACGACGGAGTTCCGCAAGGCGATCGAGGGGATCCCCGACGCGAAGTCGGATGCGGGGACGTCGGCCCGCATCGAGCTGGCGACGTTGCTGCTCACCGAGGGGAGCGGCGCGGAGGCGGTCAAGCTCGCCCGCGAGGTGGTGGACGTTCGCGGCGACGACGCTGGCGCGCTGGACACCCTGGGGCGGGCCTGCGATGCCACGCGCGACGTCGCGTGCGCCAAGAAGGCCTACGAGAAGGTGACGAAGCTCCCCGCGACCGCGAACGTCACGCCGGCCGCGCTCGAACACGCGCGGCAACGGATGAAGGAGCTGCAGGGCAAGGGTAAAAAGGGGAAGGGCAAACGGCACCGCTGATGGCGCGCGATGTGACGGGCGCACCCCTTCGCGCCGCCGCCGTGGCGCGATTCGCGCGGCGCTGCTAGTTTTGCGCCATGTCCGACAGCGCCAGTCGAGATCCGGGTGACCCGCGAGAGGCGCCAGCCCCCGTGGACGGAGCCGACGACCGTCCCTCCGAACGCATCGATCGCGGCATCGCCGACTTCGTTCGGCGCGCCGTCTCGGCGGGCGTGGGCGCCGCCTCCCGCTCGAAGGAGGACATCATGCGCACGGCGGCCGGCGAGGTGCGCGCCTGGCTGGAGCATCTGAACCTGAGCGAGGAGCTGGCGAAGGCCTTGTCGACGCTGGTGATCGAGCTGAAGACGGAGATTCGCTTCAAGCCTGTCGAGGGCGGAAAGATCGTGCCCCAGGCGACCAACGACGTGAAGGTCAAGAGCTCGCAACCATGAGCGTCCGGCCGCGCGGCGTGGCGTTCCTGCAGCGGCACCTCGGGCTGGGCGTCCTGGCGCTCACGTTCACGTTCGGGTGCGCCAAGGATCCCACCGAGGTGCTGCTCACCGTCGGCGTCGACACCACGGTGACGCAGCAGATCACGTCGCTGCTGGTGACGCTGAACTGGCCGACCGGCACGACGTCGCGGGTTTACCAGTCACTGGGGGCGCCCGCGGCGGATGCGGACATCCCCCAGTTTTATTTTCCGGCGCTGCTCGACATCCTGCTGACCGCCGACGGCGTGTCGGGCGAAACGCAGATCCTGGTGGAGGGGAGCGATCCCACCATCAGTGACACGGTGCTGGCCAACGGCACCGTCACGGCGACGGTCGCTTCCGACAGGACGACGACGACGAGCGTGGTGCTGACCGCGGTGCCACCGCTACCAACGGATGACGCCGGGGTCGACGCCGGAACCGCCGACGGCGGTTGACGTAACGGCATGCGGCTCCACGAGCTGGTCGAAGCTTCAGCCCGGGTGAGCGCCACCCGCTCGCGTCTCGAAAAGGTCGAACAGCTGGCCGAGGTGACGCGGCGAATGCCCGCGCCGCTGGTGGCGATCGGCGTGGCGTACCTGACGGGTGAGCTCCCTCAGGGGCGCGTCGGGGTCGGTTACGCCCAACTGCGGGACCTGCGCCCGGCGCCCGCGCCCGAAGCCACGCTCGGGCTCGAGGAGATCGATCGCGTGTTCAGTGCCGTCAAGGCGGCGAGCGGCGGCGGCGCGGCGGCGAAACGCGCCGCCCTGCTCGGGGGGCTGCTGGCGCGCGCCACCGCCTCCGAGCAGGAGTTCCTGTTTCACCTGCTCATCGGCGAGCTTCGTCAGGGCGCCCTCGAAGGCATCGTCGTCGAGGCGGTGGCGCTGGCGTTCGGGGCGCCGCCCGCCCTGGTTCGCCGCGCCACCATGCTGGTCGGTGGGGTGCCGGTCGTCGCAATGGCGCTGGCACGCGAAGGCGTCGCCGCGTTGAACCGGTTCGAGCTGACGCTGTTTCGACCGGTTCAGCCCATGCTGGCCGACAGCGCCGCGGACGTGGGTGATGCCTGGCAAAGGCTCGGTACGGCGGCGTTCGAGCTCAAGCTGGACGGGGCGCGCGTGCAGGTGCACAAGGACGGCGACCGGATCGAGGTCTACAGCCGGCAGCTCAACCGGGTCACGCCCGCCGTCCCGGAGATCGTCGAGCGCGTGGCCCGGCTGCCTGCCCAGCGACTGATCCTCGACGGCGAAGCGATCGCGCTGTCGCCCGCGCGGCGGCCGCTGCCGTTTCAGACCACCATGCGCCGCTTCGGGCGCCGGCTGGACGTGGCGGCGCTGCGCGCCGAGCTTCCGCTCGACGTCAGCTTCTTCGACGTGCTGCGGGTCGACGATCAGGTCCTGCTGGACCGCCCGCTGGCCGAGCGCTGGGAGGCGCTCGGCGCGTCGACCGCGCCAGGGGATGTCGTTCCGCGCATCGTCGCCGCGACCGAGAGCGAGGCGGAGTCCTTCCTGGCCCGCGCCCTCGCCGACGGTCACGAAGGGGTCATGGCCAAGAGCCTGACCGGCACGTACAGCGCCGGGCGGCGCGGCCAG
>DASYCK010000278.1:0-19275 GCA_036500205.1 Polyangia bacterium | reverse complement strand
CCGTTGATCGCGTTCAGGCCATTTTGCGTCGCGGCGCCTTCGTCGGACACGTTCGGCGGCGTGGCGGAAGCGTCGGCGCCCGTCCCGTCGCAGCTGAACGAGGCCAGAGGAAGAATCCAGCCGAGGGCACCGAGGGTGGTAAGGGCAAACGAGGCGCGAGGGGGGGCGGAGGGGAACTTGGGCATCGCCCAGCTTCAGAAGCATTAACCAGGCCATAAATAGTAGGTAAAATTACCCTTATTTATACGGACTATCTGAATCGGTTGATCCTTTTCGGTGACGAGGGGTGACGCCTCGCCGTTGTCAGCCAGCCATCGTTCGTTGAGCGTGCGGCAACAGCGGCGACGGCGATTCCTCGGCGCTGAAATCGTCGAGCCAGCCTTGAAGGCGCTCCAGCTCCTGCTTCACGCCCGGGGCGTGCATCGCGCTCGCGTACTCGGCGGCGGCGCTCCCGGCCAGCGCGCGGGACCGGGCCCGATCCTGACCCACCGCCCGCAGCGCGCGGGCCAGCGCGAAGTGGACCTCGCCCCGCAGCGCGGGCTCGTTCTCGCCCGCGTCACGAATTCGGGCGGCCCGCTCGAGGAGCGGCAACGCCTCGTCGGCCATGCCGTCGTCGAGGAGTCCCAGCCCCAGGACCATCAGCGGGTACGCCAGGATCAGCCCGTCGGGCTCGACCTCCCCCTCGAGGATGTCGAGGGCGCGGCGGGACACCGCCCTCGCCGCCTCGAAGCGCCGCAGGCGGTTCAACACCTCGCCGTAGTTGGACAGCACGATGGCGGTGCGCGGGTGCCCCGGCCCCAGTCCCGCCTCGGTGATGGCGACGGCCCGACGCGCGTAGTCTTCCGCCTCGGTCAGGCGATCCAGCTGCGCCAGGTACAGCGAGACGTTCGTCAGCGACTGCCCGGTGTCGGGGCTGTCGGGCCCGGCGGACCGCTCCTTGATCGCCACCGCCTCGCGCGCGTCCTCCAGCGCCTCCGAGATGCGCCCCTGCCGCTGGCGCATGGCGCTGCGGTTGTTCAACAGCCACCCCCACAGGCGATCGTGCCCCCCGATGCGGCGCAGGACGGCCTCGGCGTGCCGCGCCCAGATCTCCCCCACCTCGAAGCGCATCAGCGTGTCGCCGGAGATGTAGACGAGGCAGGTGGCCGCCTCGGCCGCCACCTCGTCGTGCCGGTTGATCTCCGCCGTCCACAGCGCCTCCTCCAGCGCGCGCACCGCCGCCTCGGCCTCCAGCCGATCGGCGCGGAGCTTCCCCAGCTCGAGCAGGGTCTCGGCCAGCAACGGCCCGTAGCCAATCTCGCGCGCGCTGCTCTCGATCAGCTCCAACATGCGCAAGGCGTCGACCATGCGACCGACCTGTCCCAGCACGCGCGCCTCCGCCAGCTGATTGCGCTGGGCCTCGACGACGGCCTGGGTCCGCGAATCGTCGGGGGGCTTGACCACGGCGCGCAGCAGCTTCACGTCGAGCCCCCGGTCCAGCCCGCGCAAGGCCCCCGCCGCCGTGACGGCATTCTCGACCACGTCGGGCGTGGCGTTCCGGAACACCAGGCACAGCGCCCGGAGCTCCTCGAGCCGCTCGTGCAGGAAGGCCATCTTCAGATCGAGCACCTCGGCCGACTGCTCGCCCCGGATCTGGGTGGCCTCGCAGGCGTCGATGTACATGTTCGACCAGGTCCGCGTGTAGTCGTCCAGCAGGCGACTGACCGTCTCGAACGCGGTGGCGGCGTAAGCTTTCTCGCTGGCGAGAAACGCCTGGCGCGTCTCCGCCTTGGCGGGGGTGTGGACGGCGACACCGGTGGTCGGCGCCTCCCAGATCCCCGCCAGCTTGGCCGCCGCGCCCCCGACGAAACGATCGCGCCCCGCCACCAGACGATCGTTCTCCAGCTCGGCCAGCAGGGCCTTGAGGGTGGGCCAGCGATCGTTCGGATCGGGACGCAGCCCACGCAGCAAGATCTTGCGGATGCCGGCAGGGACGTCACGATGGGGGGGCGGCTCGGCCACCGCCCCCTTGAGGACGCTCTCCGAGAGCTGACCGAACGAGGTCCCGTAGAACGGCCGCTCGCCGTAGAGCGCTTCATAGAGCGCCACGCAGAAGCTGAACTGGTCGGTCTTGGCGTCGGTCTGACGCCCTCGGAACTGTTCCGGCGCCATGTACGCGGGCGTGCCCAGCATCTCGCCCGTCAACGTCAGCTCCATCGACAGCGGGACTCCGGTGCGCAGCAGCGAGCTTCCGACGCCGTTCAAGGCGCGTGTCGAGTCGAGATCCACGTCGTCGAAGGCGATCGCGCCGCGCGCCACCGGCCCCTCCGTCGCCGCGGGCTCGTCGGTCTTCTGGGAGGCCTTGTCGTCTTTCATGCTGCGGGCCAGGCCGAAATCCATGACGCGCACGTGTCCATCGACGCCGACCATCACGTTGTCGGGCTTGAAGTCGCGATGCACGAGACCCTTCTCGTGCGCCGCCACCAGGCCCCGGCCCGCGTCCGCGAAGATCTTCAGGACCTCGGGCCAGGCGCGCTCGCCGGCCAGCATCCAGTAGTTCAGCGTATGACCCTCGACGAACTCCATCGCCATGAAGATCTGCTCGCCCAAGGTGCCCACGTCGTAGACGACGACGACGTTCGGGTCCGACAGCTTCGCGATCGCCTGCGCCTCGCGGAGCAGACGCACCCGGCCATCGTCCCCTTGCCGCCCCAACCGCAGCAGCTTGATGGCCACCTTGCGGTCGAGCTCGGGATCGTAAGCCGCGTAAACCTCGCCCATTCCACCGCGGCCCACCAGGCCCAGGATGACGTAGCGACCAAGCGTGGAACCGCGGTCGAGCGCGGGTGGTGTGTCCGACTCGCGGATGGGAGGGGGCGGCACGGTCAAGAGGGCAGGAACATCGGCATTTCAGCGCGCTTCATTGAGGTGGACGTGCGGCGATGTGAGGCCGTCGATGGCCGGTGCCGGAGCGGCGCCCATCGGTAGCGCACGACTTGTTGAGGTCACGACAACATCACCTGCCTCGATCGCCCGATAATACCGCATATTGCGTAATTTTAATTACTATCTGTGACTGGCAAGAAACCTGCACCGTCTCCGGAGTGCGGCAGGGGGAATGGGCCCCCTGCCGTCGAGGACTCCGGGCACCGTCGCTGGCCAGCCGCTCGACGGTCAGCGCTTCGGCCGCGAGCTACGGCGAGCGGCCGCGACCAGTAAAAGGCCCAGCGCCAGCGCCCGCACTTCCCGACCGCCGTTCGCGACGCCGCACGCGCAGCCGGTGCTGATGTGGCTCGCCGCGCCCACGCCCGGCGTCCCGTCGCCGCCGCCCGAGCCGGACGATGGGGCCCGGACGTCGATCGCGCCGGCGTCGGCGGTGCCCGCCATGCCGCCCGAGCCGATGATGACGGGACCGAGGCCGCCGCTTCCCGTGACCAGGATGCCGCCGTCGAACTCGCCCGTGCCGCGCCCCGACGGGGGAGGATCGCAAACCCCCGCGTGGCAGGCCACGCCGCCCGGGCAGACGGCCCCCTGACAGGCGTCCGTGCAGGCGCCGAGACGGCACGCTTTACCGCTCGGGCAGGTCTTCCCGTCGCAGCCGTCGTCCACGCAGTGCCCGTCGTGCGCGCAGATCTGCCCCGCCTTGCATGACCGGCAACCGCACGCCGACAGACAGGCCCCCTGTTCGCAGACGGCGCTGGGACACTGCACGTTCGCGCATGGATCGACGCAGACACCGAGCTTACACTGCTGTCCACGTCAGTAGCGTCGTCTGCCGAATTGGGGTCAGGCGCCGCGCGCCCCGGGCCGGCCGCCTGGTGAAGTTCCGGCGCAACGGGTTAAAGTAGCGGCGACGTCAGATAGCCCAAGCCGGATGCGCGCCTCATGATCCCTTCCAAGCTCCAGGACCGAACGGTCGACACCCACACCAAGGCGCTCCAGATCAATCAGGACGCCCGTCGATACGGCACCTTCGCCGAGATCGGCGCCGGCCAGGAGGTGGTCCGCTGGTTCTTCCGGGCGCGCGGGGCGTCCTCGACCATCGCGAAGAGCATGTCGGCCTACGACATGGCCGTCAGCGACGCGATATACGGAAAGGCGGAGCGCTACGTCTGCCGCCCCCGGCTGCAGTCGATGCTCGATCACGAGCATGGGCTGAACCTGTCCCGCCTGGCAGAATCGCGCGGTGAATCGACGGCCTTCTTCGCCTTCGCCGACACCGTCTCCGCGCGCAGCTACCGCGGCTCGAACGAGTGCCACGGCTGGATGGGCGTGAAGTTCCAGTCGCGCCCCCGCGATCAGGACAGCCAGATCATCATCCACGTGCGCATGCTGGACAGCGAGAACGCCCTCCAGCAAGAGGCGCTGGGCATCGTGGGGGTGAACCTGCTGCATGGCGCGTTCTTCCTCAGCAACGAGCCCGAGCTGTTGATCGAGTCGCTGCTGGACGGACTGACCACGCAGCGGATCGAGATCGACATGATCGAGTTCTCGGGCATCGAGTTCCGCATGGTCGACAACCGCCTGATGAGCCTGAAGCTGGTCCAGGTGGGCCTGTCGGGCGCGGCGATGTTCGACCCGCGGGGCACGGTCCTGCAGCCGTCCGAAGTGCTCTACAAGAAGAACGTCCTGGTCGAACGGGGGAGCTTTCGCCCCGTCTGCCACGTCAACATCGACATGCTGAACACCGCCCGCGCCGGCTTCGCGCGCGATCTGGCGAGCAGCGGCGCCGACCCGAGCGGCGGCGAGATCGTCGAGCTGATGGAGCTGACCACGCGCAACCTGCGGGACGAAGGGGGCGTCGTCGATCGCCGGGACTTCCTGGCGCGCGCTGACATGCTGGCCGCCCTGGGCAAGACCGTCCTCATCTCCGACTACTTCGAGTACTACCGTCTGGCGGCGTACCTGGGGCGCTACACGAAGATGAAGATCGCGCTGACGATGGGCGTCCCCAGCCTGCGCGATCTGTTCGAGGAGAAATATTACGCCGGGCTCGAGGGGGGCATCCTCGAATCGTTCGGGCGGCTGTTCAAGAACGACCTGCGCCTCTACATCTATCCCTTGCTCGAAAAATCGGGCGAGCTGGTGACGGTCGAGTCGCTGCAGGTGGCCGCGCCCCTGCGCAAGCTGTACGGCTATCTGGTCGATGGCGGCTTCATCAAGCCCCTCGACAACTTCAACCAGGACTTCCTCAAGATCTTCTCTCGCGAGGTCCTCGCCAAGATCCGCAACGGGGACAAGAGCTGGGAAGCGATGGTCCCCGATGAAGTGGCGCGCATGATCAAGGCGCGCCGGTTCCTGGGCTACCGGCCGGCCGAGGACTAACGGACCGCCGGCCGGCGCGTCGTTCCATGACGAAACGCCGGGGATCTCCGCCGATACAAATTGCCAATCCCAGCTTGACGTCACATGGGTCCGCCGCTAGATCGGGTGAGCGGCAATACGTACGCTGCCGCAAGTGTGGGCTTCTGTAGGCGATAGTACGGCACCCTGACTGCGAGCGTCAGGAACTGCGCGCCCCAAAAATACCACTGAAGTATTGGCGGCACAGTCTCCATTAGTGTGAGCGACATCACACTATTGGGTACATCAGATCGGGCCCCCCTGGCCTCCCCAACCTGGGCCGCCTCGCGCGGCCGTAACGACCGTCGACTGCTGTCATGCCGTCGGGCAGAAGGGCAAAAATGTAATGAGGCGCTCTATTCGTCAGAGTCTGGTGGGATTGCTGGTGGTCGGCATTGCCGGCTGCACCGGCAGTATCGGCGCCACTGATGGCAGTGGCGGCAACGGCAGCCCATCCGGCAGCGGTGGCGACAGCTCCGGCAGCGGCAGCGGCAGCGGTGGCAACAGCAGCGGCAGCGGCGGCAGCGGCGGCAGCAAGGTCGGGAGTGGCGGCAGCAACTCCGGCAGCGGCAGCGGCGGCGACAGCTCGGGCAGCGGCAGTGGCGGCAGCACCGGCACCGGTGGCGACACGACCGTCACCACCACCTGCGCCCCCGGCATCCCCGTGACGACGCAGATCCCGCGCATGACCCAGCTTCAGTACAACGCCGTCGTCAAGGACCTGCTCGGCGTGACGGCCCTCACGACCGCGGGGGGCGTGACCCCTGGCTCGCTGCTCGCGCCCGACTCGGCCGGCAGCCTGACGGACATCGCGTGGAACGGCTACCTCAACGCCGCCTCGACGATCGCGGCCGAGGTCATGGCCAACGCCACCAACAAGGCCAAGTTCATCTCCTGCGACCCGACGGCCGGCACCTGTCTGTCCGACACGGTCAAGGCGTTCGGACGCAAGGCCTTTCGCCGCCCGATGACGACCGACGAGATCTCGGACTTCATGGTCTTCAATACGCTCACCCCGAAGGGGACGGCCGCCCAGGTGTCCGAGGCCCTCCTCTACGCTTTCCTTGCCTCGCCCCAGTTCATCATGCTCCCCGAGCTCGGGACGGACAAGGACACGGCGTCGGGCGCCTTCAAGCTCACCAGCTACGAAGTGGCGTCGCGGCTGTCGTTCCTGTTCTGGAACTCCATCCCGGACGACGCGCTGAACACCGCGGCCGACGGCAACATGCTGCAGACCACGGATCAGATAGCGACGCAAGCGAAGCGTCTGCTGCAGAGCTCCAAGGCGACCGCCGTCGCGACCGCCTTCCACGAGGCCTACGCCGGCATCGAGTCCGGGTCGCACTGGATCAACAACACCGACCACGACATGACCAAGTATCCGAACTTTGGCGGTACGTCCTACGCCGACGCGATGTCGGAGCTGGACCTGTTCTTCCAGGACGTCACCACCAGTGGCGGTTCCTTCAAGGATCTATTCCTCGGCACCAACGCCTTCGTGACGAAGGGGACCGCCGCGATCTACGGCCTCGACGCCTCGACTTACACGACGACCGCGAAGAAGGTGGCGCTCGACGCGACCAAGCGTCCTGGCTTCCTGACCCGCATCGGGTTCCTCGGCACGTTCTCCCACACCACGGCGTCGAGCCCGATTCTGCGCGGCGCGTTCATCACGGGGAAGATCCTCGGCATCCCCACCGGCACCCCGGACCCCAAGTTCTTGAACATGACGCCTCCCGCGGCCGACTACAAGACGAACCGCGAGGCCACCGAGGCGCTGACCAGCCCGTCGCCGTGCAACACCTGCCACACCCCCCTCGTCAATCCGCCGGGCTTCGTCATGGAGCGGTACGACGCCGTTGGTGATTGGCAGGACACGGACCAGCTGGGTGGTCCCATCAACTCGACCGCCGACGTCAAGCTCGACGCCAGCACCGTCAAGACGATCTCGACGCCCGCCGACCTGATGGCCGCCATCGCTCAGCAGCCGAACGCCCAGAGCATGTACGCCCAGAAGTGGGTGCTGTATGCGACCAGTCGCTCCGCGAACGCGAACGATCAGTGCATCGTCGATCAGCTCTCCAAGAACCTGGCCAGCACCAGCTATCCGATCACGACCATGATGGCCGACTACACCCAAGCTGATTCGTTCCGCCTGCGGATGGCCGGGAACTGAAGGGAATCTGACCATGAAAAAGACATTCAATCGTAGAACTCTTCTCCGTGGCCTGGGTGGCGCCGCCGTGGCGGCTCCGTTCCTGTCCTCGGTGGCCGAGCTGGAAGCGAAGGCGCAGGGGACGACGGCGTCGAGCCCCAAGCGGCTCATCGTGTTCTTCACGCACTATGGCTGTCTGACGGATCGGTGGTTCCCCGCGAAGTCGAACGGCCCGCTGACCATGGCCGACTACACGGCGATGCAGACCCTCAAGCCGATGGCCCCTTACGCGGACAAGCTGTTGATGGTCCGGGGCATCCGGGCCATGAACGAATGGAGCTTCGACGGGTCTCTCGGGCAGAAGAACGACCCGCACTCGCAGGTCTGCTGCTCGTACTTCACCGCCTACCCGGTGACCCCGAACGCCACCGAGAGCTCGGCCTCGAACGCCGGCAAGTTCGACTGCAAGCCGACCGGCCGCTCGCTGGACCACATCTGCGCCGAGCAGGTGAACCCCAACGGCGCCGCTCCGCTGTTCATCCAGATCGGCGGCATCAACGGCAGCGCCAGCAACACGCAGGCGGTCATCTCGTGGGATCAGCCCGGCCAGATCTTCCCGGGTCAGGGCACGCCGATGACCATCTTCAGCAGCCTGACGAACCTGTTCGGCACCGGCAGCGTCAGCCCGGACACCTACTCGGTGGCCCGGGGCAAGAGCGTCATCGACGTGGTTCGCAAGGACCTGACCCGGTATCAGGCCCTGAACATGAGCGGCGATGACAAGCGCAAGCTCTCGGACTGGGTCGAGCTGCTCCACTACACCTCCACCACGGCCGTGGGCGGGATGTGCAGCATGGACACCGCCACGACCAAGCTGGGGCTGACGAGCGACAACCTGAAGTCGACCGACATCGCCAAGGTCGCGAACGTGATGATGGACCTCGCCACCCTCACGGCCATCTGCGACAGCAACCGGGTCATCTTCATGAAGATGCCGCCCTCCTACATCTACAAGAACCTGAGCTTGACCATGGATTCCCACAGCATCTCGCATCGCATCGGCAACGCGGGCATGGGTGGTATGTGCGTCAACGGCGCGCTGGACATGATCTACACAATCGATCAGTACTACGCGCAGCAGTTCGCTTACCTCGTGGGACGTCTCGACAGCTTCTCCGAAGGCAGTGGGACGGTCCTCGACAACAGCGCGACCGTCTGGTTCCAGGAGATGTCGGACGGCAACAGCCACAACCTCAACAATCTGCCGATCCTTCAGGCGGGCAGCATGGGCGGCCACTTCAAGGTGGGACAGCAGATCAACGTGGAGAAGGGCGCCACCGACCTGACCCCCGGACACAGCGACGACGACTGCAAGAACGGGCAGTCGGCGTTCAACGCCCTGGATAGCGTCGGCACCCCGTCCACCATGGCCACCATGCCGATCAACAAGTACTACTGCAACTTGATGAACGCGCTCGGCGTGAAGGCCGGAAGCGACGGCGTGGCGGCCATCGGCGGCACCAACCCGGTGACCAAGTTCGGCAAGTACGACGACACCAAGCTCTTCTCCGACGGCGGTACGAAGGCTTCGGTGTTCGCGAACCCGGGCGAGTACACCGAGCTTCTCGCCTGACCCTCGCTTGACCGCGGCACCTGCCGCGGCCGAGCCAAAAAGGGGGCTCCTCTCTTCGGAGAGGTCCCCTTTTTCTTTTGGGAAGCCTCAGGCGGGCGGACGCGCGCGGCTCCGCGCCAGCACGTTGCCGATCAAGGTCAGGCCCAGATCGCCGTCGCTGGTCAGGATCGACTCGGGATGGAACTGCACCGCCGACCACGGCAAGGTGCGGTGCTCGACGGCCATCACCACCCCGTCCGCCGTCTCCGCCGTGACCCGCAACGCCGGGGGAACCTCGTTCACCTTGGCATGCAGCGAGTGGTAGCGCCCCGCCTGGAACTGGAGAGGCAGCCCATCGAACAGTCGGCCGGCCTTCGCGACCATGGGCGACGGCTTGCCGTGCATCGGCTCCGCGAGCACGTGCAGCCGGCCCCCGCAGTGTTCGACCATCCCCTGCAAGCCCAGGCAGACACCGAAGACGGCGAGAGCCCGGGTCAGGGCCGCCTCGAACAGCGCGGACATCCCGAAGTCGCTGGGCCTTCCCGGGCCAGGTGACAGCACCAGCAGATCGGGCCGATACGCGTCGAGAAGCTCCAGCGGCAGACCGGCGCGGCGCGTGACCACCTCGGCGCCCGCCTGACGGAAGTAGCTGCCGAGCGTGTGCACGAACGAATCGGCGTGGTCGATCATCAGGACGCGCGGCAACGTGCCGGCGGCGCTGACGACCGGCGTGGGAAGGTCGACGGTCAGCGGACGTTGAAGGGCGTCGAGCAGGGCCGACGCCTTCAGCTCGGTCTCGCGCTCCTCATCGTCCGGCTCCGAGTCGCTGAGCAACGTGGCGCCCACCCGCACCTCGGCGATGCCGTCCTCGATGCGGATCGTGCGCAGCGTGATCCCCGTGCTGAGCTGGCCGTTGAAGCCGATGCGGCCCACGGCGCCTCCGTACCACCGCCGCGCGTCCGCCTCGTGATCCTCGATGAACTGCCGGGCGGCGGTCTTCGGCGCGCCGGTCACCGTCACCGCCCAGGTGTGCGTCAAGAAGGCGTCGAGCGCATCGAAGCCGGGACGCAGCCGCCCCTCGACATGGTCGACGGTGTGGATGAGCCGCGAGTACAGCTCGATCTGGCGGCGCCCCAGCACGCGCACGGTTCCCGGGACGCAGATGCGCGACTTGTCGTTGCGGTCGACGTCGGTGCACATCGTCAGCTCCGCTTCGTCCTTCCGCGAATCCAGCAGACGACGGATCTGCTCGGCGTCGCCGAGCGGATTCGCACCGCGCGCGATGGTGCCAGCGATGGGGCAGGTCTCGACCCGATCGCCCTGCACGCGCACGTACATTTCGGGCGAAGCACCGACCAGGTGCTCCCCATCGCCCAGATTCATGAGGAACCCATACGGGGCGGGATTGCGCGCCCGCAGGCGTCGGTACAGCTCCGTGGGAGGCGCCGGACAGGGGACACGCAGGGTGTGGCTGGGGGTGACCTCGAACAGATCGCCCCGGCGAAAGCACACCTTCGCGCTGCGGACCATCTCGGCGAACGTGCCCGCCACGGGGCGGTTCAGCTCGATCGCCGTCGGGGAGATCGGCGGCGAGGCGGGCGCGACGACGGGGGTGCGCGGCAACGCCACCGTGCTGCGCCCACCGTACGCGAAGTCGTATCGGATCCGCTGCGCCAGCTCGCGGCGGTGATCCACCGCCACGATGTCGTCCGGCAAGTACAGCACCAGATCGCGCGCCCGCGCCAGGCGCGGTGACCGCAGCCGCAATGGTTCGAACTGCAACGCCAGGTCGTAGCCGAACGCGCCGTAGAGACCGAGGTGGGCGTCGTCCGACGCGAACGCCTCTCCGATCGCGCGCAGCAGCGAGAACACGCTCGGCTGTCGGCTGCGCTCCTCCTCGGGAAAGTCGGAGGCCTGGGGCACCAGCCGCACGTCGAGCGCGTCGTCGCCGACCGGCTCGAGGGCCGCCACCGCGGGGAGCGGCGCCAGCGCGGCGGCCACGGCCGGCAGGAGCACGGCGCCGCGCGCGTTCAGCGCCGACACGCGCGTGCCGCGGCCGCGCGCCTCGATCACCAGCGGCGGGTCGACGAACGCCAGATCGTAGCGCGCGTAGCGCCCCGGATATTCGTAGGACGACCCCAGCAGCACCCCGCGCCTGCTGTCGAGCCCCTCGAGCACGGCCGCCGTCGCGTCGCCGTCACCGTAAGGAAGCTCGAGGACGGTGCGGGCGATGCCTATCCCGCCCGCCGTCATGAACGCTGACTTCGTCTCCATCGGTCTGTCTCCTTCTTCGAACCGGAAGGAGGCGGCCCCGGAAAACGCACCACGCATTTCAAGAGCCACCTCGAAGGGCGGCTCTCTCGTCGTGTCGTTGGACCTGATTATCTCGAACGCACGCGCAGGGAGCCGCAAATTTGCGGCCACCACCAGCGGCGAGACGAAATCGAGGTCACCCCAAACAGGTAGCGGACGACCGGCCTCGCTGTCAAATCACCGGGCCGACCGGGCGGGTGAGGCCCCGTCACTTCAGTCGTGACGCGGGCGCATCTTCGGGCACGGCAGGCCGCTTTATAGTCGGCTCCATCGCTGCTCGTCGTGGCGTCATCGGAGGTTTCTCGTGACCGCAAAGCCGCTGAAGTCGATCGCGTCGCTGGTTGGGTTGGTGATTGGCCTTCCCGCCTGTACGGTGGGGGTCGCCGGGCCTCCGCCGATTTACGTGGCGCGGCCGGTCTACTACGCGCCGCCGCCCCGTCGGATCGTCTACGCTCCGCCGCCCCAGGGTGGACCGCCCCCGCCGGGCTCACCCGCGGCCGTGCCGCCACCGCCGGGTGGTCGACCCGGCGGGGCGGGCCCCGCGTGCAGCGATCCGGGAGCGAGTGACTTCCCGGATCGCTTCGATCAAGCGGTCCCCGTCGAAGGGCAATCGCAGACCGTGGGCTGCATCTCGCTGCGCGACGCCGACATGTTCGTCGTCACGCCCCCGCCCGCCAAGGGGGGGCAGGTCGTCCGCTTCTCGCTGCGTGGGCAGAACAGGATGGCCCCCATCATTCGCGTGTTCGATGGCGACCGGAAGAAACTGGGCGAGTTCGGGGCGCCCCCCGCGGGCGAGGCCCGTGGCTGGGTGCATGCCGCCGGTGCGAAGCCGATCTACGTCGAGGTCGACGAGGACTTCGGCATCACCGACACGTACATGCTGACGTTGACCACCGAGCCCCTCTCCGACACGGGCGAGCCCAACGGCGAGATGGCGAAGGCCACGCCGCTGCGCGAGGGTGGCTCCGTGACCGCGTTCATGAGCGAGGTGGCCAACGATCCCGTGGCGCTGAACGACTGGTATCGGATCGACGTGACGCATCCGGGACCGGTCACCATCGACGTCGACATGAGCCCGGGGGTCGCCCCGCAGATCGATGTCTTCGACAACGACCGGAAGCACGTGGGCGGCCATTTCGGGGACAGGGGCGAGCGGATCCACGTCTCGATGAACCTGCACAGAGGTGTCTACTTCGCCAAGGTGGGATCGTTCTTCGGCATGCAGAGCGCCGGGAGTGGAGAGCTGGCCGCGCGCCTGACCAAGCCCTACACCATCAGCATCCACTGAGCGCCGCGGCCCGCTCACAGGCGGAAGATGCCGCCCAGCTTGCGACCGAGCACGGCGCGCGCGAACACGATGGCGCTCGCCAGGAACAGCATGGCCCAGACGCCCAGCGCCGCCGCCACCTGGCGCCCGTCACCCAGCAGCTGAAACAGCTCGTAGATCGCCTTCGTGATGGGGAACGTCGCCTGGCGCTGCGCCAGGATCAGCGAGTCCGACACCTCGAGCATCGACAGCGCGAACACGAAGATCGCGCCAGCCATCAGATGTGACAGCAGCAACGGCAACGTCACGCGCAGGAGCACGCGCGCGCGGTTGGCCCCCAGGCTGGCGGCGGCATCCTCGAGCGCCACGTCGATCTGCTCGAGGCCGGCCGCCGCCGAGCGAACGATGAACGGCAAGCGGCGAATCGTGTAGGCGATGACCAGCAGCGCGGTGGGATCGCGCACCGGGTTCAGGAAGGCGAGCGGCCGCCCTTCCCGGCTGATGGCCAGATAGCCGAACGCCATCACCAGCCCCGGGATGGCCAGCGGCAGCATGGCGGCGGCGTCGAGCAGCCGCGCCCCACGTGAGCGCCGCCGCACCACGATCCAGGCGATGCCGGTCCCCAGCACCAGATCCGCGATCGTCGACAGCCCCACGTAGCGCAGGCTGTTGCCGATCGAAGACACGACCAGCTCGTGCCCCAGCGCCGCCCGGAAGTGCTCGAGCGTGAAGCTGGAGGGGAGCACCGTGCCGTACCAGTCGCCCGCGAACGCCACCAGCACGACGCTGATGTTCGGCAGCGCCGCCAGCCCCACCAGCGTCCCCAGCGCGATCACGGCCGCCAGGGCGCCCGCCCGCCCGAGGGACGTGGGGCGGCGCAGACGCACCCCCTTCTGGGTGGTCGCGGAGCCGCGCCCCCGGAACAGCAGGCGCGCCGTCGCATAGAACGCCACGGTCCCCAGCAGCACCACCATCACTAGGGCGTGCACGGTGGGGTTTCGCCCCATGTCCTTCAGCCCCGAGAAGATCTGCACCGACGTGATGCGGGTGAAGTCGCAGACCAGCGGCACGCCCAGCTCGGTCAGCCCGCCGATGAAGACGATGCTGCACGCCCCGAACACGCTCGGCGAGATCAGCGGCAGCGTGATCTTGCGGAAGGCGCGCAGGCCCCGGCAGCCCAGGCTGCGGGCCGCCTCCTCCATCTCGACGTTGAGGTTGCCGAGCGCCGCCGACACGTTGAAGTAGACGATGGGATAGAGGTGCAGCGCCGTCAGTCCCACCACGGTGGCGAGCCGCCCCCGGCGCAGCCAGTCGACGGGGTGCGCCGCGTCCAGCAGGTGAAGGTGCCCGAGCAACGCGTTCAGCGCGCCCGCCTGACCGAACAGCTGCTTGATGCCGATGGCGCCCACGAACGGCGGCACGATCAAGGGGAGCGGCACCAGCATGACGAAGAGCCGCTTCGCGGGAAAGTCGTGACGATCGCACAGCAGGGCCGCCCCGATCCCGACGACGGCGGCCACCAGCGTGCTGGCGACCGCCACGATGAGGGCGTTCACGAACCCCTCGACGAGGGTCGGGTTCTGGAACACGCCCAGCACGTAGGCGAAGCTGGGCGTGTCACGCGCGTCGAAGAAGGCGCCACGCACGCTCTCGACCAGGGGCCAGAAGAGAAACAGCGCCAGCAACAGGCCGGCGCCGCTGGGCAGCAGGCCGGGGAACGCGCGACGCCGCATCAGTGCGCCCGCCCCTTTGGCACGCTCGAGACGGTGCGCGCCTGACGGGACAGCGTCGCCACCCGCCGATACTGATCGCGGAACTGCCGGATCAGACGGTTCGTCCAGGTCACCTCGTCGATGGCGTTGGGCGCCCGCAGCGCCGCGCGCAGGGGACCGTTCACCGTGTCGTAGTCGACCGCCGAGACGTCGTCGAACAGCGCCGTGGCCTCGGCCGGGAAGCCGGCGATGGCCAGCGCGTGATAGGCCTCTTGCAGCTCGGGCGCCGGGTCGACGCACATCACCCGGACCACGAACGCGATGGCGCGAAACAGCGGACGGGTCCACGCCTCGTGATAGACGAAGTCGTGGGAGGGGGCATACGGGTGCGTCTCGGGATCGGCGCGGAAGGCGTCGTAGGCAGGCGCATACAGCGCGGGCAGGATCGGCAGACGGTGCAGGGCGTAGCGCTCGGGGCCGCCCGGCGTCCCCTTGCGAAACGCCCAGATCTTCTGCCCCTCCTCCGACAGCACGAACGCGATGAACGCGACCGCCAGCTCGCGATGGGGCGCGCCCCGTAGCAGGCCGATCGAGTCGGGACCCACCGACGTCCCCGCTTTCGGCATCACGAAGCCCATGCGCTTGCCTCCGGCGGCGTTGTCGGTGACCTCGCTCTGGAAGCGACCGTAAAAATCGATGCACATGCCGGCGGCGGCGTCCCCGGTGGCGACGTCGACGGGCACCCGCGACGCCGCGTCGCTGAAGTAGCGCGCGTTCGCCGCCAGCCGCCGGATGAGACGCATCGCCGCCTGCCACCCCTCGCGCACGGCCACCTCGTCGAGCGAAGCCGCCGCTATGCCGCGCTCCTGCGCGTGACGCCAGGAGAGCTGCATCTGCTCCTGGATGATCATCTCGAAGGTCTTCACGGCCGAGCCGCTCTTGCTCGGATCGGCGAGCCCCAGCTGGCCGAAGTAGGCGGGAGCGGCCAGCGCGCTCCAGGAGTCGGGCGGTGCCCCCATGCGCAGGCGGGTCAGGGCGTCGCGGTTGTAACAGATGCCGAACCCCGACAGACAGGTCCCCACCCAGCGCCCGCCCCGATCCCAGAGCGCCTCGCCGCCGAGGACGGCCGGAATGGCGTCGTCGCCGAACAGCGCGGGGTGACTACGCACGATGCCGGAGTCGACCAGGCGCCCCGCGGCGGCGTGAATCTCGGCGTCGACGCTGCCGCCGCCGAACATCAGATCGATGCCGCAGCCCACGTTCGACTCCAGAAAGGCGCGCCGCGCCGCCGTCGCCGCGCCGTCCGACGCCCCTCCGTGCCCGCTGTCGGCGCTGAAGCCGTTGGCCACGGCGGCGGTCCATGGGTGGTGCAGGGTTCTCGTCCAGTACCGCTCGAACGAGGCGGCGTACTCGGCGCCCAGCAGGCGTGTGATCTCGGTGCCACCGCCGGGGCTGCGCCAGTCGAGCTGGACGGTGCGCCCCTGCCGCGCCATGAAGGCGGTGAACGCGCGCGCGAACTCGTGGCGAATCGCTTCGTTGTGCGAGGTGATGATCACCAGCGTCTCGCCGCCGGCCCGCGCGGCCGGGCGCGAAGGACGGGCGAGGAAGGGCAACGCCAGGATCGCCAGCAGAGCCGCCAGCGGCCCCAGCAGCGGCAGGACGCCGCGCCTCACCCGCCGACGTCCTCGGCCTCGTCGAAAGGCAGCAACACCACGTCGGTCCGATCGACCTGAAACGCCACCTCCGACGGGGACGTCTCGGCCGTCGGGTTCATCTCGTACACCGACAGCAGGCGCTCGCCCACGCGAAGCTGGTGCTCCGCCAGCTCGCCCAGGTAGACGGTGCTCTCGCGCCGGCCCCGCACGACGTTGGGGGCCGCCCCGTCCACGCGCGCGCGGAAACCTTCCGGCCGCACCGACACCCAGACGGTCGTCCCCACCGGCGCCGGGAAGGCCTGCTCGGGCGCGGCCACCCAGGTGCCCACGTCGCTGTCGACGGTGATGCCGTCCGCATCGACGCGGGTGACCCGCCCCCGGATCAGGTTGGTCGCGCCCACGAACGCCGCCACGGCGCGCGAGCGCGGGCGGCGGTAGATCTCGCGCGGCGGGCCGATCTGCAGGATCTTTCCGGCCCGCATCACGGCGATGCGATCGGCGATGGCCAGCGCCTCCTTCTGATCGTGCGTCACGTACAGCGCCGTCAGCCCGAACTCCTTGCAGATGCGGCGGATCTCGTCGCGCATGGTGTGCCGCAGCTTGGCGTCCAGGTTCGACAGCGGCTCGTCGAGCAGCAGGCAGCGCGGTCGCACCACCAGCGCGCGCGCCAGCGCCACCCGCTGCTGCTCGCCGCCCGAGAGCTCGTCGATGCGGCGCGGCCCGAACCCCGCCAGCTTCGTCGACGCCAGCGCCTCGACGACCAGGCCGTCGATCTCCCGCCGGGGAACCCGCCGTTCGCGCAGGCCGAAGGCGACGTTGTCGGCCACGTCGAGGTGCGGCCACAGCGCGAAGCTCTGGAACACCATCCCGGCGTTGCGCGCGTGCGCCGGCAGGTGGGTCACGTCGGTGGCGCCGAAGTGGATCGACCCCGAAGCGGGGACGTTGAAGCCGGCGATGGTTCGCAGCAGGGTGGTCTTGCCGCAGCCGCTCGGCCCCAGCAGCATGAACAGCTCGCCCGCCGCGACGGTCAGGTCGACGTGATCGACCGCCACGGTGGCGCCGAAGCTGACCACCAGGTCGCTCACCCGAACGTCCGAGCCAGCAGACATGGCCATCTTGGGCGCAGAGCTTAACGCCGCCGCCGTCAGCGGGCGCGTTCGAGCTGAAATCCGGGGACGCGCCCCTTCAGCAACCGATCCCAGCTCGGCGGATCGCACAGCTTCTCGGTGAAGAAGTCGAGCGCGGCGCGCACCTTGGTCGAGAGCTGCCGGGCCGACGGATAGACGGCGAAGATGGCGGTCGGCTCGAACTCCCACGCCGGCAGCACGCGCACGAGCTCGCCCGACATCAAGGCCGGCCCCACCGACAGGGTCGCCCCCAGGGTGATGCCGAGGCCGTTCTTGGCCGCCGTGGTCAGGACGTCGATGTTGTTCGACGCCAGCCGCCCCGAGACGGCGACGGACAGGGCCCCCGACGGCCCCAGCAGATTCCACTCGCGCGGTCGGGTGAAGCCGGTGAACAGGATGCAGTCGTGGTTCACGAGATCGCCGGGGGCCTTGGGGTTCCCGCGCCGCTTCAGATACGCCGACGACGCCACCAGCACGCGCCGGTTCGTGCACATGCGCCGGGCGATCAAGCGCGAATCGTTCAAGGTCCCGATGCGCAGCGCCAGGTCCATCCCCTCGTCGATCAGATCGACGAAGCGATCGGCCAGCGAGAGATCGATCGACAGATCGGGATAGCGGGCGAACAGCTCCCCCAGCACCGGGGCGATGTGGCGCTGCCCGAACACCACCGGGGCCGTCATGCGCAGCTTGCCGCGCGGGTTCAGGGTGACGTCCTGGACCTCCGCCTCCGCCTCGCCCAGATCGACCAGCACCTGCGCCGTGCGCGCGTGGAAGGTGACTCCCGCCTCGGTCAGCGAGAGCTTGCGCGTCGTTCGTTGCACGAGGCGCGCCCCCAGCCGGGACTCGAGACGGGAGACGATGCGGCTGACGCCCGAGGGGCTGAGCCCCAGCTCCTCGGCGGCCTTGGCGTAGCTCGAATGCCGGACCACGCAGTGAAAGACGAACAGGTCCTGAGTTTCCGTCACCATGTGCGCAGCCTGCCCATCGCGGAGTGTATCGCGACCCTCCGCTCTCGCGCGAGATCGATTCAGGCGCCCGCGTCGGTGTCGGTCCCGTCGACGGAGGCGTCGACGAAGGCACGCAGGTCTCGAAACCAGGGGAGCTTGTGCGCGAAGCCGGGAAAGCTGGCGTTGAGCCCGCTGGGGTTCGGGACCACGAAGACCCGCGCCCCCGCCACCGTCTCGGACTTCGGGCCAGGGCCAGGGCCCTGCGCCACGCCGAAGTAGGATCGATAGAGGCTGACGCCGACGAAGGCGACCACCCCGGGGCGCCAGCGGGCGATCTTCGCCGCCAGGGCCGCGCGCCCGCGCGCCAGCTCGGCGCGCCCCAACTCGGCCGCCGCGCGGGTCGGGCGCGGACAGAGGTTGGTCAGCGCGATCCCCAGCTCGGCCAGGCGCTGGTCCTCGGCGTAGCCGAGCAACGTCGGCGTCAGTCCCGCCGCATGAAGCAACCGCCAGAACGGATTTCCGTTGCCCGCGAAATGGTGCCCCATCGCGGCCGAGCGCAGGCCCGGATTGATGCCCACCAGCAACAGGCGCGGCCGAGCGACGACGACATCCTTCAGGCCACGGAGTCGCCGAACCTTCGAGACGGAACGGGCGCCCGTGACTTTCACGTCGGCGAGCTTAACGCCATCCCGCACGCGCCAGGCGGTGCGGGACGGCCCGGAACGGCCTTGCTACTGCTGCTTCGTCAGCGTGTGAATTTCCTGATCGGACGACGTCGGCTCGCTGAGCACCTGGATGTTGTTGCCGGTGACGGTGTACTGGCTCACCTGCGTGCCGCTGTTCGGGCAGGTGATGGTCAGCGTGAAGGTGTTCCCGCTCGGATAGGTCGTCGTGTACGTTCCCGAGACGCGCTGGATGGTCGGGTTGCTCGACGAGTCCTCGCCGATGACGGCGAAGGTGCCGGCGCTGAAGACCCACGTCTCGCGGTGCGTGTTCGCGCCCGAGGTGTTGTTGTACTTGTCCATGGCCGTCAACAGGTAGGTGCCATCGACGATCAGGCCGCCCGTCATGGTCGGGGCCGGACCCGCGTGGGTCGTCTTCGTGATCTGCGGGCCGCTCAACGCCAGGCTGGTGCACGAGCCACCGCCCGCGCCGCCAGCCGCCG
>DASYCK010000277.1:0-16653 GCA_036500205.1 Polyangia bacterium | reverse complement strand
CGATGACACCAGGGTTGGCGTCGAAGCGGAGCGCCGTCCGCGCGCGCTGTCTTCAGTGGGCCTGAGCGGCCGCTACGGGACGCGCGCCTGCACGCCGATGCCGGCGTCGACGGTGAAGCTGAGCCAGCGGATGAAGCCGATCGTCTCGCCGAACTGAGCGTAGACGCCGAAGTTGCGCATGATCTCCACCATCAGGCCGTTCGAGTTGCGAAAGCCCAGATCGCTGCCCGCGTGCTTCGAGGTGGGCTGCTGCTTGCTGGCGTCGTAGGCGAGCTGCATGGTGCTGAAGAACTTCACGTGGCTCTCCGTGTCCAGCCAGTAGCGGAACCCGGGCATGACGAAGAACTGGTGGAAGGTGTTGAAATCCTTCTCGACGCCGAAGCGCAGATCGACCAAGACATCCCAGCTGTGCGAGATCCCGAACGACGGCTGCAGGTCGATGAAGAACGGCGCCCGGTTCGTGCACACGCGGGCATCCATGTGGCTGGCGTCGCCGCAGTCGGTGGTGTCCTTGGTGTAGGGGAAGACGATGCGGTAGCCGTCGCCTGGCATCACCGCCAGGCCGAACTGCAGGTCGTGGGACAGCGACGGGACCATCCGGCGCGGGGCCGCCTCGACGGGGGGGGCGGCCGGCGCGTCGGTCCCGGCGGCCGCGCCCTTGTCGTCCGCGGCCGGCGGAGGGGGGGCCAGCGCCTTCGCGTCGTCACCGACGGGGGCTGGGCTGTCCGCCGGCGGATCGGCGGCGAAGGCGACGCGAACCAGCAGGGCCGACGTGAACAAAACCACGAGCGATGGCAAGATGCCCGGGCGACCGCCGCGAATCCGCATATGAGCCCGAGTGTAGTGGAAATGCCAGGCCGCGCGAAGAAAGACCTGTGACACAGCGGATGAAACCGACGCGCCGAGCGTGGCTCGCGGGGGCCACCGCTGGCGCCGTGGCGACGCTGGGACGCCGCTCCGCCTTCGCCATCGGCGATCGCTCGAATCTGGAGTTCGCGAGGTTGTCACTGCAGGGGCTCCCCGATCCGCGCCCCACCGCGCTGCGCCGCCTGTCTTGGGAGGTGGTTCGCCGCACCAGCATCGTGACGTCGTCCGAATCGCCCGAGCTGCGCCCGTCCGATCCGGCGCTGTTTCGCCATCCGTTTCTGGTGCTGGCCGGCGATCGCGCCTTCGCCATGCCGTCCGAGGCGGAGCTGGGGCGGCTGAGGCGTTACCTGACCTACGGCGGCTTCCTGCTGATCGATTCGGCGGAAGGGCGCGCCGGGGGCGGCTTCGACGACTCCGTGCGGAAGATGCTGGCGCAGCTACTGCCCGGCGAGCTGCCGGCGCGCATCCCCGACAATCACGTGCTGTGGAAGTCGTTCTACGTGCTGGGGGGCGCGCCCGGCCGGGTGCTGGCCGCGCCTTACGTCGAAGGGGTCGAGCGCGATCGCCGGCTGGCCGTCGTCTACTCGCAGAACGATCTGGGGGGCGCCTGGGCACGTGACGGCTTCGGCCACTGGGAGCACGAGGTCATCCCGGGCGGCGACGCTCAGCGCGAGGACGCGTTTCGCTTCGGCGTGAACCTGGTGATGTACGCGCTGTGCCTCGACTACAAGACCGAGCAGGCGCACATCGACTACATCTTGCGCACCCGGCGGTTCCCGCGGTGAAGCGCTGGCTCGATCTGTTCGGCCTGTCGGCGGGCGGCACGTTCAATGACTGGCACATCGTCAGCGGCGCGCGGCTACCCCGCCTGGCGCTGCTCGCCATGGTGCTGGGGGCCGTGCTGGCGCTGGCGCTGTCGGCCATCACGGTGATCCGCGCGCGTCGCGCCCACGCCGCCGTTCTCATCACCCTGCGCGCGGCCGCGCTGGCGGTCTGTCTGGGCGTGGCGCTGCAGCCGTCGCTCGAGCTGCGCCAGATCGTGCGGGTACCGAACCGGGTGGCCGTGCTGGTCGACGGCTCGCGCTCGATGGAGGTCACGCCGCCCGAGGGGGGACCCTCGCGCGCCGCGCGCGCCGCCGCGCTGCTGACCGGCGAATCGTCGGCGCGTGCGCGCTGGGAGCGCGACGGCCATCGGGTCGACGTCTACACGTTCGGTGAAGGGCTGATCCCCACCACCACCGACGGCCTGCGCGCGCCGCCCGCCGCCGACGCCACCCGCATCGGCGAGGCGCTGGGGGAGCTGTCGGCGCGCACCTCCGGACACGATCTGGGCGCGGTGGTCATCATCTCGGACGGCATCGACACCGGGCGCATCGGCAAGGGGCCCATCGACGCCGAGACGCGCGCCGCCATCGCGGCGTTCGACGCCCCCGTGCACACGGTCGGCATCGGCGAGCCGGCGCTGCGCGATCTGTCGGTCGCCGCCGTGATGGCGGACGAGTTCGCGTTCGTGCGCACCCCCGTCACCATCGAGGCGATCGTGCGGCAGAACGGCCTGTCCGATCGCCAGATCGACGTGACGCTGACCCGCGACGGTCGCCCCATCGCCGCGCGCAACCTGGTGCTGACCGGCGCCTCCTCCGAGGAGAAGGTCTCGTTCGACTGGGTCCCCGATCACCCGGGGACCTACGTGTTCAAGGTGTCGACGCCGGTGCTGGTGGGCGAGGCGCTGGCCAGCAACAACGCGCAGATCTTCACGGTCAAGGTGCTGCGCGATCGGGTGCGCGTGCTGCACGTGTGCGGTCGTCCGTCATGGGACGAGCGTTTCCTGCGCTCGGTGCTGCGCCGCGATCCCAACGTCGACCTGGTGTCGTTCTTCATCCTGCGCACCGAGACCGACGAGCAGCCGTTCAACCGCAACGACATGTCGCTGATCCCGTTCCCCACCTACGAGATCTTCGAGGATCAGCTGCACTCGTTCGATCTGGTCATCTTCCAGAACTTCAACTACGCGCCCTACGGCGTCGAGCCGTTCCTGCCCGGGCTGCGCGACTACGTCGATCAGGGGGGAGCGCTGGCGATGATCGGCGGCGATCTGTCGTTCGCCAGCGGCCACTATGGCGAGACCCCGCTGCAGGACGTGTTGCCGGTCGAGCTGGGGCGGGGCGACGGCGCCGTCACCACCGATGCCTTCAAGCCGCACCTGACGGCCGAGGGGCGCACCCACCCCATCACCTCGCTGCTGCTGGATCCGCGCGAGAACGAGGCGCGCTGGGCGAAGCTGCCGGCGCTGGAGGGGATCAACCTCGTGCAGCGGCTGCGACCGGGGGCGGTGCCGCTGCTGGTGCACCCCACGGCCAAGACCGACGGCAAGCCGGCGCCGGTGCTGGTGGTGGGCGAGCCAGGCAAGGGGCGCGTGCTGTCGCTGCTGACCGACACCACCTGGCACTGGGGATTCCTGGCGGCGGGCGAGGGTGACGACGGGCGCGCCTTTCAACACTTCTGGGAGAACGCCATTCGCTGGCTGGTGCACGATCCGGCGCTGACCCTGCTGCGCGTCGACTTCGATCGCGCCGAGTACCGCCGCCATCAATCGCCGTCCGTGCGCGTGCGGGCGATGCATCCCGACTACAGGGCGGCCGAGGGGGTGGCGGTGCAGGCCACGGTCACCGCCGCGGAGGCCGACGCGACCGCCACACCGCTGCGTCGCTTCGACGTCGTCACCGACGCCGAGGGGGACGGCCACGTCGATGTCGGGCCGCTGCCGCCGGGGGCGTATCGCCTGACCGCGAACGCCACGTTGGAGGGACGACCGGTCAGCGAAGCGAAGACATTCGTGGTGCGTGCCGAGGGGAAGGAGCTGGAGGACGTGATCTTCCGGGACGACGTGCTCAAGGAGATCGCCGACGTCGGGGGAGGAAGCTACCGGCGCGCTTCGCTCGACGGGGTGACCATCCGCGATCCGCAGGAGGTGCGCGTGGGGGCGCGCCGCGAGGTCGAGGTGTGGTCGAACCCGGCGCTGCTGCTGCTCGCGATCGCGCTGCTCGGCGTGGAGTGGGCCGTGCGCCGCCGCGCCGGCTACCGCTGACGCGAATCGCGCCGGCACGCCGCGCGACTTGCGAAACGTGGCGCGGGATCCGAAGCTGAGGCCGTGAAACGAGGTCCCTTGACGCTGCGGCCGCCCGGCGCCGATTACACCATCAGCGTGGTGGGTGACCGGCGCTCCCCGTTGCGCGACTTCTATCACCAGCTCTTGCGGAGGCCCTGGTGGGTCACCATCGCCACCATCAGCGCCGCCTTCCTGATCGCGAACACCATCTTCGCGCTGGCGTTCGCGGTGACGGGCGGCATCGCGCACTCCGATCGTCACTCGTTCGTCGACGCGTTCTTCTTCAGCGTGCAGACCATGGGCACCATCGGCTACGGCGCCATGTACCCCGATTCGCCCGGGGCGAACCTGCTGGTGGTGGGGGAGTCGATCACCAGCCTGTTGCTGACGGCGTTGAGCACGGGGCTGGTGTTCGCGAAGTTCTCGCGGTCCACGGCGCGCATCCTGTTCACGCGCGAGGTGGCGATCGCGCCCGTGAATGGCGTCCCGACCTTGATGATCCGGCTGGGCAACATGCGCGGCAACCAGATCGTCGACGTGCAGATCCGGGCCGTCATCACCCGCACCGAGCAGACCGCCGAGGCAGGCACGTTTTACCGCATGCACGATCTGAAGCTGACGCGCGAGCACTCGCTGTCGCTCTCGCGTTCGTGGAGCGTGCTGCACTCCATCACCTTCGACAGCCCCCTGCACGGGCAGACGCCCGAGTCCTGCGCCCAGGCCGACCTGGAGCTGCAGATCATGGTGGTGGGGATGGATGACATCACCATGCAGCCCATCCACGCCGCTCACCGCTATTTCGCGCGGCAGCTCCTGTGGGGGGCGCGGCACGCCGACATTCTGTCCGAGTCGCCCGATGGCAATCTCATCCTCGACCTGAACAAGTTCCACGACACGATCCCGGCCCAACCGACCGAGGGTTTTCCGTACCCGCGGCCGTGAGCGCGACGACTCGGCAGTCGGTTACACGGATTTGACGCCACGGAAACCCGTTCGTATCCGGGGCCGGGCAAGCTGATGGTCATGACACCGGAGAAGAAGTTGCTGGTGCAGCAGACGTTTGCGCAGGTGGTGCCCATCGCCGATCAGGCGGCGGCGCTGTTCTACGGCCGCCTGTTCGAGCTGGATCCGTCGCTGCGCGCGCTGTTCAAGACCGACCTCGGCGAGCAGGGCAAGAAGCTGATGCAGACCATCGGCTACTGCGTCGGCAAGCTGAATGTGCTCGACGAGATCGTCCCCGCGGTCAAGGACCTCGGGCGCAAGCACGCAGGTTACGGCGTGAAGGAGGCGTCGTACGACACCGTCGGCGCGGCGCTGCTGTGGACGCTGGACAAGGGCCTCGGCGCCGCCTTCACGCCCGACGTGAAAGCGGCCTGGACGGAGGTCTACACCATCCTCGCCGCCACGATGATCGAAGGGGCGAAAGCGGCGCCGGCTCCCGCCAGCTGAAATGAAGCCGGCCCCGTTTGCGCGGGGCCGGCGGGAACATCGGTTAGAACACGATACGGGTGGGCGTGGTGTACTCGATCGTCGAGCTGTAGGGATTGACGGAGCCCCAGCAGTAAAGGGTGCTGTCGCCGAGGATGGCGCAGGTGTCCATGTATCCAGCGACCAGCTGGGTGATCCCGCTCAGGCCTGTCACGACTGTCGGATTGGGGCGGTCGACGTTGGTGCCGTCGCCGAGCTGACCGTGGGCGTTGTAGCCCCAGCAACGTGCGCTGCCATTGTCCAGCAGCGCGCAGCTATGCCCGTCGCCGGCGGTGACGTGAACGACACCCGTCAGGGAAGGGAGGACGCCGGCGGTACCGCAGGGATGCGCAGCGGGAAGGCTGCGGCCGAGCTCACCGTGGGAGGCGAAGCCCCAGCAGGAGATCGTTCCACCCGTCAACAACGCGCAGGCGTGGGTCGACCCCGTCGCCAGCTGGGTCACGCCGTTCAGCCCGGGGACGGCCGTGGGGCTCGTGTGCACCGGGTTCGAACCGCCGCAGTCCTCGCCGATGGCGTTCGTACCCCAGCAGGAGACCGTCTGATCGGAGAGCAGCGCGCAGGTGAAGTTCGCCCCCGCCGCGATCTGCGTGACCCCGGTCAGTCCGGGGATCGGGGTGGCCGCCAGGCGATCGGTCGTCGTGCCGTCGCCGAGCTGGCCGCTCGAGTTCAGCCCCCAGCAGGCCACCGTGTCGTCCTGGAGCAGCGCGCACGAGTGGTATTCGCCCAGCGAAAGCTGCTTCACGCTCAGGCCGTCCAGCGCCTGCACGGGCGTCAACCGTTGCGTCGTCGTGCCGTCACCGAGCTGGCCATAGTTGTTGCCCCCCCAGCACCGGACCGTGCCGTCGGTCAGCACCGCGCAGCTGTCGACGTAGCTCGCATCGACGCTCGCCAGCAGTCCCCCAGGCTGTACCACGCTGTCGGACGTGTCGGTCGTCGTGCCGTCGCCCAGCTGTCCCATGACGTTGCTGCCCCAGCAGCGCACGGTGCCGTCGAAGTAGTGCGCACAGGCGTGGTACCAGCCGAGCGCGACGTCCAGTACCCCCCCGGGTCCGGCAATCGGGGCGCCGCCAGCGCCGCCCACGCCGTCCAGGCCGCCCGCGCCCATGAACGAGCCCCCGCTCCCCACCGCTCCGCCCGAGTGGTGCGCAGGGTGGTCGATGGTTCCCACCAACAGGTCTCGATCGCACCCGACGAGCGGCAGCGCCACCACGGCAAATGCGAGCGTCCCCTTCAACAGTGAATGTTTGGTCATGATCTTCAGCCTCCTCACCGTCCTAATGGAGCCACGCGGACGAATTTGTCACGGCGTTGCGGCCGCGGGCAGACGTTCGCGAAGCTGGGCTGCGTAGGGCGACGATGGATAGAGCTGCACGAACGCAGCGTTGCGGGCCCGCGCCTCGCCATCGCGGCCCACGGAGATCAGCGCCGAGATGATGATCGCCTCGCGCTCCTCGCGCATGACGCCCCTGGGGAAATATCGTTCGTGCGCCAGGCAGAGGCGCAGGGCGCGCTCGGGCTGGTACGGCGCCGCCGCGCGCGCTGCCTCGATGAGACGCAGCTCGGCGTCCAGCGGATCGACCGCCGTGCGCTCTCGATGCTTCGTGCCCGCGGCCAGCCGCCCATCGGGTGGAGCCCGATGAACAGCCTCGCGCCGGGGAGAGTCTGATCGAACGTCGGCCGGCGCGGCCGACGGCAGGGGCGTCGGAACATCGAGGCCGACCTCGGAGAGCGGGCGAGATGCAGGCATCGCCGGCCTGGCTGGGGACGGCGCCGTCTCGTGGTGGCGAAGCACCCGCCCCGCCACGGCGCCTCCGCCCGCCGCGACCGCCAGGACCAGCGCCACCTTCAGCGCGAGCGCGGGTACCGGCCCCACCATCGCCGCTCCGGCCGCTCCGGCCGCGGTCGGCGCCGAGGCGGAGCCTGCCTTGACCGCCGCCCCGATCGCGGCGGACGCACCCAGCGCGACGAGCAGCCGGCGTTCCAGCGCCGCCGCCTGCTCGTCGCTGGGGCCGCGTTCCTGGGCCGCGGCCAGACCACGTGCCAGCAAGGAGTCGCGTGGCGCCGACGCGCGCAGACGGGCGGGTTGATTCGCGGGTCTCGTCATCGCTGCGTCCTTTCTTCCAGGCTCCTGGCCATACGGGCGCCGATCGCCTTGCGCGCGCCGCGCAGTCGCGAGTACGCGGTGAACAGCGGACAGCCCACGGCCTGCGCCACCTCGGTCATGTCGAGCTCTTCGATCTCGAACAGGACGAACACCTCGCGTTGCGCGGCGGGGAGCTCGCCCAAGGCGTCGTCCAGGAAGCGCAGCTCCTGCCGGTGGACCACGTCGTCCTCGGGCGAGGTCGCCCCGGACACGGTCTCGGGCGGGGACGCGAACAGCCGCTCGCGCCGGCGATGCGCCTTGCGACGATGGTCGGACGCGACGCGCAGGCAGATGCCGTACATGTACGCGCGCAAGGTGCAGGCCCGATCCCAGCGGGCCAGGTTCGCGTGCAAGACGATGAAGACCTGCTGGCTGGCATCGGCCACGTCGGCCCCTTGCACGCCCAGCGCCCGCAAGGATCGCCAGACGTGACCGACCTGGGCCTGAAACAGCGCCTGGAACGGTTCGTCGCCCGTGAATGCGCCGACGCCCGCCTCGGGCGAGGCGGGGGCGGCGGCCCGCGGCGCTGCAGAGCGTAGGCTCACGGTAGGTACATGGGGGGACGGGGCCGAACTTGTCATCGGCGGTGACGATTTTCGGCCTGAATCAAAAAGCCGCGTAACCCACGGAGATGACGGCGGCTCCACCGACTGGCGAGGCCCGGAACAGATCGAAGGCCTGCCCGTTCGAATCGACGATGGTGACGCGGTCCCGTTCGAAGGGCACCACCAGCCGCGCTTCGAGGCGGGCGGACCAGGGGCCCGAGAGGTCTTGCGTCAGCGCGACCCCTACGTCGGCGGCCACTTTCCAGCGCTCCTGCCCGGCGGCCGTGTCGACGCCGTTCCCCGTCGCGGACAGTCTCCCGAGCTCGAACGCGGCGCACAGCGAGAGCGCGCGCGAGGTCCACCGTCGTTCGAGAGGACAGAGCCCGGCGCGTCCGGCGAAGATCTGGAGCGACAGGGCGACGTCGACGTCCGACGAGGTCTGCTGTCGCGGCCAGAAGTCACCCGCCAGAAACAGCGTCGGCCCGCCGGTGGGTCGCGCCAGCAGCGTGGCCTCGACGCCGAAGCTGCCGCTCGGCACGTCGCCGACGCCGATGATCGCGCCGCCGGTTCCGCCGAACGTCCACCGTGACGGTCTGGCGGGCGGGCGATCCGCGAGGGGCGGGGCCGCTTGCGCGCGCACGTCGGCGCGCGGGGGCGTCGACGGGGGACGCGCCGCCACGACGACGGGGGCCGGCGCGGCCTCGGTCGTCGCCGCTCCGGGCGCGCCGTTCTCGGTGAGCCGGGTGGTCTCCGGCTGCCCGGCGGTTGGCGCGACTTGCGAGCGGTCGTGCGGGAAATCTCGCAGAAAATCCTGCAGGAACAGCGCGGCGGCGATCGACAGCGCCTCGCCCGCGGCGCCGCACGAGACGCCGCGAAGATCGAAGGCGCGCCGCCCGATGGCCCGGCCGTCCGCCGCCGCGAACGTCATCTCCGCCGTCGCCGTCGTTCCCGGCGCGCT
The DNA here is from genome assembly GCA_036500205.1 of Polyangia bacterium. Lineage (GTDB taxonomy): Bacteria > Myxococcota_A > Polyangia > Fen-1088 > Fen-1088 > DASYCK01. The sequence continues at coordinate 7,543 of DASYCK010000277.1, read as the reverse complement.
TTGCAGGTCGACGCTCAGGCGGATCCCCGCGCGCCGCGCCACGTCCGCGCCGCTCTCCCCCAGGCGCCGGTCCACGTCGGCCTCGAAGGAGGCCGACCCCACGCAGCCATCGGCGCCGGCTGACGCGTGCCAGAGCAACCACCCACGATCGTCGAGGGGCGCCGCACCGGCGCCGGTCGCCGGGGCGAGCCCCAGCACCGCCGCCAGTGCCGCCCATCCACGCCATGCCCTCGCTCGTCGCCCCGTCGCCATTCGCGGGGAATCGTGCGTGAACTTCGCGCGTCTGTCCACGGCGCGGGCCGAAGTGACTACGCGCTTCGCGGGCGGCCCAGGAAGATGATCGCCGGGACCAGCGCCAGCGCGGACACCACGCAGGTCACCTCGCCGATCAGCGACGCCAGCCCGAAGCCGTAGATGGCCAGGTTGTCACTGACCATCAACGAGCCATAACCGACGATGGTCGTCAGCGAGCAGATGAAGACCGAGCTGCCGCTGTTGCGCACGCTCTCGAACGGGCTCCTGGCCTCGTAGTAGGCGGGGTGGGCGATGTTGATGGCGTAGTCGACGCCCAGGCCCAGGGTGATGGGCAGCGCGATGAAGTCGAGGAAGTTGACCTTGATGCCGGCGAGCGCGCACACCGCCACCAGGCCGAGGCTGCCCAGCCCCGTCGCCGCCAGCACCGCCACGGCGCGCCGGTCGCGCCCCACCACCACCAGCACCATCAGCAGCAGCCCGGCCATCGCCACCAACGTCACGATGGGACCGTCGTGCTGAATCGACGCGAAGATATCGGCGAAGATCACGCTCGACCCCGACGTCGTCACGGTGGCGCCGTCGGACAGCTTCAGCTTGCGCACCGCCCCCGCGAAGCGCAGCAGGTCGTGGCCGTTCCATTCGTCCAGCTTGTCGGCGGGGCGGATCGCCACCATGTAGCCGACCCGCCCGTCCTTCTCGACCAGCTTGTCCTTGATCTCCTGCGGAAGGTCGGCGATGACGATCGGCTTCAGATCGTCCGGTGGGCGCAGCTCGCGCAGCTCGTTGCGGTCCTTCTCGTCGAGGGCGTTCAGCGCGTCGTCATCCAGTAGCTTGCGAATGTCGGTCAGCACCGCCAGCCGCTCGGACTGGTCCGCCGGCAGGACGTCCAGCACCGAGTTCACGGTGCCGATGGTCTTGTTGACCTCGGGCGTCCCCACGTCGATGGCGCGCAGGGCGGTCACGATCTTCGGCACCTGCGTCACGTCGTCGGCGGCGATGAAGGTCTTGCCGCTGATGCCGCGGCCGAAGTTGTCGTCCGACGTCTGCATCCAGCGGCGCGACTCCTTGGCGGCGTCGCTCTCCGAGCGCAGGTTCTTGATGTTGTATTCGAAGGGATCGGACGCGGCGTAGCGCCACACCACCACCCCGGCCAGCACCGTGATCACGCCTGCGGCCACGCACACGTTGGCGGGGCGCCAGCGCCCGAACAGCTTCGCCAGCACATTGCCGACGCGCTGGGTGCCGTCCTCGCTGTGGGTGTTCCGTCCGAACAGCAGCACCAGCGCCGGGAACAGCGAGAACGACGCCAGCCAGCACAGCAGCATGCCCACGGCGCCGATGACCGCGAAGTCGGCGAAGCCCTTGAAGCTCGTCACCGCCAGCGAGCCGTAGGCGATGGCGACGCCCAGCGACGCCACGGCGGTGGGGCGCACGGTGCCGACGATCGCCATCGTCATGGCCTCTTCGGCGGAATGCTGGCGCCGCGCCGTCAGGAAGCGCGTGATCAGGAAGATGCCGTAGTTGATGCCGTTGCCGGCGATGATGGCGCCCAGGAACGCCGTGGTGGCGTTCAGGTGCCCCACGGTCAACGCCGCCACGCCGAACGCCGCCGTGGTGGCGATGGCGATGTTCGCGGTCAGCAGCACCAGGTGAATCAAGCTGCGCAGGTAGATGAGCAGGATCAGCGCCACCAGCACCATGGTGATGACGCCCGAGCGGATCATCCCCTTGATGACGGCGTCGTGCTCCGCCACCGAGGTGCTGACGCCGCCGGTGAAGCCGACGTCGACCTGCGGGTGATGCGCGCGCACGCTGGTGCGCACGGCGTCCAGCGCCGCCAGCAGCTGCTTGCCGCGCGTCACGTCGGTGATCTCGAAGGCGGTGTGCAAGACCACCAGGCCCACCTTGCCGTCGGCGCTGACGTAGCCGGAGCGATCGAGGGCGGCCTCGGCTTCCTTCCAGTGCGCGCGCAGGTCGTCGGTCTTCTTGCTGGCGTCCTTGTCGGCGGCCGCCGCGTCGTCGTCGAGATCGATGAACAGCGGGTTCGCCTTCAGCTTGGCGCGCCGGATGCGATCGCGAAGGGCGTCGCGCGCGTCGACCAGATCGGGCAGCGGCACCAGCAGGTGCCGGCGCGGGCGCAGGAAGTCGCGCGTGATCTTGTCGTCGGTCTCGACCCGCTCGACCATCTCGTGGGAGATCTGCCGCACCGCCGCCGCCACCTCGGGGACGACCGCGGCGCGGGTGGCCGGATCGGGGGCCACCACCAGGACCAGGACGGTGTCCTTCGCGGCCAGCCGCTCCTCGAGCCGCCGCAGATCGCGCACCGCGGGGGCATCCTGCGGCAGCAGATACGAGAAGTCGGCGAACAGGCGCAGCCGCGTCGTGATGAGCAGGATCGACGCGGCCAGCACCAGCACGCCCGCGACGGCGACCAGCACCCCGCGGCGTTCCAGCCACGACACGTATCGCCGGGCGACGCTCGCCCGCGACGTCGGCGTCAGCGACACCGCTTAGATTCCGCTCATATTGGGGGCTTCGTTCAGCGGTTCGTGCTCAACGCTTCGCCGCCGAGGCTTGCTTGGCGACCGCCTCGGCGGCGCGCTTGGCGGCCTCGGGATCGCCGAGATAGTAGTGACGAATCGCCTTCAGGTTGTCGTCGAGCTCGTAGACGAGCGGGATGGCGGTGGGGATGTTCAGCTCGACGATCTCGCCCTCGGAGACGTTGTCGAGGTGCTTCACCAGCGCGCGCAGGCTGTTCCCGTGGGCGACCACGCCGACCTGCCGACCCTGACGCAGATCGGGGACGATCGCGTCGTACCAGTAAGGCAGCATGCGGGCGACCACCTCTTTCAACGACTCGGTGGCGGGCAGCACGTCGGGCGCCAGGTTGCGATAGCGCGGGTCATGGCTGGGGTGCCGCTCGTCGCTCGTCTCCAGGGGAGGCGGCGGAATGTCGTAGCTGCGGCGCCATTCCAGCACCTTCGCCTCGCCGTGCTTGTCGGCCGTCTCTTTCTTGTTCAGTCCCTGCAGGCCACCGTAGTGCCGTTCGTTGAGCCGCCAGTGGCGATTCACGGTCACCCACTGCTGCGAGAGCTCGTCCTGCACCACCTGCATCGTCTGGATCGCCCGGCGCAGCAGCGACGTGTGGAACACGTCGAAGCGGTACCCCGCCTCCTTCAGCAGGATGCCGGCGCGGTGCGCCTCCTCGCGCCCCTCGGCGGTCAGATCGACGTCCGTCCACCCGGTGAACCGGTTCTCGAGGTTCCAGGTGCTTTGGCCGTGGCGCAACAGAACGAGCTTGTGCATGGGGCGTAACCTAGCTCGTCGGCCCGGCGAGGCCAAGCGCCCCGGGGTGACAAACGGACACGAAAGCGAAGCGCCGCGGCGGCCGGGTCAAATCGGCCGTCGGATCGCCCCCCCCGGGAGTCCACCGGCATCGTCGCGCGCCTCCGATCGGTGTACCGTTTCGTCGTGAGACGCATGCGGCGAACAATCTTCATCGTTCTGCTGTCGCTGTCGGGCGCGGGAGCCAGCCCGGCGCTGGCCGCGCCGTTCGTTTATCGCGAGCTGGTGCTGCCGCATGGCGAGGTGGTTGTAGATTTCGGGCTGGGCGTGGGTCACGTGCCGGACGACGCCGTTCCCGGGACACCCACCAACGGCCTGGGCCTGAATCTGGAGATCGTGGCCGGCATCGCCCCCGGCCTCGAGCTCGGTCTACGGACCGGCTTCCGGTTGGATGAAGGCGGCCAGCGCACCCAGGCTGATGGCTATGGGCGCCCCTTCGATACCGAAACCTACGGGACGCAGTTCGATCGGGTCGCGAATCCGGAGCTGCACCTGCGCTGGCTGGCCGCTCGTGGTCCCAACGCCGAGCTGGGGCTGCAGCTCGATTTCTACCTGCCCACCGAGAACGGCTCTCGCTTCGGCATGATGTTCGCGCTGCCGATCGTCTTGCGCGGGGGCCCGGTGCGCCTCGACACCGGCATCTACGTGCCGGTGATCTTCTACGACCCGACGCTGACCATCATCAGCGTCCCCCTCCATGTGTGGATCCAGGCCACGCCCCGGCTGTGGCTGGGCCCGCTGTTCGGGGTGCGCGTCATCGAGAGCGGCGGCAGCCACACCGAGGCGCCCATGGGCTTCGGGATCGGGACGGCGCTCGACCGTGCCGTCGACCTGCGCGCCTGGTTTCTGTTTCCCGACGTCAGCCACAACGGGACCACCCGCGTGTACGGAGGCGGCGTCGCGTTGCAGCTCCGGTTCTAGCGCACGGAATCGGGTCGTCCGGAGCATGTTAGATTTGGGGGATGTCGGTTCCGAGGTCCGAAGCCCACCTTCCCGTGAGTCTTCCGTGAGCATCGGTAAGCGTCTGATCGACATGGCCCGCTCCGAGCTGAACTCGCTGCTCGACGTGGCGGCCAAGCACGGGCCCGACGACGACGAGCCGGCGGACCGCCCGGACCCGGACGTCGCCGCGGCCACGCCGCGCGGGGGAAGCCGCTGGCAGGACGAGATCGAATGGGCGCGCCGGGCCCGGCAAGAGGTCGAGGACGCCATTCATGGCCGCCGGACGCCGGAGCCTCCCCCCAGGGCGCGGACCGGCGGGACGGCCGGTCGCCCACGAAGCGCGGCCGGCGGCGAGGCGCTGCGCGTGCAGAAGGCTTATGCGGCCCTCGAGGTCCCGGTCGGCTCGGACTTCGAGGCGGTGCGCCGGTCGTATCGCGCCTTGATGCGCAAGTACCACCCCGATCACCACACGCAGTCGCCCGAGAAGCAGAAGGCGGCGAACGATGTAGCGCAGGGGTTGACCGACGCCTACAAGGTGCTGGAAAAGAAGCTGCGGAAATAGCGTGCTCGCACCGACCGAGTGACGTCACGCGCGCGGCAACTTCGGAGCACCGGCTCCGATGACGGTGCATGCGCGACAGGATTCGACCGGTCTCCGCCTCTCCGTATCTTCATCTGTTCGTCGCGACGGCGATCGTTCTCGGTGGCTGTGATCCGGCGACGCCGCGCTCCGGGCAGACCGAGCCGACCGATGCCAGCGTCGATCGCATCATCCTGATGGCCGCCGCCGGCGGCGCCGGCTGCATGGCGACGGCCCATGACGGCGGCACGGAGCTGGGCGATGGTGGCGGCGGTGGCGGCGGCGGGACAGTCTCCGTTTCCGTCGACGCGGGCGTCGGTGCGATGGGCGGCATGCGAGCGGCCGAGGGTGGAAAAGCGGGCGCGCCGGCTGGCGGGAGAGGGGGCGGTGGCGGCGTCGCGCCTGCCGGTCGGGGAGGAGTGGGGGGGACTCCGACGTCGCTCCCCGGAAGTGGTGGAGCGGCTGGCGGTGGCGGCGAGGGGATGGCGGGATCCGCCGGTGCCGCCGGCGCGGCCGGACAGCCGGGTGCGGGAGGGTTGGGGGGCGCCGCGGGCGCTGCCGGCGCCGGCGGGCTCGGCGGCGGAGGCCAGGGTGGGCAGGGCGGCGATGGTGGCGTCGGGGGCGGGGCGTCGGGCGGGCAGGGAGGCTTTGGCGGAACGGTCTCTTCCGCGCCGCCACCCAATCCAGGCGAGCTCGCCATCGTCGAGCTGTTGATCAATCCCGCGGGGACCGACACGGGGCGCGAATGGGTCGAGGTCGTCAACCGCGCTTCACACGCGCTCGACCTTTCGAGTCTTCACATCGCCGACGCGGCCAACGACGCCGCGATCGACTTCAACGTGGCGGGAAGCTCGATCCTGGCGGCAGGCGAACGAGCCGTCCTGATTCAGTCGGCCGACGTCACCAAGAACGGCGGCGTCGCGCTGACCACCACGTTCGGGGGGAGCTTCGGGACGCGCGTGTCGCTGAACAACGACGCCGACACCATCACCGTGTGCGCCGGCGCGTGCGCGACCGGCGTCATGATCGATCAGTTGAGCTGGGATTCCAGCCTGGGCACGACCTACGACGACCATGCGCTGTCGATCGACGACGGGGGGCGGCGCTGTCCGGCGACGGCCCCGTTCGGCGATGCGGGCAGCTTCGGCACTCCGGGGGCGGCGAATCCACCCTGCCCGTGACGATGTTCCTCGGCGTCGGAGGCGCGCGCGAACCGGGCAGCCCGTGGTATGCCTCCCGCCGGATGACGACCGGGTCGGACTCGTCTCGGGCGCTCGCGCCCCTCGGCACCTTGGCCGAACCGATCGGCACGGTCTCGGCCGACGAGCTGCTCAGCCGCTTCCTCGGGCACGTGGCATCGACCGGCCTCACGTTGTACCCCGCCCAGGAAGAGGCGCTGCTGGAGATCTGGGGCGGCAAGCACGTGGTGCTGTCGACGCCGACCGGCTCGGGCAAGTCGCTGGTGGCGATGGGGATGTTCTTCAAGGCGCTGGGCGAGGGGAAGACGGCGTTCTACACCTGCCCCATCAAGGCGCTGGTGAACGAGAAGTTCTTCGATTTTTGCGACGCCTTCGGGGCAGACCGGGTCGGCCTGATGACGGGGGACGCGACCATCAACCGCGAGGCGACGCTGGTCTGCTGTACCGCCGAGATCCTGGCCAACCTGGCGCTGCGCGACAGCGGTCGGCGCGCCGATTACGTCGTCATGGACGAGTTTCATTACTACGCCGATCGCGATCGCGGCGTGGCCTGGCAGATCCCGCTGCTGTGCCTCACCGACACGACGTTCTTGCTGATGTCCGCCACCCTGGGGGACACCCGCACCATCGAACGCCACGTCGAGGAGCGCACGTCGCGCGAATTCGCCGACGTGCGGGGAACCCTGCGCCCGGTGCCGCTCGACTACGAGTACCGCGAGACGCCGCTGCACGAGACGATCGCCGAGCTGGCGGCCTCCGCGCGCGCGCCCATCTATCTGGTCAACTTCACGCAGCGGGGAGCCGCCGAGGAGGCGCAGAACCTGATGAGCGTCGAGCTGTGCGACAAGGCAGAGAAAGAGGCCTTGAAAGAAGCGCTGCGCGACGTGCCGTTCACCACGCCGTTCGGCAAGGACCTGCAGAAGTTCCTGCGCCACGGCGTGGGAATTCATCACGCCGGTCTGTTGCCGCGCTATCGCTTGCTGGTCGAGAAGCTGGCGCAGTCGGGCATGTTGAAGGTGGTCAGCGGCACGGACACCTTGGGGGTGGGCGTGAACATCCCCCTGCGCACGGTCCTGTTCACGCAGCTCTGCAAGTTCGACGGCGAGAAGACCGCCATCCTCGGCGTGCGCGACTTCCTGCAGATCGCGGGGCGCGCCGGGCGCAAGGGGTTCGACGAGCGCGGCTTCGTCCTCGCCCAGGCGCCCGCGCACGTGGTCGAGAA
>DASYCK010000276.1:0-2844 GCA_036500205.1 Polyangia bacterium | reverse complement strand
CGCAGCACGCCGTCGCCGTTCGACTGGGTGACCAGCACCACCGCCTTGTCGTCCGACAGCCGGTAGAGCTCCCAGGCCCGCAGGCTGGTGTCGACCAGCAGGAAGTTGTCGACCCGCGCCGAGGCCGCGGGCCCCTCGCTCGCCGACGCGCCCTGAGCCACGCCCGCCGCGTGCAGCGCAGACGGCGCTGTCGAGCACCCGTAGACCAGCAGCGCGGCTGCCGCCGCGCCGAAAACGCCCAATTTCGCCGACATCCGACTGTCCCTCGCCCGTTTACGTCAGCCTACACCCGAAACCGGGTCACACTGTTACCGCCTAGAACAAAGACTCGAATGACATTCGGCAAGGCGCATCTAAGCTCTGCGGCGTCACGCCCGGGGGCACACACCATGAGCGAGCGCCTGCGCCACGCCGCGCCCGACGTCCCGGGCGTCCGGGCCAAGGCGCTCGCGGCGGCCTCGCAGATCCTCGCCGCACAGGGCGTCGAGCGCCTGAACCTCAAGGCCATCGCCGAGAGCGCCGGCGTCGGCATCTCCTCGATCTACCACTGGTTCGCCAACAAGGAAGAGCTGCTGCTCAACCTGGCCCTGATGGGCTTCCAGGACCTGCGAGTCGACCTGATCCAGGTCCGCGGCCGCCCGGAATACGCCTCCCCGCTCGCCGCCGGCGCCCGTGCCTTCCTGGGCTTCGCCGAGACCCGCCCAGCGCTGTTCTCGGTGATGTTCAGCGAACGCCTGCTGAACCGCCACCCGGACCTGCGCGCCGCCGAACAGGAGGCGCTGGCCGCCTTCGAAACCACCGTCGGCGCCGACGCCCGCTTCCCAGAGGCTCACCAGGCCGACATCGGCACGGTCCTCTGGACCCTGGCCCGAGGCATGGCCTCGATCATCTCCTCCTACCCGGGCGGCGAGGTCCCGCCGGAGTTGAGGGCGAAGTTCCGGGGCGGGCTGCGGTATTTGCTGGGGTTGCGGGGGGAGGGTTGAGGGGCGACGCCCCCGACAGTCTGGCCGCCCGATGTCGCTAGGCGAGACGCGCCACTCGTCGCCGCAATCGGGCGCCGGCCAGGCCGAAGCCGGAGATCAGCAGGGCCCAGATCGCCGGCTCCGGGACGCTCGGGGGCAGGTTGGCGCCGACAGGTACGCCCTCGACGCTCCACCGCGAGGCGAAGGCTGGATCGACAGTGAAGGTGGGATCGACGGTCGCGATGTCGAAGCCGAAGTCGATCGAACCGTCCGGGTTGGCGTGGAAGCTGCGGATGTCCGATTGGGCGAAGGTGGAGATCACGATCTGGTACGTCTGACCGGGGATCAGATCGACCACGGTGTGCTCCGAGAAGCTCTCGGTTCCCGCGACGCGGTTCGCGGCCACGTCACTTTCCTGGACAAGATCGTGGATGGACGTGATGCCGGTTCCGAAGAAGTCGAGCGTCGCCTCGGCGTCGCCGTCCTGGTTCCAGGTCGCCGACCCCTTGGCGGTGAACAGCACCGGCACGAAGGGGTCCGCGCCGGTCCCTGACAGGGTGATGGTGTAGGTCTCCAGGCTGGAGGATGTGAGCAGCGTGGCGTAACCGACCCCGAACACCAACGGCTGCGGGCCCATCTGAATCTCGGACCCCACGGTGCCGCCATGATCGGGAACGCCGATCGCGGTATCCAGCCAGTCGGTGGCGCTGCGCGAGAATGTGCCGAAGTCGCTGAGCGTATTGTTGCCCGCGCCGAACGACGACGGATTGCCGTGCTCGTCGACGACCGTGCCGCTGATTCCAATTTGATACCGGGTCGCCGCTGTGGCGGAGCCGACGATCAACAAGGAAAATCCGACGGTTAGGGCAGCCGCCGCAGCGACAGAGACACGGGTGTGACAGGTCATCGATCAGGCCCTCCAAGGCCAAGGTTCGCCGGCAGGTTGGCCGGCGAGGTACAGGTCACTGACCCCTGGAACCGAAACCGTTTTCGCCGCGAAGGCTGGACTCGTGCAAAGGCTCGCGGCGCCAAGGGATCATTGTCATTCTCTCACCGACGATCGGGTACCGCCGACGGATGCTCATGCGGGAACGGCGTGCCGGCCGCGTCCACCAAATGGTGGAGGCCGCGTTGACCGGTTGCGGGCCGGTTTGTAGCGTTCGCCGTCGGAAGGGCGCGACCACCGGCGCGTGGAGTCCAAGCGTGGCAGAAGCAATTGACGCGACCCGCCTGTCATCGCTCCTTGGCCATATCTATCAATGCGCGATCGACCGGTCGCACTGGCCAGTCGCCATGGAGGAGATCCGCGCCGAACTCGGCTGCGCCAACGCCTCGCTCGATCTGGTCTCGGTGACTGACGGCTGCGTGCTGCTCCACGTCGATACCAACATCGCCGAACCGTACTCCAGCCTGGCGCTCGACTATGGGCCGGAGCTGGCCGACCTCTGGGGCGGCGCTGACCGCCTCTACGGGCTGCCCTTGGACGAGCCCGCGGTGCTGTCGCGCACCGTGCCGTCCGTCGCCCGGATGCGGGAGCACCGGATGTTTGTCGAATGGGCGCATCCACAGGGCATCGACGATGTGCTCGCAATCTGGCTCGCACGGGACCACGGGGCGGTGGGCGTGCTCGGATTCGGACGGGCCGCCGCGGCTGGACCGCCGGGAGACGCGACGCTGGAGATGGCGCGCTTGCTCGTCCCACACCTTCAGCGCGCGACGGCGATCAGTCGACTGCTCGACCTCGCGGCCCTCAAGGGCGCCACCTTCGCGTCGCTGTTCGACACGCTCTCCGCGCCGGTGTTTCTGGTCGATGACGCCGTGCGGGTGATCCATGCCAACGACGCGGCGCGCGCGATCGTGCGCGCGGGCGAGCCGCTGCGCA
>DASYCK010000275.1:0-25077 GCA_036500205.1 Polyangia bacterium | reverse complement strand
CCCAGTTCCTCCGTCCATCGTCGAAAGCGCCTTCCGCAATCTCAAGATCTCGTCGCTCATCGTCCTTTGCTCCGTTGCAAAGGGCCCGATGTTCGCCCACGATGCCGTCGTCGTCAGGACGGGCTACGGCGAGGCGATACGTTCGAAGACCGTCTTCGGTGATCGGTCACAGGTCGCTCCGAATAGAGGACCTGCAAGTCGGCACTCACTGGGTGTCCGGCACCCGACGAACCTCTCGTTGAGATACGACCAAGAGAATCCGCTCTCGACCGCACGCCAGAAGGCCTGCTCGCCAGCGGCCTTGTCGCGCACGAATCGATGGCGTCGAGGTGGGCGAACGGCGATGTCAGACGCGACGAGTACGACGTCCTTCGACCACTCCGCCAACTCGCGCGCATGGCTGGCCAACACGGCTTCGGTCGTTCGGCGCTCCAAGGCTCAGCGTCGTGCGCAGCCATGACTCTGCTACCTGCGGGCGCCTCCCCGCAGCGCGCTTCACGCGGGGAGCATGTGTGTATCCTCGCGTCAGCCCGAGTACCGGGGGGCAAATCCAACCAAGGCACAGACCCCAGCCATCAACCGCAATGTGATGGGCCTCACGTCCTATACGGACTGCCAACCGTCTATCTGATTCCCACGGAAGTGCTCCTAACGACACTGGCGTTCAGCCGCAGATGGGAGAGGGAGCGCCATGTCAGACCCGACCAAGGAGGTGCCGCTCGCCAGCTGATCTGCCGTCACCCCAGAGGACCGGGTGTCGGGGAAATACTCGACTTGTACAAGTAGGGCTTATATTCACGGCTCTACGAGCACTTCCAATTTCGTGACGCTCGCGCGACAATCCGAGGGTGTCGCCAACATCAGCTTTGTCTTTTCTCGATTCCACCTCTAAGAAGGCCATCGACGGCCTTCTGGGCTCCCTCTACACACTTGTTCACGACAAGGTAAAAGGCACCCTCGCAAAGGGGGCCATCACGAAAAGCACGGCAGCGGCGCACAAGCATGTGCTCAAGCTGAGGTTCGTGAAGACTCTATGGCACTCCGACACTCCGGTCGACATCTTTTCTTTTTACCATCCATCGCGCTTATCTCTCGCCTTCGAGAATACTCACCGCACAATAACGGCCGATTCGCTGTCTGAACTTCCGGAGGCTGTCAATCTACTGATTGAGGGCACCATTGGGCAGGGCAAATCCATTTTTCTCAGATACCTGGCCTGCAGAGAACTTGCGCTGGGCAAAACGATACCGCTGTTGGTTGAGTTGCGGCGACTCGACGACACCACAACGCTGTCGGACCTAATTTTGACTGAACTCAAGGCGTATGGATTCGCCGGGACAAACCTGGAGAGGGACGTGCTTACTACTGCAGGCAAACTGCACCTGTTGCTAGATGGCTTTGACGAGGTTCCGGATCGATTGCGAGCGTCGCTTGTCACAGAACTTGAGACACTCACAAGATTGCACCCACGCGTTCGCTTAATAGTATCCTCACGCCCGAACAGCGGACTCAATGCGTCACCCCACTTTTCGGTGGCATCGCTATCACCGCTGCGAAACGACGAGTACATCGAGGTCATCGGTCGCCTAGAGAAGAATGCACTTATCTCAACGAAAATCATTGGTGCCCTTAGCGATCTTCCTGACGTCCAGTCACTGCTGACAACGCCGCTAATGGTATCATTGCTGCTTTTGCGTTACCGGATCGACAACTCCCTTCCTGAAAATCTTATCGCATTTTATGACCAGATTTTTGACCTGTTAATCAGGAGACACGATCGGACTAAGGCAGGTTACGAAAGAGAAAGGCGTTCGCCACTAAGTAAGTCTGAGCTAGAAGCTGTATTCAATGCCATCTCATTTATTACCGCCCGTGACAACATAACAAACCCATCCGTTAACATCTTAACCGTGGCTATAGTCAAGGCGTTGCCCATGATAAGTCGTCCTGCCTCACCTCCCGACGACATACTCGCCGACATCATCGACATCACTTGCCTGATCCTGAGAGAAGGAACGGAAGCAAGATTTATCCACAAGAGCATTCAAGAGTATCACGCCGCTGAGTTCGTACGGCTTCAACCCGACAAATGGGCCGTGGGCTTTTATGACGGGGTTACGCGAGAGATCCGAATCTGGCGGGAAGAACTATCGTTTTTGCGACAGATCGACAGCTATCGATATTACTCGATGTTTGTCATTAGTGGTCTAGGGCGGGAACTGAAGGCGCCGGACATATATCATGATCTCGCAAGCTGCTTCGCCATAAATATGCCGTCACACATGTTCGACCAACCGCGGCCCCATTCGAACGCTATGAACGTTTCTTTTACATTTACCATTAGTGGCGACTCATGTCTTCGCGATTTAGCGAGCGACGCAGGAAACATGATCTTGCACGACATCTTTTCGATCGTTCCGACAGCGCTCTCAAATTCGCCTAGAGCAATGGAGATGCTAGCGCGCTTGTGCCCGATCGTTCAGCCCGATCGCCCCGGCGAATTTGCTTTCCCGTTTGCCGAGATCTCCGACCTTTCCGAAATTAGAGAGTTCTTTGAACCCTGGGCCGAGACGGTGGTCGCCCAAGCCCAAGCCCAACTAACTGAGGCTAAAGATTATGTCGAGCGGCGCGACCGCGCATTAAGTGGCATCGAATTGCCGGGAATGCGACCCTGAACTTGCAGTTGGGCGATCTCGCGGGCAATCTTCGCGGGGCTATCCGGCCGGCTTGAACGCCCTGTCCCCGGCGTCAGGTCGGGCGCGGGCGCTCAGGAGGCCGGCGTCAGGACCAGCATGGTACGCTCTTGGACAGCAACGTCACCTGCAGCGATCTGCCCGACGCGGAACAGCTGCTGCTGGGAAGGGCCTGGATGTAGACCTTCTCCGCCTGGCCATAGTCGTTAGTAGCTGTGGCCGGGCCCGTGATCACCTGGGCAGAGGACACGACATAGCTCGTCTTGCCGCTCTTGATGGTGATGGCCACCCTGCGGCTGTTCGTAAGGTAGACGTTGGCCAGGCTGATGTTGATAAAGCGCTGGTCATCGACAGTGGTGCCGGCCGACACCACCGGAAACATCTGCTTATTCCCGGTGACCTTCTCGCTGGCCAGCGTGTTGGGCGCCTATTTGGCGTTCGCGCTGTGGTGGGGAAGGAACATCTTGAAGACGTCGTAGCGCGGCGTCTTGACCAGCGCCCCGTCGCTGCTCCTGCTTGCAGGAGACTGTCGCGCGCGACGAGCCTTGTTGTAACTCCAATTGCGGAATTCGCCGCTCGCGGCCGGCCTGAACGCCCTGTCCCCACACACGGCTGAACTTGCGGCCGTCGCACGGCTGAAGCACGGGCGGGCTGGATCGGATCAAGCCCAGTTGGCCAACGCTCGAGGCCGAGCGCGTGCGTCTCTGACTCACTTCGTGCGACTCCCCTTGCCCTGCAGTTTGGCGTAAAACTCCCCGCGCCTTGTCCTCCACGCCCCACCCCCTCGTCCTTTCGTTCCCCGATGTCGAAGCCTGGGCGGAGCACTACGTGCGAACGGACGATCTGCTCTTCAAGCTCGGGCCTCCGGAGCCGCCCAGCCGCTTTCGCGAGAGCGCCGCGCCGCTACGCCTCCAGCAACCGGGCCGGCCCGGCCCACTCCGCGCCGCGCGGCGGGGTGAGCGCACGCCCAAGCGCGAGGCGCTGAGGAGCCGCTGCAACGTGCGCGCACCATGCGCATGTTCTTTCATCACGAGCTGCAGGCAGCCGAACTGATGTGCTGGGCTCTGTTGGCGTTTTTCGACGCGGAGGTCGAGTTCAGGAAGGGCCTGCTGGGCATTTGCCTGGACGAGATCCGACATGAATCTGTACCGCGGCCACATCGAGCGGCTGGGCAGTGCGATTGGTGATTTTGGCGTGCGTGAATGGTTCTGGAAGCGTGTGCCAACCTGCGCGAGCAAGCTCGCCTTCGTATCGGTGATGGGCATGGGGTTGGAGGCCGCCAACCCGGAGTATGCCGGCGACTTCGCAGACCGCTTTCGCGCGGCCGGCGACGAGGGGGGTGCGCAAATCCAGGCGCAGATCGCCAAGGAAGAGATCGCCCACGTGGGCTTCGCGACGCGCTGGTTCGCGCGCTGGACGGGGGGCTGTGATTTCGAGACCTGGTCAGCCGCGTTGCCGCCGCCCCTGTCGCCCTGGCTGATGCACGGCCATCCGATTGCCGAGGCGGCGCGCGAGAAGGCCGAGATGACCCCGGAGTTCATCGCGGCCCTGTCTGCGTACGTTCCCGAGCCCCGCGGACGTCCAATCCCGGACGAGCCGCCCGACCTCACGTCATCCCAATCATGAAGCCAGGTGTCCATGACTGAAACCGACTCAATCATGGCGTGATCGAGGCTATCATCAAGTGGCATGGACCCCAGTCCGAACAGCCGCGAGGATCCAGAACTGTTCGCGCAGCGGGTCGAGCGCGAGGTCGCACGGCTGTCTCCCCGCCTCCCGGACGTGGACCCCGGCGATCTGGTGTTGATCGTTCAGAGCCTGTTGCGACCATTGGGCAGCGGGCGTCGTTTCATTCTGCGGCGGGTGGGAAGCGGTTTTGTCTTCTGAGGAGACATTCCTCGCGGCGCTGTGGAGGGCGTTTGCGGAGGCCCAGATCGAGGCGATCCTGGTGGGTTCTGCCGGCGCCGCGATCCAGGGCGCGCCAGTCACGACGCAGGACTTCGACGTCTTGATCCGCGACACGCCGCTCAACCGGAAGAAGCTCGAGGCCGTCGCCGCGCGGCTGGGCGCGGCGCGACCGCGCAAGATTTCGCCTCTGACCAGCGTCCTGACCATCGTCGGAGCCGAGATACCGGTCGACGTGCTGCTCGATGAGATGGCTGGAGCGCTGAAGTTCGAGGCCGTTCGTTCGCGCGCAATCCAGGTGCCGCTCGGCGACGTCATGATCGTCACTGCCTCGCTCCGCGACATCATCGCGTCCAAGAAGGCCGCGAACCGCCCGAAGGACCAGGCGCAGTTGCCTGTCCTCGAGGCGACCTTACGCGTGCTCGAAGAGATGCGATCGACGAAGGAGTGAGGTGGTGGGGCCCAAGCCCACCTCTTTCAGGTCCGCCTCCAGCAACCGGGCACCACATCGAAATGACCATCGCCGCCCTGTTCCTCGACGCCACCTTGACCGCCGTTTGAAGCGCACGCCCTGAAGATCATCGCGGGGACGCGCGCGGCGGCGGTCAGCACAAACGATCCCACGCGCGCGTCCACGCATGAACCGCCGTGACCAGTCCGTAGACCGCCGCGTGCAACAAACACCACGGAAGTGCCGCCGCGCGCGCGGCCCTGATGAAGACCCACGCGCCCGCGCCGCCGGCCACCGCCGCCAGGGGCGCCACGACCATCGCCACCAGCGTGCGCAAAGTATCCGGCGCGCCCGTCCCGGGGGTCGGCGCGGCCGCAATGAGCCAGGCCACCGTGGCGCTGGTGATGGCCGTGGCGGCGATGCTCATCCGCAGCGCCGGCCAGTCCTTGCCAAGGAAATACCGAAGCAGGCAGGCTGCCAGCGCGAACAACAGAGACAGGCCAAGACGAAGCGCGATCCCGGGTGCGGCCCGCTTGATCCGCTGCTGATGCGCCCACTGCGCTTCCATCACCGCAGGCGCCTTACACGCCGCCTGAGCGCGGGTGGACGGGTCCTGACAAAGGACGTCGTACAAATGGTCGCGGCCCTGCGCGTGCGTGCGCGTGGCGAAGTCCAGCGTCGGAAGCAATGCCGGCCGCTCAGCCGGATCGACCGCTTCGCCCAGGCGCGCGGGCAGCTCGGAGAAGGCGCACCCGCCATTGGCGAAGCGGGGCCACACGACCTTCGCGAAATCGTCGGGACGATGACGGAGCAAGGCCACCGCGCACGGCACATCGTAGGAGGCGCGGACGCTGTCATCGGCGGTCTCCCATTGCACGATGGCGGACAACGCCTCGGGCGGCGCAATCTCGCAGATCGTGCTTTTGGTCGGCGGATCGACGACCGCGCGGGCCAGCAATTCATTGGCCAGCCCGGGCCAGCGTCCGTTGTCGATGGCCTGCCGACACAAGGGCGTGATGGCCTTCTGGATGCGAGCGGGATCCTGCGCGCCGGACGCGATGTCGCCCGTGCGGACCGCGATCACGTACGCCCTCAGCACGAATTGTTCGGCGGAGCAGGACGTCGGCGCCGCGGACACGGCTCCGTCCGCGTCCGGCGCTGCGTGTGCCCGGGCGGTGGAAAGAATCGCCAGCGCCAGCAGCGCGCCAGCGCTTGCGTTCATCTGCCCCATCAACGCCAGCGTATCACCGCCCCAAGCCGTGTCCGGAAAACCTCGTTACCGCTTCGGCGAAGTCTCAGGACGTTGTGGGACGGCTGGGGCCTCCCGCAGGCTGGGGCCGTGTAGGGGCATGTCCCTGGGGGTGGCTGGGCAGGGCGAAGTTGACGAAAGACTCTCATGTTCGCCTCGCTCGTCCTGTTCCAGGAGCGCGACCCTTTCATGGTGTACGGCGCCGATGTAGTCATGCGATGCGTGGGTCTCTGGCTATTGTTCCTCGACTCGGGGCGGGTCCTGTCGGTGGATCGTCTATGGCGTCGCGCGCGCGGCGATGCGCGTGCGGATCCGCAGACGACCATCCCCCTGTGGCCCATGCGGGCCATCCAGGTGCAGGTGGCGCTGATCTACCTGATCGCGTTCGGCTACAAGATTCGCTGTGAGTCGTGGATCGACGGTTCGGCGGTCTATTACGCCCTGCATCTGCGCGACCTCAACCCGCAGCTCATCGCCGATCCTGGGCACTGGCGCGGCGCCATGATCCTATTTGACTACGGAACCCTCGCCGTCGAGGGCATGCTGCCGCTCATGCTCTTCTATCGCCCGTTGCGGATGTGGGGGCTTCTGGCCGGCGCGGCCATGCACACCGGAATCGACGTCTTCATGTCGATCCGCTTCTTCAGCTTATCGATGTACTGTGCCTACCTGGCCTTCATCGATCCGGAGAAGATCGCCGAAGCCGTCAACGCGATCTCGAGGGCCTGGGGATACCTCGTCGCGGGCGGACGAGTCGTTCGCCAGCCCGCGTCCCCCTTCCCGACGAAGGCCGACAGCGACGCCTGACCGCATTCGGCGCGACGACCGTCGCGACGTCGCGGAACATGATGCCGGCCTGGCCGCGTACGTTCCCGAAGCGCGACTCCGAAGCGTTCTCGATGGGGGCGCGGTTACACTATTGCGCCTGATGGATGAAAACGACGCCGACCTGCCCATGCCAGCGATGATCTCAGGAGGACATGGGCGTCCGAAATGCCTTTTGTCGTTCGCCTTGGCGCTGGTGCCCGTCGCGGCGTTCGCAGTCAGCGCGTGTACGACTTCTCGGACGAAACCCGTCGCGAACCCGAACGCACCGACGGTTGCGCCCCAGGTCGTCGCGATCAACCCCGAGCCGCCGCCGGCCTTTCACTGCGGCGCCCGAGACAGCGAATGGGAGACCTGGTCGAGGGGCGTCTTTGGCAACGGCCTCGAACTCTTGGAATCGGGTCCGGATCCCGCCAGGCTGCAAAACCTCGCGGGTGAATCGAGGGGTCAGGCTGAAGGCATGCTTCGCCGTGGAATCGAGGCTTGCGACTTCCTCGCGGTGCAAGCCATCGAGCGTGCGGGTTGGCGAAGCTTGCTCCCGGAGCTCGTCAGAGCGGTGAACGCGGAGGATGCTGACTTCCGCATTCGCGTCGTCGTGGCGCTGAAGACGATGGGGAGCGCCGAAGAGCTCACCGGCCCGTTGATCGCCGGGCTCGGCGCACGTTCCACACAGGCACGCGTCAGCGCCGCCATAGGGGCCCGGGATTTTTCCCTGGGGCCGCTCCGCGAACCCCTCCTCGATCGCGTCCGACGCGATCCTTCCTACTTGGTGCGGTACCATGCGGCCGAAAGCCTCCTGGACCTGGCGGACATCTACCCGCGCGAGCTCGACGAATACCCGGTGATCTTCGAAGCCCTGTCGGGCGCGCCCACGCCCAATTCGTCCTTGGGCGGGCTGCTCGATCTGAACGTTGCGCCCAGCCCCGAGGAGCTCGCGCACTTTGCTGACGCCGCCACGCGGCTGGACAGCATGATCACCGACCGTCTCGCGGCGGGGCCGTGCTCGAAGAAGACGCCGTTGGCCAGGGTCAACCTGTACATCGTGCGGATCAACGACCACGTCGTGGCGTTGACGATCGAGGAAAGCATCGGCTCGTGCGAGCGGACGCTGGCCATTGTCGCGTTCCTTCATTCGCCCGCTGGTTTCGGCAAGTGGCTTTCATCGGGATCCTCCCGCAAGGGTTCGCTCAAGACGTCGCTCGAAGCGCTGCCGGTTCCACTGGTTGTGGAGTTCGAGCGTGCGACCAGGACCCTGCGCGTGGGGACCTTCGCCCAGGACACGACGAGAGCGAACGTCGTCCTGGTCTCCAGCGGTCCGAAGGGCGTCATCCCCCGCTATCAGACGACCCAGAAGCTCACCTTCGAGCGTCACGGCCGCCCGGACCCAACGAAGTTGGGCTTCGAGCAGAATCATGCCGAGATTTCGGCGGCGGTGCGCACCTTCCTCGATCGCTCACCGGAGCTCGGCGGGTTGATCGCGGCGCTGTGATCGTAGGCGCGCGCCGCGGCAGAACACGGCGCGGGTGCACAGGGCGCGAGCGCGTGCGTGGACGCTGCCGACAAAGCCCCCGCACTCTGCCTCACTTCCCGCGACTCCCCTTGCCCGCCAGTTTGGCGTAAAACTCCCCGCGCCTTGTCCTCCACGGCCCACCCCCTCGTCCTTTCGTTCCCCGATGTCGAAGCCTGGGCGGAGCACTACGTGCGAACGGACGATCTGCGCTTCAAGCTCGGGCCTCCGGCGCCGCCCAGCCGCTTTCGCGAGGGCGCCACGCCCCTACGCCTGGAGCAACCGGGCCGGCCCGTGGAGTTCCGCGCCGCGCGGCGGGGTGAGCGCACGCCCAAGCGCGAGGCGCTGAGGGAGCCGCTGCAACGTGCTCGCACGATGCACACGTTCTTTCATCACGAGCTGCAGGCAGCCGAGCTGATGTGCTGGGCGCTGCTGGCGTTTTGCGACGCGGAGGTCGAGTTCAGGAAGGGCCTGCTGGGCATTTGCCTGGACGAGATCCGACACATGAATCTGTACCGCGGCCACATCGAGCGGCTGGGCAGTGCGATTGGTGATTTTGGCGTGCGTGAGTGGTTCTGGAAGCGCGTGCCAACCTGTGCGAGCAAGCTCGCCTTCGTATCGGTGATGGGCATGGGGCTGGAGGCCGCCAACCTGGAGTATGCCGGCGACTTCGCGGACCGCTTTCGCGCGGCCGGCGACGAGGTGGGCGCGCAAATCCAGGAGCAGGTCGCCAAGGAAGAGATCGCCCACGTGGGCTTCGCGACGCGCTGGTTCGCGCGCTGGACAGGGGGTTGTGATTTCGAGACCTGGTCGGCCGCGTTGCCGCCGCCCCTGTCGCCCTGGCTGATGCACGGCCATCCGATTGCCGAGACGGCGCGCCAGAAGGCCGGGATGACCCCGGAGTTCATCGCGGCCCTGGCCGCGTACGTTCCCGAGCCCCGCGGACGTCCCATCCAAAAGGCGATTGGGGGTGGGTGAACTGGGCTGGGATCGAAGTGTTGGGGGATGTGGGCGGCAAGGAACCCTGGAAAGGCCGACGTCGCCTCCCCGGCGGTGTCAGGCTAGGATAAGGGCGGGAGCTGGCCCCGCAACCCGGAGAAACAAGATGATTTCTGCCCAGGACATCGCCGAGGTGATTGCACCACTGAACGAAGAAGCTCGGTCGTTGGTCATCGATTTTGCGCGCCTTCTTCGCGATCGCGACAGTCTCATGATACCGGCAGGGGTCACCCTGGACGGCCCTGCCTTCGACCGATGGAAAGCCGCCGTCCAGACGCACGCCCGCGACGTTCTGGCCGAGCACCGAGCCCGCCTGACATCGGCTGGGCTGCCCCCTGACGGGACACTTCCTGCGTCGCAGTGGCCGAAGGATATGGCCCCAGCATCCAAGACCAGCGTCGAGACGTAATGCCCATGACTGAAACCGACTCAGTCATGCCGTGATCGAGGCTATCATCAGGTGGCATGGACCCCAGTCAGAACAGCCGCGAGGATCCAGAACTGTTCGCGCAGCGGGTCGAGCGCGAGGTCGCCCGGCTGTCTCCCCGCCTCCCGGACGTGGACCCCGGCGATCTGGTGTTGATCGTTCAGAGCCTGTTGCGACCGTTGGGCAGCGGGCGTCGTTTCATTCTGCGGCGGGTGGGAAGCGGTTTTGTCTTCTGAGGAGACATTCCTCGCGGCGCTGTGGAGAGCGTTTGCGGAGGCCCAGATCGAGGCGATCCTGGTGGGGTCTGCCGGCGCCGCGATCCAGGGCGCGCCAGTCACGACGCAGGACTTCGACGTCTTGATCCGCGACACGCCGCTCAACCGGAAGAAGCTCGAGGCCGTCGCCACGCGGCTGGGCGCGGCGCGACCGCGCAAGATTTCGCCTCTGACCAGCGTCCTGACCATCGTCGGAGCGGCGATAC
Organism: Polyangia bacterium; assembly: GCA_036500205.1. Lineage (GTDB taxonomy): Bacteria > Myxococcota_A > Polyangia > Fen-1088 > Fen-1088 > DASYCK01. The sequence goes on along the minus strand of DASYCK010000275.1, from coordinate 14,540 downwards.
CGGTCGACGTGCTGCTCGATGAGATGGCTGGAGCGCTGAAGTTCGAGGCCGTTCGTTCGCGCGCAATCCAGGTGCCGCTCGGCGACGTCATGATCGTCACAGCCTCGCTCCGCGACATCATCGCGTCCAAGAAGGCCGCGAACCGCCCGAAGGACCAGGCGCAGTTGCCTGTCCTCGAGGCGACCTTACGCGTGCTCGAAGAGATGCGGTCGACGAAGGACTGAGGTGGCGGGGCACAATCCCATCCGCTTTCCGGAGTTCATCGCGGCCCTGGCCGCGTACGTTCCCGAGCCCCGCGGACGCCCCATCCCGGACCAGCCGCCCGACCTCACGTCATCCCAATCATGAAGTTTGCCTGGGTGCTCAACCTGGACGCGGACCTCGAGCTGGCGCGTCTGCCTTTTGCCTATGCACCGCGCACGAAGGTCCTGCAGCAGCTGGCCCAGTACGGACAGGGCTCGCGCGCGCTCCTCGGCCCGGAGGATGTCCTGCTGGAAGCCGGCGGCGGGGCGCCGGTGGGGGACTTCGTGGGTCGCGCTTGGTGCCCGACCCCATCGGCTCTGCGTCGCCTGTCCGCCGCGGGAATCACGGCCGAGCCGCACCCGGAGCCGGAGGTGCTCCGGCGCGTGAACCACCGCCTGTTTGCGCACCAGGCCGGCGGTGGGCTGCCGGAGCAAGCCTATTTCACGGAGCGCGCGCCGCTCGAGGAGCTGCTTCGCCGTGCCAAACGGCCGTGGCTCGTCAAGCGCCCCCTCGCCTTCGCGGGCCGCGGGCAGATGCGGTTTTCCGGGACGATCACCGACCAGCAATGGTCGTGGTTGGATGCGTCGCTGGCCCAGGACGGGGTGATCATCGAGCCGCTCGTGACCCCCACCATCGAGTTGAGCTTGCACGGCTTCGTCTGGCCGACGGGGCGTCACGAGCTCGGCCGCGTCTGTGTGCAGGTGGTGAGCGACCGCGGTGTCTTTCGAGGCTCGCGCCTGGCGGCTCCGGGAGAGCTCGAACCTTCCGAAGCCAGGCAACTGTTCGAGCAAGCTGCCCGCGTGGCCGCCCTGCTCCATGACGCCCGCTACTGGGGTCCCTTTGGCATCGACGGCTACCGTTACCAGCTCGGCGACGCGCGCGGGTTCTGCGCCCTCGGCGAGATCAACGCCCGTTACACCATGGCCTTCGCCATCGGCTTCCCCCGCGCCACCTCGGAGCTCTCGCTCTCGTAGGCGACCCAGGCGCCGTCGAGGTACGGGCGATCCTCCCTCGAGGTATCCAATGCGCTCCAGTCGAGCAGGTCGCATGCTCCCCACGCTTCCCTTACGCGCGCGCGGTTGCCGCCCGCAGCAGACGGAAGTCCTGTACCGCCTGCCAGGCCGTCGCGAACGAACACGACGCGCTCCGGGCAATATCAGCCACGGAGAGGCCTGGCGTCTTCTCGAGCACGGTCCAAACGTCGGCGCGGAAGGATGGCCCCATCAGAACGCGGTTGCGATACCCCGCGTGCCGACGAACCAGAACCTCGGGGCGCAGGACATCGTCCGATCGATCACGCAGCGTTCCGAGGGGTGCACGCAGGGGCGAGTCGACGAATCGTTCGTCCTCGCCGCGTCGCTTGATCTGGAACGCTGTCCCGGTTGGCAGCAGCTCGATCGGCGGGCCCTGGTATGCGTCGGCCAGGCGAGCGAGCCGACGATCTTTCTTCAGCCAAGTCGCGATGGCCGCCCAGTACACACGCACGCGCTGGGACGGATGGGCGCCAACGAAGCGCACGAGCCGGTCGGCATTCATATGCGCGTGATGCACGCCGATCCATGTGGTCAGCACGGCAAGCACGCGGAGGTCACCTTCATCCATCCCGACGGCGGAGGCGTGCAAGAGCGTGCTCTCTATGTCCGCGTCCAGCTGCGCTTTCGCGGCGAAGTTCATCCCGATGCCCACCATGCGCGCCGTCAACGCGGCGGGCGCGGGTGTCGGCTCGAGGGATCGTGTGCGGCTAAACGCCATGACCCACCCTCCCTGCGAGATCGGCGAGCGTCGCTCGCACATGCGCGGGCCACTGCTCGCTGCCGTCCTGCTGCTCGAGCCATGGCAGACACTCGTCAAGCTCCGCTGAACTCGGCCATCCGGCGGGCAGGACGTCTCCAAGCTGCTTCGGACCGTTGTTGAGCCAGTCGTCGACCAGATCGACGCCCGCTTGGCGCTGTACCTTCGCAAACTCGCTGGCAGCCGAAGCGATCATCGGTGGTAGGTCCGGCACGAGGATGTCGAAGTCGCGCGTCGGCCGCCGGATGATGCCCATGAGCCCGAGCGCCGAACCACCGATGACGACGCCCTCGAAACCGAGTCCGAGTCCAGTCAGATGGCGGTCGAAGGCTTCGATGGTTGGTCGGGGCAACATGGGCCTAGATGGGTATCGGATAACCCGATACTAATCTTAGTCTACCAGGACTCTTCGTCAACCATCGACGAGCGGTCGTCCAGGACCGCGGCCTTCGCGACCTTGTTCCCAACGCCCCAGGTGGTGGCCGATTTCGTTCGGCCAAAGATTCGTCATCGGGGATTGACCCGAAGGGGGAGCCGGGCGAGACAGAGGCGAGGTGGGTATTGCGTTGACCCGGGTGGCTCCCTTCGAAGATGGCGACTCGTCCGATGAGCTGCGCCCTCTCGTGGCGCCGGCCCGGGCGGGCGATCGCGCCGCCATGCGCGCCCTGCTGGTGGCCGTCGGCCCGGTGGTGGCGCGGGCCGCCCGCCGGGTCATGGGCCGCGCCAATCCCGAGGCCGAGGACGTCGCGCAGCAGGCGCTGGCGGCCTTCGTCGGCCGGCTGTCCACGTTCCGCGAGGAGAGCACCGTCAAGCACTTCGCGGAACGCATCGCCGTCTACCGGGCCCTGACGGCGCGCCGGGACGCGCAGATCCGCCAGCGCCACCTGACGCCCGACCTGCCGCTCGACGAGCTCGCCGTCGCGGACCCCGAGACCCACGACACCGCCCTGGCGGGGCGCGACCGGCGCGAGCTGCTGCTGGAGGCGCTGGAGGCGCTGTCGGCGCCGCAGGCCGAAGCGCTGGCGTTGCACTTCCTGTTCGATCACACCGTCGCCGAGATCGCCGGCATGACCGGGACCCCGCAGGAGACGGTGCGCAGCCGCCTGCGCCTCGGCAAGCAGTCGCTGCGCGCGCGCATCGTCGGCGATCCGCGCCTGGCCCCGCTTCGGGAGGATTTGTCGTGAGCAGCGGCGCCTGCTCCGACGATCGACTGGTGCGCGCGCGGCGGGGCGAGCTGTCCCCCGACGAGGCCGGCGCGCTGCAAGCCCATCTGGCGACCTGCCCGTTCTGTCGCCTGTCGGCGACGGTCGGGGCCGCCGTGGGACCGCTGCCCCCCGTCGACGACGAGGATGAGGCGATGGCGGGCCGGCTCGTGGCGCGGCAGCTCGAGGCCGACGCGACGGCCGCCCCCCGGCTTCCTCGTATCGTCGCGCTCCCTTCGCGCGCCGTCCGGTGGCGCGCCTCGCGAACGATCGCGGTCGCCGCGAGCATCATTCTGATCGCGAGCGCCGCCAGCGCCGCCTACTGGACGGTTCATCTGAAGGCGGCGCGCCGGGCGGCCACCGAGCGAGCGATCCTGGCACCGCCGCCGCCGAAGACCTCGCTTCGTCGTTCCCCGTCCTCGCCCCTGGCGGAGCCTCCTCCGGTGGCTCCCCCGGAGGTCCCGATCGTCGCGCCGCCCATCGCGCCGCCGGCGGCCCAGCCGCTGGCACGCCCTGTGGCGAGCGTCGATCCCGAGACGCTGCTTCGCGATGCCAACGAGGCGCGGCGCGCCCGCCATGCCGACGAGGCCATCCGCGGCTATCGCGCGCTGCAGACGCGCTTTCCCACGTCGAAGGAAGCGGTGCTGTCCCATCTGTCGCTGGGACATCTTCGTCTGGCGCAAGGCGCGTACGCCGATGCCCTGGCGCAGTTCGAAGCCTATCTTCATGGCGACGGCGGTACCGAGCTGGCCGAGGAGGCGCTGCTCGGCCAGGCGCGCGCGCTGGCGGCGCTGGGACGCGCCGACGAGGAACGCACGCTCTGGCAGGCCTTCGAATCCCGCTTTCCGACGTCGGAGTATCTGTGGCGGGCGCGGCAACGCCTGCGCGAGCTCGATCGCGGTGCCGCGCCTTGAAGGGCCGCTCGATCACGGCCAGCGCCGCCCTCCTCGCGACGCTCTTGCTGGCGGCGACGGGGCGCGCCGCCGCGCCGGGCGCGCGCGTTCACCTGGTGGGGGCGGGCGACGGCGCCCCCGCGCTCGAAGCGCGCCTCCACGACCTCCTCGACGACGAGGTGACCGGCCTGATCGTCGACACCGCGCCGACATTCCACGCCGACGATCCCTTGCGCACCGATGACGCCGAGGCCACCACACCGACGGCCTGGCTGGTGCTGGAAGGGACGCACGCGCGGCTGCGCGCGGCGGGCGCCGGACGGGCGCGCTTCGTGTTTCGCGATCTCGAGATCGGCCAACCGTTGACCGAGTTCGACTCCGAACGGCTGGGACAGTCGGTGAAGGCAGCCCTCGGCACCCTCATCGCCGGTGGACCGGGCCTGCTCTCTCGCGAAGACGCGGCCGTCGCGAGTGGCGTCGCGCTGGTGGTTGCTCCGCCGCCGCCGCCCGCCGTCGTCGCGGCAGTCGAGCTCCCCTCACCACCGGCCCCTCGGTTCCGGCTGGGCGCGTTCTACCAAGCCGAGGCCGTGGGAAATGGTCTGTTTCATGGCCCCGGTCTGATCGCAACCTGGAGCGGCAGCGGCCGCCGTGGCGATCCGGAGCTCTGGTTGAACGCGGGCTACGACATCCCCAACGAATTCGGCAACCAGCTCGCGTCGCTGTCGATCGACGCCCTCTGGGCGCGCGCGGGGTTGAGCTTGCGATGGAGTGACTCCGTGAGAGTGGGAGCGGGGGTCGGGATCGATCGGCAGACGACGCGGCTCGTGAACTTCACCCCCGACGGTGGCGCGGGGAATCCGGATTTCGACCACGATCTCCTCTTCGTGGGCAGGCTTCTCGCGCGCGTGGGACCGACGCGGGTAGCCGGCATCGACATGTCCGTGACAGCGTTCCTCGACATCTCCCGGTCCATCGAGCGAGACATCTATGCCGCTTTTCCTACCAGCGGCACGACCGGCGGCGTGATCGAGGTCGACCTGACGGTGTATCGGTCGAACGTCTTCCGGCCCGGCCTCTCTCTCGACCTGTGGTGGCGATGATGCGCGCCAGCGCCGTCGCTCTCACCCTGGCCACATCCGGATTCGCGGCCAGTTGCCTGCCGCTCGGTCCTGCTCCCTCGGGGAAGCGGCTGCTCGACGACGGCACGGCCTACCAGGTGCAGTTCGTGCCCGGGCCAGCGGGAACCGCCGCGCGCCTCGTCACCGCGAAGATCACGAACTACGAGACGCCCGGGGCTTTTTCGCTCTACGCGGTGCACGAGCCAGCGGATGGCCAGGGGCTGGGCACGGAGACCTTTCTGATCGACCAGGTCGAGGGGCTCGGCGTACTGTGCACCGATTCCGCCTGTCCGCAGACCGACGGTCAGGGGCGGCTGTTCGTCCCCCGCGACAACAAGTCCACGGCGGCCAACGATCCCAGCTTCAACATGTCGCTGGCGCGCGTCGATCCGGTCACCAACGAGGCGATCGATTTTGGGGCGATGTCGAGCTTCATCGGCACGTTCCAGGATCGTGCCGGTGTCGCCTACAGGACTCCCGATTCCCTGCGAATACGTGACGCCAGCGATCAAGAGACCCTGTTCGATGATCGGTATTCGGCCCAGGTGGTGAACGACGAGCTGTATTTCCTGGCGTGGGATACGGCGGGACGCGGAACGCTGCAACGCCTGGGTCCGCCTCCGTTCGACACCCAGGAGACGGTGGCGACCGACCTGACGGCCTTCACCGCCCTCCGTCAAGACCAGGTGCTCGTTCTCACTTCCTGTTCGCAAACGACGAGCGACACCGATTGCAGCAGCGTCGCCTTCGATCCGGTCACCGGCCAGCGGACGGCGCTCCCGCAAGATGGTTCCTCCGCGTGGTCGGCTTCCCCGAGCGGTCGCTACCTGCTCCTGGTTCGGAACCCACAGGCCCCCACCAGCCCGTATGACATCCCGTCCGTCATCTCGCTCTTCGATCTCACGCTCGGGGTGCAGAAGTCGACGACGATCGTGAACCTCAGCGTGACGTACTGGCCCCCGGGGCGCGACGAGCTCTGGCTCGTGGGGGCACCGCTCGACCCGACGCAGAGTGACTCTTCGAATACCGCCGAGGCGTCGTTCTGGAGATGGCAGCCGGGAATGGACCCGGAGATGGTTCTGACGGAGCAGCTGCCGTTCAGCCCGATCACCTCGGACACCACCACGTGGCCCTTCACGCCCGACGGTCGCTACCTGCTGACGGTCCCAGCCATCTCGCAGAACGACAAGCCAACCGTCTCCCTTCGTGCCACGGACGATCCAGCGACGGAGCTGCTTGCGCTAAACCCCACCGGCACCGGCGTGCAAGACGTCCGGCAGCTACCCGACGGACGTCTCATCGTGTCGGACTGGATCACCGACGGCAGCCACGCCGACATCTACCTCGTCGACCCCGACGCGCGGACGATGCGGCCGCTGGGACACGGGGGGAAGGTCGTGGCGACCGGCGCCACGCGCATCCTGGCGCTGCTCGACTGGGTGGCCACGGGAGGCTCGGGGTCACTGTCGCTGATCGATGTCGCCACGGGCGCCACGACGCTGCTGGCGGAGAACGTTCACACCGTCGCCGTCGAACAGCCGGTGACGGCGGGCGGCGATGTCCTGGCGCCGGGAACGCGCGTCGCGTACGTCGCGCGCAATCGCGTCGCTTCGCCCTACGACGGCCTCTGGCTGACGAGCCTGCCGTGATGACGCTGGCGCCTGCGCTGTGGATGGCCACGGCCTGGCTCGGCCTCGCCGCCGACGGGCGAACGCTCGACGCGGAAGCGGCCGAGCCGCCGGATGCCGGAACGATGAACGACGGCGTCGGCGAAACGACGCCCCCTACTCCGGTCGACGGAGCCGCGACCGCCGCTCCCGTCCCACGACCGTTGCCGCCACTGCCGCCGCCGCCGCCCATGGGACATCTCGAAGGGCAGATCTTCGGACTGGGCACGCGCACGCCCATCGCGGGCGTCGTCCTCCGCATCGGCCTCGACGAGGTCGCCACCAGCGACGAGAGCGGTCGCTTCCATCTCGACCTCCCCTGCGGTCCTCACCACCTCACCGCGCAGGAGCCGCTCTTCGAGGCCCTGTCCGTCGACCGCGATCCCTGCGTCGACGTCTCGCCCCTGATCGTCCGGCTCGCCCCGCGCGGCGGCAGCGAATTTCAGACGGTGGTGCGGACCCCCACCAGCCAGGCGGTCGTCCGGTTGCGCGGGGACGAGCTGGTCCACACGGCCGGCGCGCTCGGCGATCCGCTGCGGGTCATCGAGTCGCTACCCGGCGTCAGCTCCGTGATGTGGCCCGCGCCGATCTACGCCGTCCGCGGCGGGAACCCCGGCAACACCGGCTTCTTCCTCGACGACCTCCCCATCCCGTCACTGTTCCACTTCGCGCTGGGACCGTCGGTGATTCATCCGTACTTCTTCGACTCGCTCGACTTCTTCCCCGGTGGCTATCCGGCCCGCTACGGGCGCTACGTGGCCGGGGCCGTGGTGGCCAGGACGCGGGCCGCCCCCTCCGACGACGTGCACGCCTCCGTCGACGTGCGGCTGTTCGACGCGGGGGCGCTGGTGTCGGCGCCGCTGCCGGGAAACGGCGCCGTCGTCGCGGCGGCGCGCTACTCGTACACGGGCGCGCTGGTGTCCCGCTTCAGCAGCGTCCAGCAGCTCGACTACTGGGACTACCAGCTCCGCGCCGATCGCAACGTCGGGCCGGTGCGCCTCACCGTTTTGGCGTTCGGTTCGAACGACGTGCTGGTTCCCGGCGGTGACGACGGAGCCGACCGTTCGGTGCGCTTGCGCTTCCACCGGGTGAAGCTGCGCGCCGACCTGGCGCTGGGCGCGGGCCGGCTCGCCGCCTCCGTCGGCGTCGGCAGCGATCACACGCAGGCCGCGCTCGCCGAGCGCTTCCCGGTGGTGCTCGATTCCGTCAGCGTGCTGCCGCGCCTCGCGTACACGCGCCCCACGCGCCACGCCGACTTCGAGGTGGGGTTCGACGGCCAGTTCCAGCACTTCGACGCGCAGTCGACCGTGCAACGCGTGGACGCCATCGATCTCGCCGACGCGCGCGACGCCACGATGCTCGCCGGCTACGCGTCGGCCGCCGTGCGCGCGGGCGATCGGCTGCTCATCACGCCGGAGCTGCGGCTCGACAGCTACCGCATCCGCAGCGCCGCCGCCGACACGCACAAGGCCGACCTCGGTCCGCGCCTGAGCGCGCGCCTCGCGCTGACGCCGCAGACATCGTTGACGGCGGCGGGGGGGCGCTTCACGCAGACGCCCAGCCTCGCCGTGCAGATACCGGGCGCGGAGAGCTTCGGGCTGGCGCTGCTGGGCCTGCAGAGTTCGTGGCAAGGCTCCCTCGGCGTCACCACCACGGGCCTCTGGGGCCTCGAGATGGGACTCACCGGATATCTCCAGCGCTACGTCCTCTCCGACATACGCGATTCATCCGTGCTGACGGGCGCCGACCCGCTCGCCCCGGACTACCTGGTTCGCCGGGATGCCCTGTCGTACGGCCTCGAGCTCATCGTGCGCCGCCCCGCCACCGAGAAGCTCTACGGCTGGGTGGCGTACACGCTGTCGAATAATCTTCGCGCGATCGGCGGCGGCACCGTCGCCCCCTCCGACTGGGATCAGCGGCACGTGCTGAACGTGGTGGCCGGCTATCAGCTGGGCCGCTACACGCTGGGCGGGCGCCTGCACTACAACACGGGGCGACCGGTGCTCGTCTCCAACGCCCTGGGCGAGGACTTCGTGCGTCTCCCGGCCTTCTACGAGGTCGACCTTCGTTGCGACCGGCGCTTGCTGTACGACAAGTTCAGGCTCGACGTGTACGTCGAGCTGGTGAACGCAACCCTGAATCGGCAGGTCGTGGGGCTGAAGCAGGACGCCCTGAACGGCCCCCTGCACCAGGACGGATTCTCGATCGTGCTGCCGTCGGTCGGCGTCCACGGCGAATTCTGACTGGCCGCCGACGGTCCACCGCCTAACCCGTCACGAGCGCCAGCGCGAAGCCGTCGTGACCCTTGCTGCCCACCGTCTGCAGCGCCGTCGCGCTGACCCGCGGCTCGCGAGCCATCATCTCGTTGACCCGGCGTATGCCGACCACCGCGGGATCGTTGTTGTCGGCGTCGATGACGGCGCCCTTTCGCACCACGTTGTCGACGATGATGACGCTGCCCACCCGCGACAGCTTCAGCGCCCAGGTGAAGTAGTCCGGGTTGCTCTGCTTGTCGGCGTCGATGAAGATCAGATCGAACGGCCCCCGTCCTTCCGCCTGCAACCGCGGCAAGCTGTCGATGGCCCGGCCCACGCGAACCTCCACCACGTCGGCCAGGCCGGCGCGCTCCAGGTTACGCCGCGCCACCTCCGCGTGCTTCGGCTCCGACTCGAGGGTGACCACCTTGCCGCCGACGGGCAGCGCCCGCGCCAGCCAGATCGTGCTGTAACCGCCCAGGGTGCCGATCTCCAGCACCGTGCGTGCCCCCTGCATGCGGGCCATCAGATGCAGCAGCTTGCCCTGATTGGGCGACACCTGGATCGACGGCAAGCCGGCGGCAGCGCTGTCGCGCAGCGCCCCATCCAGCGCCGCGTCGGGCGGCACCATCAGATCGGTGAAGTACTGATCGACCGCGGTCCAGCGCTGTTCGCTCATGCCGCTAGTTCAGCACGCAGGCGGCGGCCGCGCCACGTGCTCCTGCTCAGGGGATGATGAAGCCGCAGTTCGTGAACTTGAAGTTCGTGTCGACGCGGAAGTCCGAGGCGGTGGTGTGGCGCTCGGCATGGAACAGGTCCATCGCGTAGGTCTGCCCCTTCACGATGCCCAGCTTCGAAGCCGAGCCATCCAGATCGATCGTCGAGCTGAGCTGGCTGTGCAGCCCGCCCAGATCGATGGCGAGCTTGCCGTTGATGAACACCCACAGATCGTCGTCACCGGTGAACGTGAAGTGCTCGCCGCCGCCGTACGCGAAGCTGGTGTGCAGCTCCGTGGTGAAGCCGAAGTCGTGCTGCTTTCCGTCGCCGGCCATGCCGGAGTTTCCCCAGCCCGCGCCATCGAGAGGGAAGAAGTTCGTGCTGTTGAACGTCGAGACGCCGTTGTTGGAGGCGAACTGGAAATAGAGGATGTACGGCTTGTTCACGCCGTCGGTGTTGCGGTACCACTCGTCGTAGTTCGCCTTGGTCGTCGTCATCTGGCCATAGGGGCAGGTGGTCGAGGTGGCGACGCCCGCCTCGCACATCGACGCATAGACTGGCTTCTGATCCGACCCGAGCTGGTTCGCCACGAGGCCGGTGGTGGCGCCCTGGCCGGCGAACGCCTCGAAGTCGGGATCGCCGCCCGCCTCGTTCTTCCCCTTGAAGTCCCGCACCACGCCGATGAGCGTGTTGCAATTGTTTCCGCTGCCCGCGAACCCGGACGCGTTGGCGTTGGTCAACGGATCGCCGAGCGCGTAGCCGCCGATGTCGGCGGGCGTGAAGGCGACGTCGGGTGCCAAGCCCCCCGCGGCCGCGTCGGAGATCAGTCCGCCAGCATCGCCGGCGTCGACCACCACGACGTCGAGGCCCCCGTCGGCCGCCATGCCGATCTGCGCCTGGGAGGCCTTATCGAAGCTGCATCCAGCCGACAATCCTAAAGCCAGGGTTCCAAGAACAACGTTGCGAAAAACTTGATGATTCAAAGCGGGGCTCCACGCGGGGGTTGCGATTGACGGCGGATAATATCACGCGTCGCGGCGCATTCTCCCATCGCGCGACCGTCCGTCGATGCCGTGGCTTGCCACGGACCAGAAAGGGACAGTCGGCGGTTTCGAGGCGGACCTGAAGTTTTCCCTTCGTGGTCCGCCTCGAACGACCGCTTCGTTCTTGCTGGTGACTACTTCTTACAGTTATCGATGCCCATGGGCTGGAACCCCTTGCCCATGTCGACGTCGAACGCGTGCATCATCTCCTTCGGGCCCTTCATCGTCATTGTCTCGCGGAACTTGGCGCCCGCGCCCATCATGCGACCCTCACCCACGAAGACCGCCTTTTCGGGCGTCGCGCCCGGGCCAGTCTCCATCGCCGATCCGCCCATGCTGTCGTACGTCATGTTGATGGGAGCCTTCAGGCCCGTGTCGTAGCTGAGCAGGAAGACGCCCTCCATGCTCGGCATCGTCTTGGACTTCTTGATCTTGAACTCGCCCTTGTACCAGTAGCCGCCGAGATCCTTCTTGATCTTCACGTCAGTCTTCACCACGGTCTCGGGCGAGCCCGGACCAAAGGCCCCAGCGACGAACGTGGTGTCGCATTTCCACGAGCCGGCGTACGGCTTGAAGAGAGTATCCAGCTCGGCCGGCGGCGCCGGCGGGGTGGCCGGAGCGGCCGGAGCGGCCGCCATGGGCTTTGCCATGGTCGGAGCGGCGGCCGGGTTAGCGGCTGGCTTTGTTATGGCCGGCGCGGCGGCGGGACCACCGGCTGGCTTTGCCATCATCGCGGGTGGGGTGGCGGGCGCAGCCATCGGTTTCGCCATCGCCGGAGCGGCGGCGGGCGCGGCGGCAGGCTTGGTGGGTGCCTGGGCGAACGCGGATGTAGCACCCAACGTCAGCAAGAGGCCGGAAAACAACATCGCGGAAACAGTCGTGAGCTTGGTCATGGGGGTCCTCCGGGCCGCACCATAACAACAATGCGCTCAACCCGGAATCGGGCGATCGCCGACAGAAGAAAAAATGAGGCGCTTTTCAGACGGCGCCGTCGTCCGCGATCGCCACCGCCCCGTCGGGCGTGATGACGACGGACGCGGCATCGCGCTCGACAATCACCCCGGGCCAGAGCACCGCCCGGCTGACGTGCACGCCCGCGCCGATGGTCGCCCCGGCGCCGACGACGACGTCCGGGCCGACGACCGCGCCCGCACCGATGAGCGCACCCGTCGCGATCCGCACCGGGCCGACCAGCCGCGCCGTGAAATCCACCCACGCCGCTTCGTCGACCCCCCGCAGCGGCCCGGGCGGAAAGCGCACCAGCGCCGGATCTCGCAGCAACGCGAGGTTTCCCGCCAGGTAGCGCTCGGGCGTCGAGTGTTCCGCGAAGTAGCCGTTGAAGACGAACGCGCGCAGGTCCGCCCCCTCGAGGAGCGCCGGAATGTAGCCGTCTCGCACGGTGTCGCAAAACACGGGGCGCAAGCGGTCGAGGATCGGGGGTCCCACGATCTGGATGCCGGTGAACATCCGCTCCACCACCACCCCCACCGGGGGCACGGGCCCCGTCACGCCCAGGATCGACACGATGCGCCCCGTCTCGTCGGCCGCGATGGGCCCCCAGGTCCTGGCGTCCGGATCGTCGCGCAACACCAGCGTGGCAGCGGCGCCCGAGGCCTGGTGCGCGGCCACCACCGCCCCGAGGTCGACGTCCGCGACCACCTTGCCGTTCATGACCAGGACCGCCCCCCCGCCGTCCCCGTCACGGAACAAGGGCCGCGCCAGGGCCAAACCGCCCCCCGTACCCAGCAGGTCGGTCTCGGGCGAGTAAGCGACCCTGGCCCCGAAGGCAGAGCCATCGCCCAGGGCGTCGCGGATCATCTCGCCGTGGTGGTGCAGGTTCACCACCACCTCGGGTAGACCGGCACGAACCAGGGCCGCCAGGCCGAACTGGAGGGGCGGATACCCGCAGACCGGCGCCAGCGGCTTGGGGAGCCGTTCCCCCAGGGCACCGAGGCGCGTCGAGCGCCCGGCGGCAAGCAGCATCGCCTTCATCCCCTCGGCGACCGTATCATGGTATGGCTTTTGGCCATGAAGATTTGTGTCATCGGTACCGGATATGTTGGCTTGGTCGCGGGGGCGGGCTTTTCCGACATGGGCAACGACGTCACCTGCTGCGACGTCGATCGCGCCAAGATCGACGGCCTCAACCGGGGCGAGCTTCCCATCTATGAACCTGGACTCGACAAGCTCGTCGAGACGAACGTGGCCGAGAAGCGCCTGCAGTTCACCACCGACGTGGCGCGCGGCGTGGCGGGCGCGGACATCGTCTTGCTGGCCGTCGGCACGCCGCCCGGGCCGGACGGCTCCGCCGATCTTCAGTACATCTTCAAGGCCGCCGAATCGGTGGCGGACGCGCTGACCGGCTGGGCCGTCATCGTCACCAAGTCGACGGTGCCGGTGGGAACCGGCGACAAGATCGAAGCGGTGATGCGGGCGCGCACCAAGCAGGAGTTCGCGGTGGCGTCGAACCCCGAGTTCTTGAAGGAGGGCGACGCCGTCAGCGACTTCATGAAGCCCGACCGCGTGATCGTCGGCGCCGAGGACAAGCGCGCCGTCGACTGTCTGCGCAGCCTGTACGCCCCCTTCACGCGCACGAGCGATCGCATGCTGGTGATGGATCGCCGGTCGGCCGAGCTGACCAAGTACGCCGCCAACTCGATGCTGGCGACGCGCATCTCGTTCATGAACGATCTGTCGAACCTGTGCGAGATCCTCGGCTGCGACATCGAGCTGGTGCGCAAGGGGATGGGCTCGGATGCCCGCATCGGGCCGAAGTTCCTGTACGCCGGTCCGGGCTTCGGCGGCAGCTGCTTCCCCAAGGACCTGCGCGCCTGCGTCACCACGGGGCGCGAGGTCGGCTACGACCTGCAGATCCTGAACGCCGTGGTGGCCGTCAACGAGAAGCAGAAGCGCATCCTCGGCGAGAAGGTGCTGAAGCACTTTGGCAACGACCTGCACGGCAAGAAGATCGCGATCTGGGGGCTGGCGTTCAAGCCGGGCACCGATGACATCCGCGAGGCGCCGGCGCTCGTCCTCGTCGAGCAGCTGCTGGCCGCGGGCGCGGAGGTCGTGGCCACCGATCCAGTGGCCATCCCCGCCGTGCGCAAGGTCCTCGGCGATCGCATCCGCTACGAACCGGCGAACTACGCCTCGGCCGAGGGGGCCGACGCGCTCGTGCTGGTCACGGAATGGAACGAGTTTCGCCGCCCCAGCTTCGACCGCCTGAAGCAGATCATGCGGCAGCCGGTGATCTTCGACGGCCGCAACATCTGGAATCCCGCCGAGGTTCGCGCCGCCGGCTTCACCTATTCCGCGATGGGACGCGGCAAGGCCTGATACGGCGACGGAGCTGATGAGGGGGGAACGCCCCCCCCATGACAGCGAACGAGCCCCCTAGATTCTCTGTGTCGGGGTACTAGAGCGAGGGGTGCACGGCCGAGCCGTTGCTGGCCCGCAGCGCGCGGTGCGGAGCGGTGACGGCGTGGCGCGAATGCGCCGCCTCATGGCGACCGGCCACGACGACCACCTTGTCCGGAAACAGCTGCAGCACCCCGCACAGACCGATGGCCTCGGCGGGCATGGCGTAAGACTGCCCTTCGAAGAGCACCGTC
>DASYCK010000274.1:0-31883 GCA_036500205.1 Polyangia bacterium | reverse complement strand
GGTCTTGCCCTTCCCGCCTCCGAGATCGACGCCCAAAATGTGGAGAAAGCTGCGCTTCTTCAAGGTCGTTGCGAAAGCGTGAGGGAAACTCGGGCAAGCGTCAACATCGACGAAGCGCCGCCGCGCCCGGCTTTGACACGCGAAACACGGACCGTATACTTTGATACGCAGACCCAACGCTTGGACCGGGATTTTCTCGGCTGGGACGAAAGGTGACAATGCGAAGATCGCTGTTCAAATCGAAGATTCACCGCGCCACCGTCACGGACGCGGATCTTGAATACGAGGGCTCCGTGACCATCGACGAGCAGCTGATGCGCGCGGCGGAGATCTTGCCGTACGAGCACGTGCACATCTGGAACGTCACGAACGGCTCGCGGCTGGAGACCTACGCGCTGACCGGCCCCGCCGGTTCGGGCGTCATCTGCATCAACGGCGCGGCGGCCCGTCTCGCCCACCCGGGGGACAAGGTCATCATCGCGACGTTCGCCGAAGTCGAGGAGGCCGAAGCGAAAGCCTGGAAGCCGGTCGTCGTTCGCGTGGATGACCGCAACCGGATCGTCTCGGGACCGGCCGAGGAAATTCCCGGACCGCAACGGGCCAATCTGAAGACCGTCTGAGCAGCGAGGAGACCAGCGCCCTTGGCCCCGTCACGAATCGAGATGCTCCGCGCTTTCATCGAGCAGAAGCCGCGCGATCCGTTTCCACGCTACGCGTTGGCGCTCGAGTACAAGAACGCCAACCAGCTGCAAGAAGCGCGGGCGATCTTCAGCGAGCTGATGAGCCTGGAGCCCGACTACACGGCGACGTATCTGCACGCCGGTAACGTGCTGGTGGCGCTTGGCCAGCGGGACGACGCCCGCTCGGTGTACGAAGCGGGCATCGCGGCTGCCACCCGGCGCGCCGACACGCACGCGCGCGGCGAGCTCGAAGGCGCGCTGGCCTCGCTGGGCTGAGCCCGACGGCAGCCCGACGAATCAGCTTCCGCCGGCGCCGCCAGCGTTGGTCCCGCCCGCGCCCGAAGTGCCCCCCGCGCCGCTCCCCCCGACGCCGCCGCCACCCGACGTCCCGCCCGCGCCGCCGCCACCCGCGCCGCCGTTGCCACCGGCGGACCCGCCGACGCCCGACGAGCCCCCGTTGCCGCCATTGCCACCGCCGCCACCAACGCCATCGTGCCCGGCCGTTCCGCCCATGCCCCCGGCGCCCGTGTTCGCGCCACCCGCGCCGCCCGTCCCGGTGACGCCACCCGCGCCACCCGCACCGCCGACGCCCCCTGACCCCGTCCCGCCACTACCGCCGGCCCCCCCGCTGCCCGTCATGTCCATCGGCACGGCGACCACGGTCACCGACGCGGGAATCGACATCGTCCCGGAGACGATGGTCACCGGCTCGCTCGTCCCCGTCGCGAAAACCACGCGGTTGCGCGCGAACAGATTCACCATGAACTGCAGCGAGCCCTTGGTCAGGGTCGTCGTCCACTGGAACGTCCCCAGGTTGTAATCCTGGTTCAGCGGACAGGGCAGCACGAACGTGCCCGACGACTCGGAGCCCGTCACGGACATCTCGCAGCTGACCACCACGTTGTCCGAGAGATCGGTCCTGGCGATGGTCTTGCTGTCGGCCGTCACCGTGACGTCGACGTAGTTGTACGTGGTGGTCTTGCCGCACCCGGCACCAACCAGCGAAGCGAGGATCGTGGCGAGGCCCGCGGTGGTGAGGGACGAAAAGCGAGAGCTCAGCATGATCAGTTCCGCCCCGCGCCGAAGCAGCCCAAGGAGAGCGTGATGTTGGCCGGGCACGGCGACAGCGAGCCGCGCGTCCCCGAGGTCGAATAAATGACCGCCCCCACCGCGCCCGCCACGATCACCCCCGTCACCGCCCAGAACACCCAGCTCTTCCAGAATGGCTTCTCGTTCGTGTCGTCGGTCGCCATCGGCGCCGACAGCCGCAAACCGTTGTGCGACTTCTTCACCGCGCGGGCCGACGGGCCCTCGTCATCGAGCTGCAGCTGAGGAACGGGCGCCGGCTCGGCCGGGGCCTTGGCGGAGGTATCGTCCCCCGTCCCCGACGTGGCGGCGGGCTTCTTGTCGTCGGGCGCGTCGGCGTCGGCGGCCAGCGCCGGACGCATCCCCAACGAGACCAGCAAAAGCGCCAGCACCAGGATTCCGGCGCCGCGCAGTCTCTTAAGCAAGTTTGATGTCACGCACGCATTGTAAACGCCCCCTCCGCGCTTCGAAAGTGCCTGACGCGCGATCGGTCCAGCCCCCACCCCAGGGAGAGCTCAGCGGCGGCGGGCGCGGCGGATGACGAGCAGGCCGGCGATCCCCAGCCCCAGCCACAGAGACGGTCCGGGCGTCGGCGCGTCCTTGCCGCTGGGACCCATGTCGCAGCGTATGCCGCCCCCCGAGTTTCCGCTCTGGAGCTCGACCACCGGGGCGCAGTTCGTCTTCGCCTGGCAGTACGCCACGCCGTCGGGCGTGAGGTCGCAGGCATAGCAGTCGGGACAGTGCACGTTCGCGCACGGATGCGCCATGCATTCGCCGGTGGCGGCGGCACAGCTGGAGCAGGCCTTGGTCGCGCAGAGGCTGGGCACGCACGAGCCGGAGGCGTAGTCGCAGTACTGGCTCGCCGGGCAGGACGTGTCGCTGCAATGGAACGTCTGGCACTGACCGGCGACGCACTTTTCGTTGGCTCCGCAGCCCTGCCCGCAGGTCAGCGACACGCAGCTTCCGTTCGAGCAGTACTGGGCGCTGGCGCAGGTCACGCCGGCGCAGGTGTCGGTGATGCACTGGCGATCGGCGCACAGCTGCCCCTGCGGACAGGCGAGCGTGGTGCTGTTCGAGCAGTCGAGGCACTGGCCTCCCATGCAGATCTGGCCCGCCAGGCAGGTGACCTTGTAGCAGAGATCGACGCAGCTCCCCGTGTCGAGATCGCAGCGCTGGTCGGAGCCGCACACGACGTTCTTGCAGCGGTTGGGGACGCAGTACGAGTCGGTGCAGTCGTAGCCGGGGGGGCAGGGAAATTCACCGGCGCGGCACAGCAGGTTGCACCCGCCATCGCGGCAGCCGAACCCGGTCGGGCACATCGCCGTCTGATCGCTGACGCCGTCGCAGTCGTTGTCCTTGCCGTCGCAGATCTCGGGCTGAGGCAGCACGCAGCCGTCGCACTTGAGCCCTTCGGTGCCCTTGCACACCAGGCGCCCCGCCTTGCAGACGCCCACGCCGACCTGCGCAGGATTGAGGCCATCGCACACGCACGAGTCGCCGACGCCCGGGAACACGCCGTCGTCGATGACGCCGTTGCAGTCGTCGTCGAGCCCGTTGCAGACCTCGGTCTGCGGGTTCGAGGTCGAGTTGCAGACGATCTTTCCCGCCACGCAGGCGGTGATCCCCTTCTGACAGCCCTGCCCCTGGATGCCGCAGTCGACGCCCACGCCCTGGTCCGGGCCCACGCCATCGTCGATGACGCCGTTGCAGTCGTCGTCGAGGCCGTTGCAGACCTCGGGCGTGATGGGGGCGTTGCCCAGATCGCAGGTGACGCTGTGCTTGTCAGCCGCGCAGACGGTGATGCCGAGGCGACGGCACGTTCCGGTCAGCCCGTTGTCACAGGCGTCGCCGATGGCGAAGCCTTCGTCCACGTCACCGTTGCAGTTGTTGTCGATGCCGTCGCACACCTCGGCGGGGATGGGGCAACCAGCGCCCTGCCCGCAGGCGTTCAAGGGGAAGCCTTCGTCGATGACGCCGTTGCAGTTGTCGTCCAGGCAGTTCGCCGTCTCGACGGCGCAGTGCCTGGCGGCCGTGCCGAGCAGGTTGTCGGCGTCGTTCGGGTTCGTCGTGTCGTAGGTGCACATGTTGGCGACGCCCTCGTCGATGACGCCGTTGCAGTTGTCGTCCTTGCCGTTGCAGGTCTCGGCGGGCGGCACGGTCTGGGCGATGATTCCGACGATGGCGGCCTTGGCGGCCGCGGGATCGGCCAGCGACGCGGTGATGGCGGCGACGGTCCCGCCGGCGGCGGCGATCTTGTTGTTGGCCGCCAGCTCGGCGGAGGAGACACCGCTGTCGGTGACCACGTAGGTCTTGATGTTCGACGAGCGGAACATCTGGCAGGCCTGCGCGATGGGATGAAACGGGTTGTAGGCCGCGCCACCCGAGCAGCTGGTCAGGCTGAACGTCGTGTCGGGGGCGGTCACCTCGTCGCAGGTCTCGCCGCCGTCGGTGACCAGGATGACGATGTTCTGCCGACACGAGGCGCGCGGATCCTTCGGCTTCACGTCGTTGTCGTAGTACATGCGGCCGTAGAACAGCGACCGCCCCAGCGGGGTCGAACCGTTGGCGTGCAGCTCGGGATCGGTGACGGCCGCGTTGGTGATGGGCAGCTCGACGTTGTCGATCCAGCGGTAGATCTCGGGGATGTTGCCGTCGACGGGATCGTAGTTTGCGGCCGTGGGGGTGACACCCGGCGCCGCCGTCGTCACGCCGACCCGCAACACCTGCGGCACGCCGGTCTCGAACCAGGGGCCGTAGGTGGCCTGCGTGGTGTTCGACGTCATCAGGCAGCCGCTGGGATACGCCGTGGCCGAATGATTTCCACTGGCTACCCGGTTCATGATCGTCACGCCGCTGGCCGCCGGAGCCGCGTTGTAGTGGCCCCACGAGGAGCCGCCACACCAGTTCGACGGGTTGGGCGTGCTGACGACGACCTGGGGAAACGACATCAGGCCGAAGTTCGCCTCGTCGGCGCCGATCTGGGCCAGGGCCGCCCGCAGGGCGCTCTTCAGGCCGTAGATCTTGCTGCCGGTGCCGCTGGGACAGATGTTGGTGTCCTCGCCCACGTTGGCGCCGGCGGCGCTCTGCGCCATCGAGCCGGAGGTGTCGAAGAGGAACAGAATGTTCGGGCGCAGCGACTGCGCCTGGGCAGGGCGTCCGGCGACGCCCGTGGTGAAAGCGATCGAGAAAGCGATGCCGGCGATATTTCGAGCTTTCATGCTTTTTTCCGCTCGATCGGTATCGGCGGAAGCGCCTAAAAACCGTAACGCGCGCCGGACGGCACCTCCCGGCCCGGGCGCCCTCGACAACCGGGGGCCTCTCGTCCACCATAGGCCCGGATTTTTCCCCTGGGACGGCCCGTGCTCGACTCACCTCGACAACCGGAACCTTCAGCGACCTGGCTGCGATGCGCGATGCGTTCCGTGCGGGACGACTTGCCGCTGGCCGTCGTGCTGGCCTTCATGTTCGCGGTGGGCGTGCTGTTGCGGGTGTATCGCCTGGAGGTCCCCAACGCCCTGAAGTGGGACGAACATCACTATGTCGGCGTGGCGCGCAGCTACCTGGCCCACCAGTACAACACCGACGATCACCCGCCGCTCGGCAAGCTGATCATCACCGGGGTGATGGTGTTCTTCGGCGACACCCCCCTCGGCTGGCGGCTGGCCTCGCTGATCTTCGGCTTCCTGAACATCGGCCTCATCGCCTGGACGACGCGGGTGGCGTTCAAGAGCTGGCGCGCGGCGTTCATCGCCGCCGCCTTCGTGGCGGTGGACGGATTCTTCATCGCCTACTCCCGGGCGGCGCTGCTGGACGGCATGATCGTCGCGTTCGCCATGGCCGGCGTGGCGACGATCCTGACGGCGCAGCGGCTGTGGCAGGTCTTGCTGGCGGGCGTCTTCGTGGGGTGCGCCGCCTCGTTCAAGCTGAACGGCGTGACGTTCGTGGCGGTGGCGCTGGTCATCTGCGCGGCGGCGCGGCGGACCCGCCTGTTCACGCCGCTGCTGGCCGTGGTCTCGGCCGTCGTCTTCTACGTGCAGGCGGCCTTCCCGCTGATCTTGACGGGCGGCTCGGGCTCGCTGGCCGCCGTGATCGCCGAAAACAAGAAGCTGATCAAGCACCACCTGTCGTACACGGTGGTGAATCCCAGCAGCTCGCACTGGTACACCTGGTTTCTGCCCCTGCGCCCCATCTTCTTGCGGCGCGACATCGATCCGGTCGACGGCTCGATCCATGCGCTGCTGACCCTGGGAAATCCGCTGCTGTGGTGGGCGAGCACGCTGGCGGTGGTCGCGGCCACGGTGGTCGTCGTTCGCACGGGACGGCGGCGGCTGTGGCAACAGCTGCTCGGCGCGCGGGTGGACGCGGGACCGACCGGGGGCACGGACGTCCTGGCCGTGCAGGATCGCGCCGGGCTGCTGTTCGGCCTGTTGATGGCCTGGGCGGCGCCGCTGGCGTTCTGGGTGCCCAGCCTGCGCGACGCGTACCTGTATCACTACCTCCCCTCGTACACTTTCGCGCTGGTCCTGCTGGCGGGCTTCGCGGATCGTTTTTATGCTCGCAGGCAACTGGCGACGTTCATCGCCATCGTGTTGGTCCTCGAAGTCTCAATCTTCTACGCCCCGCTGTGGGGTGAGCTATCCATCAGTCAGGAGGCCCTCAATGCCCGACTCTTCCCAAACTGGCGGTGAGAATCCGCCCGCGTCCGCCGAGCCGACCATTCCGGCGGCAGCCCCCCCCGCGCCGCTGCCCGTCCCCCGTCCCCGCGCCGTCAAATGGCTGGTGGTCGGCATCGCCGCCATCGTGGCCGGCTCGCTGTGGAGCTGGCGCGGCAAGGTGGGCGGCGCCAAACCGGTCGATGCGCCCATCACCCTGGTGACGTCCGATCGCGAAGATCTGGCGTGCGCCCTGGACCGCGCCATCGGCAAGTACAAGTGCGAGTTCAGCGCCCCCGGCCAGCGATGGTCCGACGCGCCGGCGGCGAAGGACCGCCTGGCCCCGTACTTCACGGTCGACCGGCAGCTGTATCTGGTGCCGGGCCTGTTCGAGCAGCCGGCGCTGGCCGCGCGCTACCAGTCCGAGTCGCCGCAAGGCCGGCCGCGCGACAAGCTGCGCCGCTTCGTCGCCCGCTGCAAGCTGCGTCTGGTCGAGAAGGTCGATGGCCTGAAGACGCGCTGGCTGGTCGGTGGCAACTTCGGCCCCTCCGACGGCGCCTGGGTGGCCGAGCCCGAGGACTGCAAGGTCACGAACGAGTAGCGGCCCCACGTCAGCTCCGGGACTGCCCGTCCGCGGGGCGGCGCCCCGAACCCCTCGACGCCCGTCCGAGCCAGCGCGCCTCGTCGAAAAAGCCGCGCGCAGCGGAACAAAAGCTGGCTCACGCTGTCCTTGTTCCGGCGTTCCAGCTCGAGGCGAAGAGCCTCCGGCGTTTACAGGGAAGGGGTTCACCTGACTGCCATGAACGAAGACCTGCGACCGGTGGCCGAGGATGTCTGGGTGGCGAGTCGGGCGCTGTCGATGCCGGGGGGCGTTCGTATCCCCGTCAACATGACGGTGATACGCCTGCGGGATCGGTCTTTGCTGCTGCACGCGCCGATCGCGCTGGATGACACGGCGGCGACGGCGCTGGCGACACTGGGGCCGGTACGGTACGTGGTGGCGCCCAACAGCTTCCACCACCTGTTCGTGACGGCGTGCCTGGCCCGCTATCCCGAGGCGGCCTTGTACCTGGCGCCGGGACTGCCGACGAAGCGTCCGGACCTGACGGCCACGGGCATCCTCGGCGCGGGCACCCCGCCGCCCTGGGCCGCGGAGGTCGACTGCCTGGTCGTCGACGGGGCACCCAAGCTGCGCGAGGTGGCGTTCTTCCACCGCGCGAGCGGCTCGCTGCTGGTGACCGATCTGCTGTTCAACGTGACGGACCCCGCCAACGTGGCCACGGGGCTCGTGCTGCGCCTGATGGGGACCCACCGCCGCCTGGCGGTCAGCCGCGCCTGGCGCTTTCATACGCGCGACAAGAAGGCGCAGCGCCCCACGCTCGAGGCGCTGCTGGCCTGGCCGTTCGTACGAATCGTCCCCGGGCACGGGGTCGTCTACGAAGGCGCCCCCCCGCTGCCCGACGCGCGCGTGGCCGCCCGCGCCGCTTTCGGCAGCCTGCTGGCGTGACCGCTCGCGCGCTGCCCCCCTCGCGCCTGCCGCGCCCGCCAATCGTCGCACGCCGTCCGATGCGCTGTTGACTTGCGCCCGACGCCGGGGAGAATCACGCCCTTCGAGAGCACCACCACGACCGCCGCCGGAGTGGCGAAATGGTATACGCAGCGGACTCAAAATCCGCCACCTTCACGGGTTTACGAGTTCAAGTCTCGTCTCCGGCACTACTTGAAACTATTGGGGAATACTCGAATCGGGCGGACGGTCGGCGGGGTTTCCAAAATGGCGCCGGGTACTAAACGGGTACTACTGGCCTCGGGGTGGCTGGCTTCGTGGGTACGGGCGGCGGTAGCGCTGGTGAAGAGCCGCGCTGCTTCAAGACGGACATCTCCGACGAGATGGTTCGGGAGTACCGGGCTAAGCACGACTGAACGACTATCCGCGTCGGTGACAACCCCTTGGCACGCAAGCGGTCTTCAGTTGCAGGTAAGCGTGAGCTGAGGATTGATAGCTCCACAGGTCGCGCAGCAGGAGGTGCAGGCGTAGCTTCCATCCAATCCCACTCCCCAGTGAATCGTATCGGGCGTGGGATTCGGCTCCGCTCCATAGCAAATCGATGCACCAGGAATGCAAGCTATTTGCTGATTTACCGTTTGCCCGTCTGTGGAGCTTTGATAGGTGTTTGCCAGGGTCCCGGGCCAAAGGACTCCGTTCACCTTGTCAAAGAATCGGAACTGAATCGCAAGGCCGTCGGCGCAGCTATCCGTGAATGTCCACATCATTAAGGTGGACGCGGCCAGGCACGTTTTCGTAGAGGCACTGCAATAGGCCCCCGCCAGGCACCCACAATCCGAGCAACAATTGGCTTGGGTCTCTCCCGAGTTACACGTTCCATCGCCGCAGATTGGCGGCGGCAAGCACGATGTCCCCTGACAGGTAAGGCCGTTGCAGCAATCGGCCGTGATCGCACATGCTCCACCCTGGGCGCGACAGAGCGGCGTCGAACCGCCCGTGCCAACAAGCCCACCCGTTCCGACAACGCCACCGGTACTTGCAACACCGCCGGTTCCGATGACACCTCCAGTTCCAGCTCCCCCTGTACCGAGGGAGCCGCCCGTGCTTGCGATTCCGCCGGTCCCGACTCCACCTGTTCCTGGTGCAGCACCGCCACCATGCCCCCCGGTTGCCGGTGCGCCGCCGGCCCCACCGGTACCGACGACGACCGCGCTGCATTTGTTCGACAGACACACGAGAGGATCGCAACAGTCAGTCGTGACCGCGCAAGCGCCGTCTGCTGGTCGGCATAGCGGCGGCGCGGTGCAAATGTTGTTCGTGCAGATCAGCGAAGGGCAGCAGTCGGTGGTCACGGCGCACGCGTCGGTCGCGGCCCGGCAGATGGGAGCCGCCCCGCCGCCGCCACCGATCACCGCCTCACCTCCTGCGCCGGCCACCCCGCTCATGCCTCCTGATCCGGGCAGCACCGTGGTCCCACCATTTCCGACCGGATGGCCACCACCGCCGCCGCTGGCGCCACCACCACCACAGCCCAACAGTACAAAGCCAAGAAACAAGGCCAGTCGTCGCATAGTCGCTCCCGCTCTCCCGCTGTCACTACGACCGAATCCAGCGCGCCTAATGCGAGCCGGGAGCGCGACTGTAACCGACGCGCAAACGCTTTCGCCATTACCTTTTTTTGGCGTCCCGCAACAAGGCACCGGGTCATGGCCGATAGTGACCACTTTGCCGGTCTCCGGTGCAGGTGCTGCCGTATCCCTGCCGATACCGCCCAGCCCTTTCCCCGTACCGTCATGCGTGGCATCGTCCCCACCGTGCCGACACCTGCGGACCTTCGCCGTCGTGCTGCTGAGCTGGAGCGGCAGGCGGCGGCGCTCCGTCGGGCGGCTGACGAAGCCGAAAAGCGCATGGGTGCGGCCCTTCTGGAATCTGGCTTGGAATCCGAGGACCACGATGGTACCGTGATAAGTACCACGATGAACACGGAGACGAAGCCGACAGGCGAGAAATTGCGACAGTTGGGCATCGCCAAGGCTCGGGGATCGAAGCATCCGTTCCCACAGGCTCTGTATCGGTCGGGAAGCACCGTCACCGACTGGGCTGAGGCGCATGGGCTCGACAGAAACATCGTGAAATCGTGGTTTGCGAAGGGCGCCGCGTGCCGCCCCATCCCCCGCAAGCTTGCAAAGGAAATCGAACGGGCCTATGGGATCCCAGCGACGCCTGACGTCTGGCTTCGCGGCCTAAAAGACTGAGCGCGACTGCCGTACCGCGAATTCCGACCATTACGGTACGATTTTCCATTGCGCGCGTACCGCGATGCGTGTCATGGTACGGAGATGGTCATTCCATCGTCGAGAACACGGCGCGAGATCGAGGACGAAGCGGGCGACGGGCCAGGGCGGCGGCCAGGAAGGTCAAGGCAGTGCCCCGGGCGATTTGCCGCCTTCGCGACGCTGACGTTGGGCGTCGGCTTGGCCGCGTGCGCGCCCCCCACCCCATCGACCGGCCCGATCTGCACCGACATCGTGATTTGGCAGAGCGCGGCGGCAGATTGCGCCACCGCTGGGGGACTCCTGGAGTTGCGCCCGTGGCCAATCGGAACTTGCGTCCCCGTGGTCGTCTGCAATTTCTGCGGTGTCATCCTCGATCCGGAAGCGCAGCCATGAGCCGGCGGCTACGACGCAACGGTTTCGGTACGATCATCTCGACCGGCACCAGCACGGCACCCGGTTTCTCGATTCGTTGGTTCGAGGGTTCCCGCCGCAAGAAGAAGAGCGGGTTCCGCACGAGAACGGAGGCGGCCGAGGCGCTCGCTCGCATCAGGACCGGCCTTGGGGATGGAACCCTCGTCGAGAAGCGCCGGGCCGGTGTCGGATTCGACGAGGTCGCTCGCCAGTGGTTGGACCTGCACTCGAAGCCCAACCTTCGTAGCCACCAGGACAACGAGGAGCGGTTTCGTCTTCACGTCGCGACCTTCTTCGGCGACTGTCCATTGACGGCGGTGACCCCGACGCGAATCCTGGAGCTGCGGGCCGAGCTTCAGACCAAGGTGATTCGGCGGAAGCGCGTCGATGCCGACGGAAACGAACGAATAATAGACACCACGCTGGCGACGCGGTCGGTGAACCTCATCATGGCCTTGGTCCGCTCGATTCTCCGCTTCGCTGTCGCGAACGGCCATATCGCCGCGTCACCAACAGACCGCCTCGGCCGAGGCAAGCTGATGCTCCCTCTTGAGAGGGCAAAGCTGGCCCCACCAATCGAGAGCCCCGAGGACGTCGGGCGCTTGCTCGCGGCCATCGCCGACATCGGCAGCGAGACGAACCGCGCCGGACTGTACCCGCTCTTCGCGTCCTTGGTCTACACCGGGGTCCGTCGCGGGGAAGCGCTTGGCCTCCGGTGGTCGGACGTCGACCTTGACCGACGGATCGTGACCGTGCGGCGCAACTACGCCGGCCTGACGAAGAGCGGGAAGCAACGAATCGTCCCAATCGCCGCCGCCCTGGTCCCCATCCTGAAGGCCCACCGCCTCGCCGACCCCTGGAAGGGAGAGTTGGTCTTTCCGAACGATCGAGGAGCGATGTACTCTCCCGCCGCGAAGCTTGAGCATGTTCTCGAAGCCGCGCTCGCCCGCGTCGGTCTGCCACGCATCCGCGTGCACGATCTCAGGCACACCTTCGCCAGTCACTTCGTGATGAGTGGCGGCGACATCTTCACGCTTCAGCGAATCCTGGGGCACTCGACGCCGCAGCTCACGAGCGACACCTACGCCCACCTGTCGCCGGGGCACCTCGCCAGCGCTGCCGACCGTGTGTCGTTTCCCGAACCGGCCGCGCTCGCAACCATCTTGCCGTTCATTGGCGTTGTCGGCGCACATTGATATCACAAATTGAACGCGACCAATGAAATTCACGACATTACGAAGTGATATCATTGCGTATTTAGAGAATACTCGCTTGACGACGCCGTTCGTCGGCATATAGTGAGCGCACATAACGACGCTCGTGACTTCACGAGTCCCTACAGTCAGGTGATCCCGGAAGAGGCTTAGAGGGGTAACGCCCCCTCACTGTTTCACAACAGGCGCCGGACGGGAGGAGCGCGAGGGGTTGAGCTAGGACCCCACGAAATCGAGGCGATGAGTCTCTTTCGTGGAGGTTTTGCGCATGTCCCTACGCTCTGTTGGTGAGAAAGTTCGGGCTGATGTCCTTGGCGATATCCCGCCGCTGCTGATCAGTATCGACGAGGCCGCCCGGCGCCTGGGTGTTTCGCGTCTGACCGTTCGAAGCTTGCTCGGCCGCGAACTGGTCGACCGACGTGTGGGTAGACGCCGGCTGGTCGTCTCCGCGAGCGTCGACCGCTTTGTTGCTGGCGGGGGCGCGTGAGCCATGGCGCGGATCAATCACCGGACTTGGACGGACCTGGACCGCCGTATTCAACGGCGCCGCCGTCACCTGCGACACGTACTCGAACAGTGCTCCGCTGGGCGCCGGAGACGCGCCGCTATCGAGGGCGAGGCGGGACAACAGTGAAGTACACCGCCGTTCACCGGGCCTTCATGGTCACGGGGCTAGCCGTAGAGGCGCCGTGCGCCGCGCTGGGCGCATGGCTGCGGCTTCAATCGTTTTGCAGCTCTGACGGCGTCGAGAAGCCAACGATCGAACGTTGCGCGGAGTGGACCGACCGCCAATGGCTCCTACGGACTCAATTGACCTCGGCCGAGGTAGCGACTGCCGTGGAGGCCGGACTGGCACGCTGGGATGGGGACGCCCTCGAAGTCGCAGGATTCGACGCTGACGGCCTGCGTGCCATCGAGGCGAAGCGTAACGCGGGGGTGTACGGCCGCCTGGGCGGACCCAAGCGGAAACCCTCTGGGTCGCCGACCGGAAACCCTATGGGTAACCCTGAGGGTTTGAAATCAGGCACCCATAGCGAAACCCCCTCTCCTTCCTTTCCTTCCTTTCCTTCCTCTCCTACCCAACCGGCCGCCGTCGAACCGGCGACCGTGTCGGGGTTGGCCTTGGTCGGGAAAACTACGAAGCGGCAGAAAAAGAGCGAGACCCCGTTCTCTCAGAGCTTCGAGGCCTTCTGGCAAGAGTGGCCGGTGAAGATTGGGAAGGCTGCGGCCTTCGAAGCCTGGCGCGGCAACGGATGCGAGGAGTCTGACAAAGCCGCCACCGTCACGGTGGCCGCCAAAGCCCAAAGGCCGTACTTCGAAACCCGCCCCCGCGACAAGGTCCCGCACGCCTCGACGTGGCTGAACGGTGCCCGTTGGACTGATGAGGTGATTTCACCTGAAGCGGCGCTATCCGGTCGCGCCAGCCCCGATGGCGCCGCCTACCAGCCCCTCATCGCCCGAAAGGCCACGCCATGACGTCGCTGCCTCACAACCTCGAAGCCGAGCGATCGGTTCTCGGAAGCGTCCTGATTCGCCCCTCCCTCTTCGCGGAACTCGACGGCGTGATCGCTACCGACGATTTCTTCCTACCCGCCCACCGGGAGACCTGGGAGGCGATGCGTGCCTGCAACCCCCTCGACACCATGACGCTGTTCGAGGAAATGAGCCGCAGGGGCCAGCTTGCGCGCTGGGAGAAGGGCGCCGCCGACCTGATGGCGCTGTCCAACGAGGTCCCCACGGCCGAGAACGGCCCACACTACGCACGCATCGTCCGCGAAAAGGCCATTCTTCGGCGGCTGATCGCCTTGACGCTGGAGACCGCCAGCCGCGCGGGCGGCGATTGCTCGCTCGCTGAGCTTCTGACCGAGACGCGCACCGCGCTGGACCGACTGGAAGTGCCCACCGACAACGGCCCCGTCCGCGTCGGCGACGCCCTCGACCGCGCGACAGACGTCATCGAGGCGCGGGCGAGAGAGCCCGAGAAACACGCCGTCATGAGCGGCCTGGCCGGCCTGGACAGTGTGACCGGCGGATTTCGCCCGGGGCAGGTGGTCGTGATTGCGGCGAATCCAGGCGCGGGGAAGACGGCGCTTGCGTTCACTTCGGCGATTCGGGCCTCGATGGCCGGCGTCCCGGCGCTGGTGTTCTCGATGGAAATGTCACGGCAAGAACTCGTCGAGCGCGCGATCACCTTCGCCGGGAACGTCCCTGAGCTGGCGCGCGGAAGGGTCGATCTTGGGACCTGGCAGAAAATCCGCGCCGGGACCGCTCGCCTCCGACCGCTGCCCCTCTGGGTCGACGACCGGAAGCTATCGATGGGGCGTATCGCCGCCGAGGCGCGGAGTTGGAAGGGGCGGCACGCCCGGGACCAGCGCGCCCTCCTGGTGGTGGACTACCTCGGGTTGGTCCGCTCGGACTCCCGCTCGGAAAACCGGCAGCTCGAAGTGGCCGCGATGTCCCGCGCGTTCAAGCAACTCGCGGGCGATCTGGGGATGCCCCTTTTCCTGGTTTCGCAGCTCAACCGGGAGAACACGAAGGGCGGCGAGAGAAGGAGGCCCGTGCTTTCAGACCTTCGAGACTCGGGAGCCATCGAGCAAGACGCCGATATCGTGATCTTTCCTTGGCACGACGGCGCGCTCTCCGAGCTGATAGTCGCGAAACACAGGAATGGCCGCACGGGCACCATCCCCGTGAAATGGCGCGGCGACACGATGGCGTTCTACGACGACACCGGCGACGACTCTGCCCCGCGCGAGGAAGAGGGTCGCTGATGGCACACCAAACGCGACTCTGGGCCGATCCAGCCGTCCGCGCGGAGCGCCTACCCGCCGCCGAGGCGCGTCTCGGCCGCCGGATGGAGATGGACGACGTACCAGGCGCAGTGGCGTGGCCGTGGCTGAGCGACACCGAACCGGCCAGGCCGTTGGCGCATTCCAAAGACAGCGGCCCGCAGAACGCAACCCCGCACGCGACGAACGCACCCGGGATAGCGGTCGGCGTCGACAGTGCCGAGCTGACCGGCATCGTGGCCATCAATCGCGCGCGAATCATTTACCGGGAATCGTGCACCGTGTCCGGTTGGAACGATGTTGAACGGGTAGCCGACACCGTTGCGGACCTTCGCCCCGTCGTAGTCGCCATTGAGGCGCCATTCGTCCGGCTGAACACCGCCACGGGGTTGACCCTGGCCCGGCTTATCGGCCGGTGGCTTCAAGCGTTCGAGCGGCGAGGCACCTCGACCACCGCCGTCCTCGCTTCGACCTGGCAGCCCATCGTCCTGGCCGGCCGGATGACCACCACGACGCCGGGGCCCGCCCGCAAGCTCGCCGCGATCGCCTGGGCGCTTGAAACGTTCGGCATCGAACTCCCCGGGGACGAAGCGGACGCGGCTGGTATCGCCGCCTGGGCACAACACCAGCTCTGGTCTCCTGCGTCGCCCCTGCCCGCTCTCAGCAACCGCCTCGACCGCACGAGGCAGCGCGCCGCAGCCAGCCCCAATACGAGAACGGAAAAACCAAGCCCCATACACGGAGATCCCATGCCCACCATCGCTCCCTCGCAATCCTTGCCCTCATCATCGCCGGATGCCAGCAAAGGGGTGACGTAGCCATGGCATCGCTGGTTTCGTCTCTGGCCATCGCGGGCGCCGTCACAACCGACGGTAAGCCGGTCTCTGGCGGCACCGCCGCGTTCGTCGTCCCCGGCACGGCGTCCGTGCCAGTCGTTCCCTGGGCAAACCGCGACGCCACGGCGGCCGTCCAGCTCGTCAACGGGGGCGTGCCTCTCGATGCGGGGGGGCGGGCGATCGTCTACCTGAATCAACCGGCCGACATCCTCGTTCAGGATTCCAGCGGCGTAACGGTGGCCACGTACAAGGAGACTGGCACGAACGCGGGGCTCGTCGAGGTCATCAACCCGGGCTACACGGGCACGAACCCGACGACCGGCCAGCAGGCGCCGGGGCAGCGCGTCTACCTCGACAAAATACTTTCCAACCTCGCCGCGTCGCTCGGCGGAGCGGATGGCCAGTTCAAGGCTGCGGCCACAGGAACACTGCGCTCGATTCAATCCAAGTTCACCGAGCTTCAAATCTCGGTCAAGGACTTCGGTGCGGTCGGAAACGGCCTCGCCGACGACACGGCATCGTGCCAGGCGGCCATCAACTACGCGTCAGCTCTCGGCGGCGGCATCGTGTACTTCCCGCCAGGGACGTACCTTACTTCTGGGGCTCTGATGGTGATGACCGCGTCCGTGGACCTCGTCGGCGCTGGCGCAGTCTCTATCATCAAGCAATCCAACGCCACTGCCAACGGCGTTTCGTTCGCCATCACGGGCGGAGTCCTTCCACAGAACAGGGTCATCGGATTGCAGGTCGCTCACTCGTCCTCGTCAACGGGTGCGGCCATAGCGGCGGTTGTGCCTTCGACGGGGGCATTCTTCGTCGACCGCGTCACTGTCATCAGCTCCGGCATAACCGTCGGCTTCAAGAACGGGCTCGCAATCAGCGGCGGAGCCACGGCGAACATCATCTCCGTGACGAACAGCTACTTCTCGGCGTTCGTTACCTCGGCGATTCCCGTGTCCATCCTCACTTCGGCAAGTTCCATCTTTATCGCCGGCAACTACATCCTGGGCGGCTCGGCAGGTAACTCGGCTCTGGCGGTGACCAACATTGGATCGAACACCGGCACTGAGGTCGTGGGCAACACCATCGACGGCTCGCAGGCCAGCGCCACGTGCAACGCGGCAACGATCCAAGGGGGCCTGCGGTCTATCTCAGGCAACGTCATGATCGGCGGCTCCTCGTCGACCGGCCTTGTGCTCGGAAGCGGCGGCGTGCCTCTCGTCGCGGACGGACAGTACATTGTTCCGGGCATCAGCGACGCGAGCGGCGTGCTTCCACCGAGCCGATACAGCTTCTCCACCAGTTCCGCGATCACGCCCCTCCCCGGACAGACCAACAGCGTGACGGTCGTGGCGACGGCGGCCATCACGATGACGGTGAACAACATCGCCCCCACGGGAATCGGCCGGAAGTGGAGCCTGAAGTGTTCGAACGCATCCGGCGGAAGTGTCGTCTGGACGTTCGGCGCGAACTACGTTCTCAGTGCGGCCGTAGCGCCGACGAACGGAAACCGGATCAATCTCCTGTTGGAATACGATCCTAGTGACAACAAGACCTATGAGATCGGGCGCGGGGCGACGGCGAACTAACCCATGGCATCGGTGGACAACGTGCCTGACAAAGCGAACGCGCCAGTCGTGCCAGCCAGCGAAGGCGGTCAAGACGGGAAAACCAAAAGGCGGCGCGGCTCCGACCGCTCCGCGCATGTTCGCGCGAACCTTCTGACGTTGCTAGCCGGTGAGCCTCGACAGCCCCGCCCTGTTTTCTATACCGAGCCTCGAGAAGCGGCCGTGTTGGTCTTTCCTTGTCGGAACGGGAAGACGTGGGAGCTGACCCGCAGCCGGATCACGGAATGGGCGAGGCAGTTCAAGACGGAGCACGTAGACGCCTTGTCCCGAGGAATGTTGGCTTGGGTCGAAGGGCACCCCCACCACGTGAGGCTCACCGGTAAGATGGAGGGGGCGCTGGAGCGCTGGATTGCGCGGCGCCTCGAAGAAACGCCGCCAGGCTCTCTCTCTTCACCCGAAACATCGACCCTTTGACGCCTTTCGTGCGGGCGTGGAGGGCGCCGTTCTTGATCCACCTCCGCACCGTTCTTGGCGAGGCACCCACCAGCGCGGCCACGTCCCGCACGTCGAGTATTCGGGGCGTCTTGGGTCGTTTCGGGCGACTTGGAACCTCGACCTCGGCCGCTTTCGCCAACACCGCCTTGGCCCAATGCCTCCGCCCCCGCGATGTCCGGGAGAGATGGCGGACTACATCGTCACCCCGAATCCTGTACCGCCCCCCGGCCGTCCCAAGTCGCACCGCCTTGACCCAGCCCAGCCGGCACCATTCCGAGACACTTCGCCGACCGACGCCGCAAAGTTCAGAGACCTCCCGACAATCGAGCAGGACGTCCAGCCGAGCCACCGCCCGATTTTGCCACGAGTGGTCCTCTGACGACATGGCCGACGCGATGAGGTTGATTCAGTTGCGGGACGGCTCGCTGGGGCAACAAAAGCCCACCGTGAGCGCGTACGAGGACCGGGGCACTGGAGAGCCCGCCCGCCGCCGGCATCACCGCGCCGGACTGGGAGGCGTCGAAACAGGGGCCGGCGTAGAGGGCGGAGCCGCCAGGCCGGGCGAACCGCCAACCCCGGGGAGGTGTGTCGGGGATGCGGCCGGAACAGTCGGTGGCGCCCCGACCGTCGGGACTGCCGTGGCTGGACCGTCAACCGTGCCAGGCGAGGCCCCGTCCAAGAGAGGCTCGGACCGGCAGGTGATCAGCATTGAGATGCGAGTCACCCGGGAGCTGTTGTACCCGTTAGCCCAACCGTCGCCACCGCTTAAAGACGAATAACCGGCGACGCCCTCCGTGTTCTTGTCGACGATTTTGTATCCCCGGGGGCAGACGCGAGCACATTCGTCGTAGCACTCGCTGATGCTTCGCGCGCATGCGACGGCCCACGCTGGACCGCCGTCGGGCGCCATTGTTGGGCGGCTGTCAGACAGCTTCGAGTAAGAGGCGGTCCCGAGGAGGTTGTTCGTGTTTGTCCATTCGCACCCCGGGACAAACAACGCGAGCGCTACCAGAAGGAACGATCGCATCAGCCCCGCAACGATGCCCGCTTCTCCGAGCACGCGCAAATGTCCGGCGATTGGGCCAGCCCCGGCGCGAGGCGCGTTGGGAGAGCAGGGATCCGCCAGCGCGACCCCCACCCCCTGTTTTTGTGCCCCCCCCGGTCAAGGAGCCGACCACCCCGTCAGGTTCAAGGCAGGCCCGCGCAGCGTCCGGCCGCCCGGCGGCGAGCGCGTCC
Source organism: Polyangia bacterium (assembly GCA_036500205.1). Classification (GTDB taxonomy): domain Bacteria; phylum Myxococcota_A; class Polyangia; order Fen-1088; family Fen-1088; genus DASYCK01. The sequence continues at coordinate 13,133 of DASYCK010000274.1, read as the reverse complement.
AGCGCCGTGCTGCCCCGCCAGCCCTCCCGACGCGCTGAAGGCGCGCTGGCGCGGTCACTGTCCAAGCGTCGCGCAGCTCGGGGCCCCCAGCCTTGGTGTGGGAAGGCGCGTGGCGTTGGGTAGGCCTCTCGCCGTCCGTTTTGGATCGGCGTGGCGGCCCCACGGACGGGGCAGAGAGCGGGTACTAAGTGGGTACGACAGGAGCAGCATTCGATGATCTCGGGCGACCACCGCGCGCCGCTTCTCCGTCGGTGATTGACCTTGGCAGACTTCGCCATATCGCCCCGAGGCCAACTCAAAATCCGCCACCTTCACGGGTTTACGAGTTCAAGTCTCGTCTCCGGCACAAACGACGGCGTCAACTGCCTTGCTCGGACGGCCGCGCCTGAAGCATCCCGAACATGAGCATCCAGGCGGTCAACACGGAACGAACGATCTTGATCACACAGGATGCCGTCACGAGATAGAGGCTCCAGTTCAAACGCCTGAAGGCGGCGACGCCTCCCGCGACACCAAGCAGGTAGGCCACGGCAATGGTCAGAATCAGGGCCGTCGGGAAGCCACCTCGATGACTGATGGTAATTTTCTTGTTGAAGTACTTATGTGCAAAGGCCAGAGGCCCCCGCAACCCGAAGACGTTGATGGCAATCAACTCGGCGCCAATGAAGGACAGTGGTTGTGGGGTCAGAACCACCGCTGCTTCGACCAAGACCACGAGCAGGTGAATGGTGTTGTATAGCGCCCCGTCTATGGTCGCGCGCATGTTGTAGTTGGCGCGATCGCTGATCTTGTCCAGATGCAGCGACATGACGATGAACAAGAGCCCGACGAGGGCTCCCGCTGAAGTGCCAATCATGACAAATAGGTCGTGCCACAACTCGGGCTTGTATTCAGATTGCATACGGTCGTTTTCTTGTCACGGGATTGCGCTGACCAATTTGATCGCCGCAATTCGAAAGCCATCAATCGGCTTGCTGGCTGAAGCCAGGAAATGTACGTCAAGCGCGCGCGGGAGTCGACGGTGACACGGTGCAGCCTCCCTCCTCCGAACGGCCGCCGGCCGCCCCGCCCGACCGTGGTATTACGGTGGAACGCAACAATCCCAGGACCGTATACTATCGCTTCTTTCGAGGAGGCTGCGATGCGCGAACTCCCCCGCTCCATGAGCCGAATCACCGCTCCGTTGTTCGGTTGCCTGTGGCTGCTTGGTTGTGGCAGTAGCTCCGGGGGCGCGGGAGGCCAGGGCGGCGCGACCTCGAGCCCTCCGGGCTCGGGTGGGGCCACGTCGTCGGGCGGTACGACCAGCTCCGGCGGAGTGACGGGGTCCGGGGGCACGCCCGGCTCCGGCGGGATTACCGGCTCCGGCGGGAGCACCGGCTCCGGCGGGAGCGCTGCCTCAGGCGGTACGACCAGCTCCGGCGGGAGCACCGCCGCGGGCGGTACGACCAGTTCCGGTGGGAACGCCGGGCTCGCTGGAACATCGGGGAGCGGAGGCACTGCCGGGCGTGGGGGTGCAGCGGGCGGCACGACCGGCTCGGGTGGCAGCAGCGGAGGCAGCGGTGCAAGCGGCGGCAGTGGCGCGGGCGGCGCCACGGCGGCCAAGCCCAGCGCCGGCTGTTCGGCGACGACCCCGCCCACCGCGGGCCGCACGATGATCGACGTCTCGGGAACCCAGCGCGAGTACATCCTCACGCTCCCCGCCAACTATGATCCCCACAATCCCTACCGCCTGATCATCGCGTTCCACGGTGGCTCGTACAACGACGACTGGCTCGTCAACGGCGACCCGCCCCAGAGCGGTCCGTACTACGGCATCCAGAGCGAGGCGAAGGACAGGGCGATCTTCGTGGCATCGCAAGCGCTCTCGGGCAGCTGGACCAACCAGAGCGGCCGAGACATCGACTACGTGGTCGCGATGGTGGCCCGCTTCAAATCCCAGCTGTGCGTCGACGAAAGCCGGATCTTCGCCACCGGCTTCAGCATGGGGGGGATCATGACCAACACCGTGGCCTGCACCCAGGCCAGCGTCTTCCGGGCGGTCGCCGCGATGTCGGGTCGGCTGCCGACGACTCCGTCCACGTGCACACCCGATCACCCGATCGCGTACTGGGCCTCGCACGGGATGAGCGACCCCACCATCCCGATCGCCGACGGGCAGAAGGCCCGCGACGAGTTCCTCTCCAATGACCATTGCATGGGGCAGGCGGTCAGCACCGACGCGAACGGATGCACCCACTACCAGATGTGCGACGCGGAAGAGCCGGTGGTCTGGTGTCCGTTCGACGGCGTGCACCAGCCGCCGCCGTTCGCCGGCCAGGCCATCTGGAGTTTCCTCTCGCAGTTCTGATCCGCCGTCGTCGCCGCGCGAGCGGATCGGAGCTTGCAGTGCATGGGCACCGACCGGGGCGAGGACGATCCTCGAGCCGGACATCAACGAGGAGGTGTGCTCATGGCCAGTGCAAAACCGAGGGCGAAGACGGAGCAGCGCAACGATCGCGTCAATCCAGCGGGCTGGTCTCCGGCCCACCCCAACGAGGGCGATGGCGAGCGGTGGAAGGGGAGCCCGTCGACCGAGACGACCGGAGACGACGGCACGAACGAGCGACTCACGCACGAGCATTCGCGCGACGAGAACGCCCCCGGCACGCCGGCTCCCAGCCAGCGCCGCATCACCCGCCACTGACCGTCGTTACTTGCACACCGCAGCCCGTTGCGCAGCCGTGACGAAGGGAGATTTCATGCCCGAAGCAAAGACGATTGAACGAGCCCGCGAGGACGAGCGGGAAGGGAAATCCCCCAGCACCCAGGCAAGCGAGTTCGTGCGCGAGGAGATGGACCACATCCGCGCGGGGAAACATGGCGCCCGGTCGGCGAAGCAGGCGATCGCCATCGGCCTGTCGAAGGCGCGCCGCTCCGGCGTGAAGCTCCCGCCGCCCCGCGCTAGCAGCCAGTCGACGTCGACCCGGAAGCGCGCCGCCAGCGATCTACGCGCGGGCGCGAACCCGAAGAGGCCATCACCGGCGCGCTCGCGGGCCACCGAGGGTGCCTTGAAGCGGGAGCGTCACGGCGCCGCCTCGCACACGGCGCTGGCGCGCCAGGCGCGGGCATCGGCCGCTGAACGCGGCGCCTCGGCTCGTCAGGCCGCCGGGCGCAAGGCCGCGGCCACCCGGAAGCGCGCCACGCGGTGAAGCCGCGTATCAGGGCGCGGTCACGACATAGCGTTTCTCGACCGCGTTCCTGATCCGCGCCCGCGAATCGGCCGCGGTGGCGTGTCCGCGGGCGCGCTCGATCCCCGCCACCTCGTCCGCCAGCTCGCGGTCCCGGATGACCTCGCCGAACCAGCGCGAATAATCTCCAGCCCGGAGGTGAAACAGCCAGCTGGCGTCGTCGACGCCATCGGCGAGCTGCAGGAACGCATTGAGGTTCTGCGCCCGCAGGTTCAGCTTTCCTTCGGCGCCGCGGAAATAGAAGCTCTTCTCCGGCGCCAAGGTCCCCTCGATGTACTTGCGGACGTGGCGGCGACGCTCCGTCTGCGGGGGTGTGGTGCGGACACGGGTCAAGATGGTGCTGCTTCGTCGAGGCCACCACACCAGCGCCTCGTCGGCCGCGATCGCTTTTGGAACGTTGACCGGTGACGGTACGCCGATGACGGCGGCGATGTCGGCCAGGCTCTTGACGGGATTCACGCCGACCACGACCACGACGTCGATGGCCGCGAGCCAGACCTGGGCAACCAGCTGCGGGTGCACCGTTATCAGGACGACGTTGCTCTGCGCCGCCGCGAAACTCTCCTGCGTGAAGCCCTCCGCGGGTGTCTCGCCGACCCGCTCGCGCGGGGCCACGTGGTGAGCCTCGTCGACGAGGATCCAGTGGGGGCGCCCCACCGCCTTCCGCTCCGCCTCGAGGCTGCGCAGCAGCGCCTCGAAGAAGATCGGGCGATCGTTCATCGGCACGCTGACCAGGCTGACGATGGCGCTCTGTTCCGGCTTCTCGAGCACCTTCATCGCGTCGTCCGCGCTGGGGAGCGACTGCGCCGTGCCCACGGCGACTGCCCTGGGCAGATCGGCATAGTCTCCCTCCGGATCGAGGACGCAGTATTGATAGCCCCTCTCGGCCACGTGCTCGACGAAGGCCGTCGCGAACGTCGACTTCCCACCCCCGGAGGTCCCGGCCAGCAGCACGTTCACCCCATGAGCCGGCAACGTGACGGAGCGGCCTGCCTCGTCCGTCCCGATGGCGATGTCGTGACGAAGAAGCGTCGCCGACAGCTCGGCCAGGTCGTCGGCGATCAATTGCTCAGCCAGCTCTTCGACGCCCGCGCCATGGTCGCGCTTCGTCACCAGATCGGCACGCTCTTTCAGCGTGTGCAGCGCGTTCGCCACCGCCACTCCGCACTCGGCGCCTGCCAGCAGCGCGTGATCGTTCTCGGCGTCACCGACGGCCACGACGTTGTGGGGGGACAACCGCATCGCCTGCAGCGCCGCCTGCAGACCGAACCCTTTGTTGACGCCGGAGGGCAGCACCATCACCGCCCCCTTGTTGAAGATCACCTGCATCTCCAGCTGGAGGTCGCGGATCGTCTCCAGCACGAGCGTCTCGTACGGCTGCCAGGTGGCCACGATGACCTTGCCTTGGGCGACGTCGGGGACGCCACGCTGCCGCAGCGTTTCGGCCAACGTGGCCGGGGGGGGGTCGACCAGCGCGTGGAGCTCGTGGGTGGATGGCCAGTACAGCACGGCGCCGTTCTCGGCCACCACGCAATCGAAGGGCGACAGATCGGGACAGGTCGCCTGCAGATCGTCGATGCGACGGCCCGTCACCATCACCAGTTTTCGACCGGTCGCCTTCACCCGCTGCAGCGCAGCGCGCGTCGACTCGAACAGCTGGCCGTGCGTCGCCAGCGTTCCGTCGTAGTCGCAAGCGAGGACGTGGAATCGGACCGGTTTCCCCGTGCGCGCGGTCGCGACCTGCTTCCCGTCACTGACCGCCTTGGCTCCCGGGCTTCGCTGTTCGGCAGAGGGGGACGGCAACATGGCCCCCCTTGGTGCATCGAACGCGCCACCGACGAAGCCCGGCGCCTGGCGCATCGGAAGGCACGCCCTGGTTACCGAACGGCCCGGCCCGTTACGAATCACAGCCGTCCAGGGCACGCCGGCCGGACGGCGTTTCAGGCCCGATCCATGCAGGAATTCAGAGGCAGGAAGGAGCAACCATGTCGACAAAGTCCGAACAGCGGCGAGCCGAGGAACAGCAGCAGGAACGGGAACAGCAGCGGGAGCGGCGGGCGGCCACGGCGAGGGAGGCCCAGGCCGTCAAACGCCCGGCGCGGAAGGCCAAGACGCGCACCTACGAGCTGGAGCTCAGCCCCGGTCGGCGTCCGCCGCGCAAGTCCACGCGCCGCAGCCCCACCCATCAGAAGACGGACAACGGCCTGCGCCTGAAGGCCGTCGACCGCAACGCCAGCCCGGCCACGCGTGCCGCCCGACGCTGAACACAAAAAAACGCGACGGTCGTTGTCGACCGCCGCGTCTGTTTGGAACGATGCGCGAGTTACGCGCCGAGGACTAGAAGATGTAGAACGCCGAGACCTGCCCGCGGTAGTTGTGCGCCGTCGAGTTGTCCACGAACTTCTGCTTGAAGTAAGCGAACTCGCCGCCGAAGCGAAGCGCCTTGGTGGCGTCCCAGAAGATGTTCCCGTCGAACCACTGCGAATGCTTGAAAGCGCTCTTGGAGCCGGGGAACAGGTCGGACATGTTGTGCGAGTCCATCTGGGAGTAGTTGCCCGAGAGCCAGATGTTCCCCGAGGGGGGCAGGTAGTACTGCGCACCCACCATGAATGACTGCCAGTCGATCGTGTGCAGCGAACCGTCGGCCAGGTAGGTGACCAGGCCCGGATCGATGTTCGACGTGTAGGTCGGGGCCGGCGTGGCCATAGCGGGGTTGGGCGGGGCCGCGTACGTCCCGCCAGTCGTCAGACCGGTGAACAGATCGGCGATGCCGGTGCCGCGCACGTACGAGCCGGTCAAGGTCAGACCGTTGGCGCGGTCGGTCCCCGAGACGGGAATGACCGGAATCAGCGCGTCGACGGAGAGCCCGCCCGCGTTCTTCGACTTGAAGGTGGTCGGCGCACCGGACAGCTCGTCGACGCGCAGGTTGCGGTACACGCCCGAGACCGAGATGCCGGCGGCGTCGATGGCCGTGCCGGTCGAGTTCGCGGTGTGCACACCCTTCCACTTGTTGACGAGGAAGCGGATGGCGGCCTGGGTATCGGGGACGCCGCCGTCGCGCTGGGGGGGGCGAACCGACGCCGCCAGCAACTCGACCGTGATGTCGTCGGTCTTGAAGGCGTGCGAGATGCGGACCTGCTCAGCACGGTTGAAGACCTGTCCCGGCAGACCCATGATCTCGACCGTGTTCGGGAAGAAGTACGAGCCGGAACCGAACAGCGCCCAGTACTGCCCCGCCATGATGTCGATGTAGGGCGTTTCGACCTTCAGCATGTAGTGCCGCATGCGGAAGGCGGAGTTGTTGAACATCGCCGACTCGGACACCGGCGACGGCTGGTTGCCGAGAAAGTCCATTTCCAGCAGCGCCGACGTCTTGATGTCGTCGGACTCGGGACCCTTCACCTTGAAGCCGAGCCGCGAGTTCCGTCCCGAGTAGGTCAAGCGGCTGTGGTTTCCCGAGTAGGTTCCGGCCTTCGCGATCGCGCCGTTGCCGGCGACCTCGTTGTACGACTGAGTCGAATCACGGATCGAATCGAACTCGACGAAGCCGTACAGCTCGGCGCCGAACTTCGACGTCATGACCGGCTTGGGCGGGGGCGGAGGCGTCGGCATGGCGGCCGGGGGCGCCGGGGGCGGAGGAGGAACCGGCTGCGGGGGCTCGACGACGAGAGGCGGCGGAGGCGCGGGCGTCTCGATCGCTGCCGCCGGGGGCGGAGCGTCGGTCAGCGGCGGGGCCGGCATGTCCGGCGGCGGAGGCGCCGCCGGCGGGGTCTGAGCGCCTGCCCGCGAAGGGGCGAGCGTGGCGCAAAGTGCAAGCGCCAAAGTGGAAAAAAGAGGGGCGGTCTGCTTTCTCATCGATTCATCTCCTTGGGCCAACATGGCGGAGGGGAGCCCCGCCATCAATGACTGATTCTCCCGGTCTGGATGCGGTGTCTTCGTATACGGCCGGTGTGACGGTCGCGTGACGACGAAGAAACGTTTGGCGTCTCAGGCAACTCGCTGTCGGTGACGCAAGTTGCTCGGTCACGTTTTTTGAATTGTCGACGGACCGTCACATGGCTGTCACGAAGGGCCGCTAGCCTGCGCCGTCGAACAAACCGGAAAGGTCCTCAGAGGATTCTTTTCATCCCCTGCGTGGGGTGCCCTCGGCCCGGCTCGTTTGCACCGCGCGAATATAAACGAATCGTCCATCTTTCAAACAGGAGAAAGCCATGAAGTTCAGAAGTGCCATGATCGCCCTCGCCTTGCTTCTCGCGCCCGCCTTCGCGTCCGCGGGAACCATCGCCCTGAAGGGCTCCGACACCATGGTCGTTCTCGGTCAGCGCTGGGCCGAGGACTACATGAAGGCTCACAAGGACACGACCATTCAAGTCCAAGGTGGCGGCTCGGGCACCGGCATCAGCGCCCTCATTAACGGAACCACCGACATCTGCGAGGCGTCCCGCGCCATGAAGGACGCCGAGAAAAAGCAGGTCGAGGAGAAATCGACGAAGCCGGTCGTGGAGACAGTCGTCGCCAAGGACGGCCTGTCGGTCTACGTGAACGAGGCCAACGGGATCAAGGAGCTGTCCATGCCCCAGTTGAAGGGGATCTTCACCGGCAAGGTGACGAACTGGAAAGAGGTCGGCGGCGCCGACGCCAAGATCATCGTCTACTCGCGCGAGAACAGCTCGGGCACCTACGTGTTCTTCAAGGAGCACGTGCTCGAGAACGCCGACTACACCCCCCGCGCGCAGACCTTGCCCGGGACGGCCGCGGTCGTCAACGCCGTCGTCAAGGACAAGAACGCCATCGGTTACGGCGGCGCCGCGTACGCCAAGGGTTTGAAGATCCTGAAGGTGAAGAAGGACGAGAAGGGCACGGCCATCGAGCCCTCGCAGGCGACCGTGAAGGACGGCAGCTACCCGCTGTCCCGCCCGCTGTTCTTCTACACCCGCTTCGACGTCCCCGCCGAGGGCAAGGCGTTCATGGACTGGGTCCTGTCGCCCGCCGGGCAGGCCGTCGTCGAGAAGGTCGGCTACTTCCCCATCAAGTAGTCGGACCGCTAGATCTGGCGAATGGACGAGGCTGCGTTGCCCTGAGGGGCGACGCGGCCTCTTTCATTTTGGGCGTGACGCCCAGTACGACTACCGGTCGACGAACGGATCGACCCAGGCCAGCGTCGCCACTTTCGGGGCCCCGGCGTGGGCGCGCGTCGGCGAAGGGTGGGCCCGTCCGGTGTGATGGGCCAGCCGCGCGGACGCGATCGCCGTTCCCCGCATCTTTACCGAGGTTCGCGCGTGGGCGGTCCGCACTGCGCGCGGGGCCATCTCACCAGCCGGCGCTCCAACCTCGGCGTTCGCCTCCCCCGAGCGAGCGGGCGGCGAGCCTGCCGTCGCCTCCGTCAGGGGTGCGACTATGGGCCGCGACGACGAGGCCACCACTGACGTCACTGACGTCACTGACGAGCCAGGCCGCTCCCCCCTCGGCATTGGCTCGGCTCGTCGGTCCATCCTTGCTCGCTGCCCGAGCGCGAACAACGTGACCAGCAGCATCGCCGTCGCGGCCGCGCTGCCGAAAATCCAGAGCCTCGTTCTCGACGGGCGCGCCGGCACCGCGGTCGCCGTCGTCGAACGTCGGGTGGGCCGGCGAATGATCTGCGTCTGCTCGCCCGAAGCGGGCCGCGACGTCACGATCACGGGCCTCTCGGCGATGTCGATCAGGCTGGCCCGCTCCAGATACAGGTGCCGCCGGGACGAGAGCGCGTCTAGGATGGGGGGGCGGCTGGTGTGGCCCCTGTGGACCTGCGTGATTTCGGATGTCCGAGAAACCGTCGGTATTCCCGCAGTTGCCGCAGTTGCCGCCCCACCTTGCTGTCGCCCATCCGAGAGCATGCTCGAAGGCTACGAAACGGTCGGCGAAGATGATGTGTCCGATTCGATGAATCTCGGTAACATTCGCCCTACGTGTCTTTCGTCGGGCGGTGATATCTTCAGGCCATGTGCGGCATCGTTTTCTCGCGTCGTGTGAGGAGCAACGGCCCGGCGGCGCCGTTCGCGCGATGATCATCTTCTCGCGACGGGCGGTTGCCCCTTTTGCGCTCGGCGTGGGCACGTTGCTCGCGGCCGTCCTGGCGCTGGGCTCTCCGGGCTGTACGCCGAACAAGAGCCGCAACCAGGACGTCTGCGCGAGCGACGGCGACTGCGCGCCTTCGACGTGTGACATGGGCACGCACAGGTGTAATTCGGGCGATGCGGGCGTCGCGGGCACCGGGTCCGGCGGCTCGAGCACGGGCGGCGCCACGAACGGGGGCGCCGGGGGCGGCGCGGGAAGCGGAGGGGCCACCAACGGCGGCGCCGGACAGGGGGGCGGCGGAAACGGAGGTGGTGGCACGGGCGGCAAGAAGACCGGGTGCAGCAGCAAGCTAGATTGCGTGAGCACGCCCACGACGCCGATCTGCGATACGTCGACCGCCACCTGCGTCGGCTGTCTCGACTCTTCGACGTGCGTCGCCCCGACGGCGGCGTGCGACCCGATGAAGAAACAGTGTGTGGGCTGCATCGATACCGCGACCTGCGCCACCCCGACGCCCCAGTGCGACGTCACCGCGGACGTCTGCGTCGAGTGCTTGAAGAACGAAGACTGCCCGACGGCCGCCAAGCACTTCTGTTCGGCGACGAACGTCTGTGTCTCCTGCTCCGACGCCGCGGCCGGCACCAACAGCAACGTGTGCGCCACGAATACGGCGCACCCGGTCTGCAGCGCCACCAGCGGCGCCTGCGTCGATTGCACGACCCACGCCGACTGCAAGGGCCCGACGGCGCCCGTCTGCGCGAGCGAGGCCTGCGTTTCTTGCGCCATGGGGGCGACCGACGCGTGCAAAACGAAAGACAAGGACCACCCCGTCTGCAACGCGCTGACCGGCGGGTGCGTCGAGTGTGGAATGGATGCGGACTGCAAGGATGGGACGAAGCCGTTCTGTTCCGCGGCGGGCGCGTGTGTTCCTTGCGCGATGGTCCCGGTGGGCGACAGCTGCGCGATGTTGAGCGCCATGACGTCGGTCTGCGCGCCTTCGGGGGCCTGCGTTCAGTGCGTGAAGAACAGCGACTGCCTGAGCGCCACGCCAGTCTGCAACCTGAATAACAACAGCTGCATCGCCTGCACGGCCGATACCGATTGCGCGGGTCGCACCGGCCCGGGGGTGTGCATGTCGCACCTCGATGGCCGCTGCGCCACGGACATCGAGACGATCTACGTGCAGAACAACAGCGCCACCTGCTCCGACAGCGGCGGCACGGCGGGCGGAACCGCGGCGGGCCCGTTCTGTTCGATGCAGGCGGCGGTGCCGCAGGTCAGCGGCGCCCGGGATCTGATCGTCGTGCGAGGCACCGTCAGCGGGAGCACGACCGCGGTGACGGCCGCCGTCTCGATCATCGGCCAAGGCGGCGGCGCCATCCTGGGCAGCGTGAACCCCGCTCTTCACATCGGCTCGGGCGCCGCCTACGCGCGCGATCTGATGTTGACCAGCGCGGGCTCCGTCGGATTACAGGCTGACGTCGGGTCGACGGTCCGCCTCGAACACCTGGCCGTCACCAACAACATGGGCAGCGGCATCGCGCTGAACGGCGGCGGTATCTTGCTGGACGGCGCCGGCTTCGACATCCGCAACACCACCGTCACCAACAACGGCCCCGGCACCTACAACCTGATCACGAGCTGGGGCGGCATCCTCATCAACGCGCCGCCCATGGCAGGGCCGAAGCAGCTTCGATCCGTGACCGTTCAGGCGAACAACGGCGGGGGAATCAGCTGCACGGCCGCGGTCGACGGCATGGGGGTGCTCGCTTCGGACAACACCAACACGCCCACGCAGATCGCGGCGGCTTGCGGCTTCTCGTCGTGCGGGACGGCGGGCTCGAGCTGCGGCGCGCAGTAGCCGGGCTTTCCCTCTAGACATCGCGCGCGGTGACCTGAAAGCGGCTTCGCGTGCTTCGTCCAACGATTCGCCTCCCTCGACCTCGGCGGTTGCGTGGCCCCGCGCGCTGGCTGTGGAGGCTGTGGACCCTGCCGACGAATCTGCTCGGCCACGCCGCCGGGCTGCTCGCTTCGGGGGCACGACCCACGCGGGTCAGCGGACCGGCCGCCTCGGCGTGGCTCTACCGAATTCGTCCCGGCCGCGGGCTCGACTGGGTCGGCGCCGTCACCTTGGGGCATGCGATCCTTTACCGTCGGGACATTCTCGAGGGCCCCCTGGGGCGCCTGATCCTGGCGCACGAGCTCGCGCACACCCGCCAGCACGACTGGCTCGGTCCCCTGTATCTGCCGCTGCACATCCTCGCCCAGTCGACGAGCGCGTTCATTTCCCTGTTCGCCAGCCGGCATCACAGCCGCGTCCACGACCACAATCCCCTCGAGCAGACGTTCATCTGTCTGGGGGCGTCCGGCTACGGCCGTCTGGCGCGCGGGGAAACCTTCGCGACGCCGGCAGGCGACTGCGACGCCGAGGCCATGCTGGCCGCGTTCGGTCTGGGGCGATAGCTTCCGGCGCCAGGAGATCCCCCGTGAAGCTGCCCCGCCCGATCCGCAACGTCATCTTCGACCTCGACGGCGTGCTGCTCGACACCGAGCCGCTGTACACGAAGGCGATCGCGGAGGTGGCCGCGCGCCACGGCAAGCTCTACGACTGGTCGATCAAGAGCCAGTGCATCGGCCGCGGCACCCTGGAAGCGGCGCGGGTCATCACCGACGGCCTGGGGTTGCCGCTGTCACCGGAAGAGCTGGTGCGGCAGCGCGATCTCACTTTGCTCGACCTGCTGGCGAAGGCGGCGCCGATGCCGGGCGCCCAGGCCTTCACGCGCGCCCTGGCCGCCCGCGGCGTCCCCATGGCCATCGCCACCAGCAGCGAGTCGGCCATCTTCGCCGTCAAGGCCGCCGCCCACCGGGAGTGGCTGTCGCTGTTCGCGGCGATCGTGTGCGGCGACGATGCCCGCGTTCGCCATTCGAAGCCGGCGCCCGACATCTTTCTGGCGGCCGCGGCCGATCTCGCGGCGGAGCCCGCCACCTGCGTCGTCTTCGAGGATTCCCCCTACGGCGTGGCGGGCGCGCTCGCCGCCGGCATGCAGGTGGTGGCGATGCCCGACCCGGCGATGGAGCGCGCGCGCTACAGCGGCGCGCAGGCGATCGTGGCGGGGTTCGGCGAGATCGCGATTCCGGGCAACGGAGTCGAGCCAGACTCCGCCGCCCTGACGCTCGCGATCAGCTCAGTTTAGGTCCCTACCTTGTGGTACGAGGCGCTGAGATTGTACGAGCACGAGGCTGACGTACCGTCCGAGAAAGTGACCTGCGCGTTCCCCGAACCGTTCTCCGTGGCCGTCTGGAAATCGGCGCTCAACGAGAACGTATACGCCGAGAGCGTGATGGCGATGGTGCTCCCCGTGTCGTGAAGGGTGCAGCTCTGTCCAGCGACGGCGCTGGCCGTGTAGCCGGTCAGATCGGCGTTGATGATGCAATTCGTGGTGGGGTCGGACTGAACCAAATCCGAGGCGACGCCCATGCTCCAGACTACGTTGCTACCGGTGGTGTCCTCGAATTGGCCGTCAGCGCCACAGTCGAGTTTCGACGAATAGGAGGTCGGCTGCCAGGTTCCTTTGACCTTGCTCAGATTTCCGCCGCTGCTGCTGCTGCCGCAAGCGCCGAGCGCCAAGATGACCGTACCCAGCATGACCTTCGAAATAATTTTCATCTAATCTCCCCGATTTGTGACTCGCCGATTGTGTTTCGCGGCGAGTTTCGTCAAACCGGGCGACGGAGGCAAGAACAAACGCCGGATTGTGCGCGACGCAGCGCCTTCATTTCATGGACGTTTCTGGGCGGTCAGAGCGACGTCGCTTATCGTCACGCTGGCCCCCCGCCCCGTCGGAGCGGGCG
>DASYCK010000273.1:0-15841 GCA_036500205.1 Polyangia bacterium | reverse complement strand
ATGGCCAGCTCGAAAGCCGCCGCCACGGCGGTGTCGCGCACGATGACCGGGACGTCATGCAACCCGGCGCGCTGGGCCGCCCGCCAGCGTCGCTCACCGGCGATGATCTCGTACCCGCCGCCGTCGCGCAGCCTGACGATCAGCGGCTGGATGATCCCCTGGTTGCGGATCGACGTCGCCAGCTCCTCGATGCGCGCGTCGTCGAAGTTCTTGCGCGGCTGGTCGCGGGTCGGATGGACCTCCTCGATCCCCACCTTGCGCAGCCCCTCGCGCGGGGGCTCGGCCGATCGGGGCTCGGCCTGGCGAAACGGGGCTGGCGGCGGGTCGGCGGCGCCCGGGATCAGCGCCGCCAGGCCGCGGCCCAGCGCCAGGCGCTTCGTCGTCATCGCGCGCCTTCCGCGACCGGCCGCGGGCGCGCCTCGTGACGGGTCAGAAATTCGCGGGCCAGATCCAGGTAGCTGCGCGCACCGCGCGAGCTGACGTCGTACAGCAGCGCCGGCTTGCCGAACGATGGCGCCTCCGACAGCCGAACGTTGCGCGGAATGGTCGTCGTGTAGACCTTGTCGCCGAAGTGCTTGCGCACCTCGCTCGCCACCTGCTCGGTGAGGTTCTGGCGGGTGTCCACCATGCAAAGGACGATACCCTCGATGTCGAGCCCGCGGTTGAGCTGCTTGCCCACCAGGGTCACGGTCGACTGGAGATCCGACAACCCTTCGAGCGCGTAGTACTCACACTGCAAGGGGACGAGCACCGCGTCGGCGGTCGCCAGCGCGTTCAACGTCAGCAGGCCGAGAGAAGGGGGCGTGTCGATGAAGATGAAGTCGAAGCGATCACGCACCGCCTGCAACGGGCCGCGCAGGCGCATCTCGCGCGCATCCAGGCCGACCAGCTCGATCTCGCCGCCCGCCAGGTCGGCGTTCGCGGGCACCAGCTCGAGCAGGGCCAGCTCCGTCTTGCGCAGGACCGCGTCGATGGTCTGGTCGCCCAGGAGCACGTCGTAGACGGTTCCCTCGGCCGTGCGGCCGCGCGGGTAGCCCAGCCCCGAGCTGGCGTTCCCCTGAGGGTCCATGTCGACCACCAGGACCCGCTTCTCCGCCGCGGCCAATGACGCAGCGAGGTTGACCGTCGTGGTCGTCTTGCCAACGCCACCCTTCTGATTGGCAACCGCTATCACTTGGCCCATGGTCGGCGCGGAATCTACCTGCCGTGAGGGTCGAGAAGGGGGAGATACGAAAAAAAATTGCTGGCCACCGGGACACGTAGTATTTGGTCTTACATGTAGGTGTTCTGGTTACCATCAAACCCCTTCCAGCCGGAGAGCCAGCCATGCGCGACTACACTGACGAGCCCATGTACCGTACGTTCGAGGAGTTCGAGCGCGAGGAGATGCGCCGCGCCGATTCAGTCGGGGCCGCCGTCGAGGAGCTGTTCGACAACATACTGTCCGACGACCTCGACTTCGACACCACCGCCGTTCGTCTGTCGTCGAAGCGGCGGAACGACGCCGACGACGAGGAGTAGGGCAAGGGACCGAACGCCTGCTCAGAACCGCTGTGTCGGCACATCGGGATGAGCGCGGCGCAGGACCTGCGCGCCCACGCCCCACATCAAGCGAACCTCGTCGCCGGCCGCCATCCCCTGGTAGGCGTCGAGGCGCCGCTGGCCGTTGTCGCAAGCGCTCGGCGCCAGCACCTCGAACCCGTTCTCGTAGATGACGACCTGATCGCCGCGCACCTCGCCATGGATGCGGTAGCGGGTCGCGATCTCGAACTCGAGGTTCATGCTGCAGCGAAACGCCTGACCGTCGGTCGAGATCTCGCGCACCACGCGGTCGTAGTAACCGGAGAGGTGATCACCGTCCTGCTCGACGTGCCACTCCTCCCGCTCTTGCTTCTCGTCTCCGGTCGTCGCCTGGCCGCTGTGCTCCCAGATCCAGATGCCGCTCACGTCGGCGGGGGCCTGGCTCTGCAGCGCCGGTGTCAGGCGCGGCTGCTCCAGTCCGGCGCGGGCCGGCTGCGACGGGATGGCAACCGAGCTGTCGGCCTTGCGCTCGGCGACGGCGGGGCGAGCGTTCGTCACCGCCGAGTTGTTGCGATGGAGGACCTCACGGTCGCGCGCCGAGACGAGCGTGATGGCGTCACCGGCGACCTCGGCGTGGTAGCGAACGAGCGGGCGTTGCCCCAGGGCGCAAGGACCGTCGGAGGCGCTCTCGGCCACCTCGACCAGCGCCAACGAATGGCCGGTCAAGCTGCCGTTGACATCGACGCGGACCGCCGCCGAAAATCGAGGCTCGCGGCTGCACAGGTAAGCGCGACCGTCCGCCGAGGTGAAAGTCAGCGTGGCCAGGTAGTAGCCGGAGATGGCTTCGCCGTTCTGCGCCAGGTGCCACTCCTGGCGCTCCTCGCGGGTGTCGCCGGCGGCCAGACCTTCGGCCACCGTCTCGCGAAGGGCGCCGTCCCACACGCCCGCGACCTTGATGGTCGGACCGGGGTTGACCGTCGCCGGAACCGCCAACCTCGTGGCGCATCCACCGGCGGCAACTTCCATCCCCGCGGTGATTCCGACCAAGAGCAGACGGTGCAAGAGCAGACGGTGGAAGAGCAGACGGTGCAAGAGCAGACGGTGCAGCAGACGGTGACAGACGGCCCGCATGCGGTGAACCTCCCCGCTACCTTTTCATTGTAGCGTACGAACGTATCGAGAGCCCGTTGTCTCGACGCCTTCGCTTCGCCAACGGAGCCCTTCGGTGAAGACATCGGCGGCGCGCCAGCCGTCTTGAGGACGTGCGCCGCGCGAACGACCGAGCGGGGATCATCAATCGTCGGCTGCCGTCACGGCCGTGTCGAACAGGCCGCTCGTCACCGTCGTGGTGACGCTGGTGCCACCGGTCACCGCGAACGTCGCCGAGAATGATCCCGTGGCGTTGGCGCCGCCCGGAGTGCCCGGGTTGTCGACTGTGATCGTGCAGTCCACCTGTGTGCCGCTGTAAGTGACGGCGACATACTGGCTGCCCGGCGCCGAGCCCGAACAGTGATACACGCCGGCGAGCGGCGTCGTGTACGAAACAACCGTCAGCCCGAATCCCAGTCCCCCGGTCGTGGCGCCGATGATCTCGAGGAAGTCTTGCGTCGCGTCGGTGGTGCGACCGCTCTCGATGATGTAGGCGCACTCGGCCGTGCCGTTGTCGACCCACGACATCGACGAGCCGGCGGGCATGACCGCCACGCATGCCGTCGCTCCGCCGGCGCCACCGGACTTGCCGCCCGCGCCCCCCGACGTGCCGCCGAGCCCGCTGCTCCTGCCGCCGCCCGGCGTTCCACTGCTGCCCGAGCCGCACCCCGCGGCGAGGACAAGGGCTCCCATGAGCACGATCGCGCTTCGTTTCATGACGCCAGTATCGCAACTGGCGACGAGGGGCGCTGGCCGATCGAGCGGAGAAAACGTTACGTTTTGGTCGAGATGAGGTAACGATGGATTCAGGCCGTGCCGCCGAGCGTCGCGCTGGCCGTCTCCCACTCGGCCATGCGGCGCTGCAGCAGCTCGTCCAGCTCGCGCTCGCGATCCGACAGCGTGTGCAGCTTCTGCCAGTCGCCGCCGTGATCGCTCGCCAGCGCCGCGCGCACCTCGACGAGCTCACGCTCCAGCTTCGCCACGTCGGCCTCCAGCGTCTCGACGCGCCGCTCGAGCCGCCGTCGCTCGCGCTCGTTCTCCTTCGACGAGGCGCGCGTCGCCTCCGATGCCGGGGCGGTGGTGGGCGCGGCGACGATCGGCGCGTCGCCACCGGGTTTCTTGGTCGGAGCATTCGCCTTGGCCGGGACCTTCGCCTTCGCGGGCGGTGGGGGCGCGGCGGCGTCACCGCCGTGTGCCTTGGCGTGCCGCCCGCGCCAATCGGAATAGTTGCCGACGTGGTTCTCGACGCTCGAGCCCTCGATGACGAGCAGGCGCGTCGCCACCCGATCGAGGAAGTAGCGGTCGTGGCTGATGACGATCAGCGTCCCCTCGTAGTTGCGCAGCGACTCTTCCAGCGTCTCGCGGGCAGGGATGTCGAGGTGATTGGTCGGCTCGTCCAGCACCAGCACGTTGCGCGGGAACAACATGATCTTCGCCATGGCCAGCCGGCTGCGCTCGCCGCCCGACAGCCCGCGCACCAGCTTGAAGGGGTCGTCCCCGAAGAAGCGGAACTTCGCCAGATAGGTGCGGATGACGTCGGGGGACAGATCGGCGCGCGTGCTGCGGATCTCGTCCATCAGCGACAGGCTCTCGTCGAGCTCGCCCAGCTTCTGATCGAAGTAGCCGATGCGCACGCCGGTGCCGAGCTCGACGGTACCGGAGAGCGGCGGCAGCTTGCCGATCAGCGTCTTCAACAGCGTCGACTTTCCGGCGCCGTTGGGGCCGACGATGCCGACCTTGTCGCCGCGATAGATGTTGGCGGCCACGTCGAGCAGCAGCGGCGCGCCGGGGTAGCCGACCGTGATGCGCGGCGCGCGGATCGTTTCCTTGGCGCCCAGATCGCCGCCGGTGCCGAAGTTGAGCGCCACCCGCCCCGCGTACTCCCACTGATCCTCGGGGCGGTCGAGGCGCTCCAGCTTGTCCAGCATCTTGCGGCGGCTCTGCGCCTGCTTCGTCTTCTGGCCGGCCAGGTTGCGGCGGATGAAGTCCTCCGTCTTGTCGACGTGCTCCTTCTGCCGCTCGTATTCGGCGCGCGCCCGCTCCAGGCGGGCGTCGCGCTCCACCACGTACTTGTCGTAGCCGAACGGATAGCGGACGAACTTCCCGTCCTCCAGCTCGACGATCTCCTTGCAGGTGGCGCGGATGAAAGCCCGATCGTGCGACACGAGCACGAACGCCCCCGGGTACTCGGCCAGGAACGCCTCCAGCCGTTCGATGGCCGCCAGATCGAGGTGGTTCGTCGGCTCGTCGAGCAGCAGCAGGTCGGGCTGCCGGACCAGCACCTTGGCCAGCTCGAGCCGGCCGCGCTCGCCGCCCGACAGCGTCTCGACGTGACGCTCGAGGTCCGCCTCCGTGAAGCCGACGTCGGCGGTGAGCCGCTTGACGCGCGACTCGATGTCATAGCCGCCGCCCCGCTGATAGCGCTCCTGCAGATCGCCGTAGCGGGCCAGGTCGGCCGGGTTCGCCTCGGCCAGCCGCGGCTCGATGGCCACCATCTCGTCGTGCAGCTTCTGCAGATCGGCGAACGGCTCGAGCAGCGCGTCGATGAGCAGCCCGCGGCCGGCGAACTCCTGCGACTGGCGCAGATACGACACCGAGGCGCGACCCAGGATCCGCACGTCCCCGCTGTCGGCGGCGAGGTCGCCCGCCAGCAGGCGCAGGGCGGTCGATTTCCCCGTGCCGTTCGGCCCCACCAGCGCCAGCCGATCGCCCGGGCGGATCAGCAGGGAGGCGCCGGTCAGGATCTCGGTGCCGGGGTATCCGAAGTGGACGTCAGCGTACTGGGCTAGAGACATCGTGAGGGGGAGGTGCGGGAGGGGGAGGACAGTGAAAAGAACCGGGTAGGAATGAAGGGGACATTGGGCTTTGCCGCGGCGACAGAATGTAATAGAACGAAGCCGCTGGCCACATCAGGCTGCACATGCGGTTCAAGGAAGGTCATCGGTCATGAAAGAGTATCTGCTCACTGCTGGTCCGACGCCGGTTCCCGAGCGCGTGCTGCTGGCCATGGCGGGACCGATCCTCTATCACCGCGCGCCGCTGTTCATGGAATGCCTGAAGGAGACCCAGGAGGGTCTGAAGTGGCTGTTCCAGACGAAGCAGATCGTACTGCAGATCGCCGGCTCGGGCACCGCCTCGATGGACGCGGCGGTCTGTAACTTCCTCAGCCGGGGGGACAAGGCCCTGGTCATCCGCGGCGGCAAGTTCGGCGAGCGGTGGGGGAAGATCTGTCAGGCCTACGGGGTCGATTGTAGCTTCATCGATGTGGAGTGGGGAACGAGCGTCGATCCCGACGCCGTCAAGGTGGCGCTCGACAAGGATCCGGGCATCCGGGCCGTCTATGCCACCGCCTCGGAGACGTCGACCGGCGTGAAGCACAACCTGGAGGGGATCTCCCAGGTGACGCGCGGTCGCGACGGCGTGCTGCTGTGCGTGGACGCCGTGACGGCCATCGGTGCCTTCGACGTCCCCATGGACAAGTGGGGCCTCGACGTCGTCTGCCTCGGCTCGCAGAAGGCGATGATGCTGCCTCCCGGGTTGGCCATGCTGTCGGCCTCCGAGAAGGCGTGGGCGGCGAACGCCAAGGCGAACCTGCCCCGCTTCTATCTCGACATGCTGCGCGAGAAGAAGAGCCAGGAGAAGGGCGAGACGGCGTTCACGCCGGCGGTGTCGCTGATCGTCGGGCTGCGCGAGTCGCTGCGCATGATGCACGAGGAGACGCTGGAGGGCGTGTGGACGCGGCACGAGCGTCTGGCCAAGGCGACGCGCTCGGCGGCGGGGGGGCTCGGCCTCGAGCTGTTCTCGTCGTCGCCCACCAACTCGGTGACGGCGATTCGCGTGCCGGGCGGCATCGACGGCCTGGCCGTCATCAAGACGATGAAGAATCGCTACGGCATCACCATCGCGGGCGGGCAGGATCACCTGAAGGGGAAGATCATCCGCATCGCCCACGTCGGCTACTTCAGCGAGTTCGACATCATCACCGCCATCTCGGGCCTCGAGATGACGCTGTCGGATCTCGGCTACGGCATCAAGCCGGGGTCCGGCGTCGCCGCGGCGCAGGCCAGCTTCGCGCAGACGCGGAGGGCCTCATGAGCGCTTTTCAGTCACGTCTCGTTTTCGTTCGTCCGTCCCGTTTTTAAATCTGGCGCAAACGCCCTAGGAGCTGGGAGAAGAAATCATGTCCGAACCGATGTCTGTCCTGATTGCCGATGATATGTCCAAGCGTGCGGTCGAGATCTTGAAAGAGGCCGGTTTCTCGGTCGACGTCAAGGTCGGTATGAAGCCGGAAGAGCTGGCCGCGGTGGTGGGCAACTACCACGGGCTCGGCATCCGCTCGGCCTCGAAGGTCACTGCCGCGACGCTCGCCAACCCGGGCAAGCTGAAGATCATCGGCCGCGCCGGCGTGGGCGTCGACAACATCGATACGGCGGCCGCCGCCGCCAAGGACATCCTCGTCATCAACACGCCGGCCGGGAACGCCACGGCCGCGGCCGAGCTGGCCATCGGCCTGCTGTTCGCGCTGGCGCGCAAGATCCCCCAGGCGGCCGGTCTGATGCGGCAGGGCGTGTGGGAGAAGAAGAAGTTCATGGGCGTCGAGCTGACCGGCAAGACGCTGGGCGTGGTGGGCCTCGGCAACATCGGCCGCCAGGCGGCAGAGCGCGGCGTGGGCCTGAAGATGAAGGTCATCGCGCACGATCCGGTGCTGGCGCCGAACGCGCAGGTCCCCGCCGGCGTCGAGGTGGTGTCGTTCGACGACCTGCTGGCGAAGTCCGACTTCATCACGCTGCACGTGCCGATGACGAAGGATACGAACAACCTCTTCAACACGGCGACGTTCGCCAAGATGAAGAAGGGCGCCGGCATCATCAACTGCGCCCGCGGCGGCATCGTCAACGAGACCGACGTCCTCGAGGCGCTGAACTCCGGCCAGCTGGGCGGCGCGGCGCTCGACGTGTTCACCAAGGAGCCGCCGGAGGCGTCGCCGCTGTTCGCGCACGACAACCTGATCGCGGTCCCCCACCTCGGCGCCTCCACCAAGGAAGCGCAGGAGAAGGTGGCGATCGAGCTGGCCGAGGTGTTCGTCGGCTTCCTCAAGAACGGTGTTGTCCGCAACGCCGTCAACCGCAAGTAGTCGCGCGGTAGACGTGTCGGATACGCCCTCGCTGCGCCTGCCCGCGGGGATGCGCGATTTTGCGCCCCGCGCGGCGGCCGCTCGCCGCCGCATCGCCGAGACCTTGCTCGGCGTCTTCGAAACCTGGGGATACGCGCGGGTCATCACCCCCGCGTTCGAATACGAGGACGTCCTCGGCCTGGGGCTCGGCCCCGAGGCGCGCGCCTCGGCGTTGCGCTTCGTCGAGCCGAGCTCGGGGCGGGTGGTGGCGCTGCGCCCTGACTTCACGCCGCAGATCGCGCGGTTCATCGCCACGCGCTTTCGCGACGAGAAGGGACCGATCCGCCTCAGCTACGAGGGGCCGGTGATGCGCCTGGAGCGGGGGGCCCGCTCGCAGCGCGAGCTGATCCAGGCCGGCGTCGAGCTGGCGGGCCTGGCCGGTCCGCACGGCGACGCCGACGTGATCGCGCTCGGCGCGGCGGCCCTGGCGGCGGTGGGGCTAGCCTCGTCCACCTTCGAGCTGACCATCGATCTCGGTCACCTCGGTCTCATGCGGGAGATCCTGGCGGCGTTGAAGCTGTCGGCCGACGACGAGCGAGCGGTGCGGGCCGCCATCGCCAAGCGCGATCCGTCGGGGTTGGACGTGGCGTTGAGCGCGTCGCGGGCCAGCGCCGCCATCAAGCGCTTCGTGCGCGCGCTGCCGGCGCTGTCGGGACCGCCCGCGGTGTTGAAGGCCGCCTCTCGACAAGCTCCGAATCCGGCCATCAAGCGCGCCATCGCCGATCTGCAGGCGATCGTCGACGCGGTCGAGGCGCGCGGGTTGCCGGCGCGGCTGCACGTCGATCTCGCCGAGGTGCGCGGGTTCGACTACTACACGGGCGTCCGCTTTCAGGGCTTCGTCGCCGGGGCCGCCGAGCCGGTGTTGCAGGGCGGGCGCTACGACGACCTGCTCGGTCGCTATGGGCGCCCCAGCCCCGCCGTCGGTTTCGCCATCGACGTCGAGGCGGCGGCGGGCGCGCTCGAGGTGGTCGGAAAACAGGAAGAGAACGACGCGCTCGTCCTCGCCCTCGAAGCGACGCCCATCCATTCATCGGGAACAAGGGGCGGTAAGCAGCCCATGCCAACAAGAAAGGTCCAGGGAACGTAATGCCGGTCGTCATCGTTGTCGGCGCTCAGTGGGGCGACGAAGGAAAAGGGAAGATCGTCGACCTGTTCACCGAATCCGCGCAAGCGGTCGTTCGCTGGGCGGGTGGCGCCAACGCCGGTCACACGCTGGTGGTGGGCGGGAAGAAGTACGTGACGCATCTCATTCCCTCGGGCGTCCTGCACAAAGGGGTGACCTGCGTGCTGGGCGAGGGGATGGTGATCGATCCGGGCGTGCTGCTCGAAGAGATCCAGATGTTTCGCCAGCACGGCTTCCTCGAGCGCGACCAGGATCTGGTGATCGCCGAGCGCGCGCACCTGACGTTGCCCTATCACCGCGAGCTCGATCGTCTGCGCGAGGAGGGGCCGGGCAAGCTGGGCACCACCCGGCGGGGGATCGGCCCCACCTACGAGAGCAAGGTGGCCCGCCGTGGCCTGCGCGTGGGCGATCTGCTTCGCCCCGAGCGCTTCCGCCGCACCGTCGAGCAGAGCATCGCCCAGGTCGCCCCCGAGATCGAGCTGCTGGGGGGCAAGCGCCCCGATGTCGCCGAGGTGATCGAGCACGCGCTCGCCTTCGCCGATCGCCTTGCCCCTTTCATCGGCGATGCCTCCCGCTTCGTTCACGAGCAGATCGTCGCCGGCAAGAACGTCATGTTCGAGGGGGGGCAGGGGGTGTTGCTCGACATCGATCACGGCACGTATCCCTACGTGACATCGTCGTCGACGACGGCGGGTGGAGCCTGCGCGGCGCTGGGCATCGGTCCGCGCAAGGTGGACGCGGTCGTCGGCCTCACCAAGGCTTACGTCACGCGGGTGGGCCTGGGTCCGTTCCCGACCGAGCTCGACAACGACGTCGGCGAGCGCCTGCGCAAGCGGGGCGCCGAGTTCGGCGCCACCACGGGGCGCCCGCGCCGTTGCGGCTGGCTCGATATCCCGGCGCTGCGGCTCGCCATCCGGCTGTCTGGGATCGAGGGGCTCGCGCTGACCAAGCTGGACGTGCTGGCGGGGATGGACGTCATCAAGATCTGCGTCGGCTACGAGCTGAAGGGGCGCCATCTGGACGAGATGCCGCTCGACCTCGACGATCTGGCGGCCGTCCGCCCCATCTTCGAGGAGTTGCCCGGCTGGTCCGAGACCGGCACGGCGACGGGCGAAACCACCTTGACCGAGGCGGCGCTGCCCGCCAACGCGCGGGCGTTCCTGACGCGGGTTTCCGAGCTGGTGAAGACGCCGGTGTGGGTGGCGTCGGTCGGGCCGGGGCGGCTCGAGACGATCGTCCGGCACGATCCCTTCGCTTCCCGAGGGTGACGGCGCCGTCGCGCGGGGCATGAGGAAGAAAACGCCTTCCTAAGCCTTGGAATCACTCCGGAATCCGTGGGGGGCCGCTTGCAGCGGGGCGGGGTCACCTATATGATATTCGTTTCGATCGGCCACGCGGGGCCCTGCTCGCGCACCGTGGATACGTAACGAGGCGGAAATGAAGATCGTTTGCGATTCCTGTTCGACGAAATATTCAATCTCGGACGACAAGGTCCGAGGAAAAGTTTTCAAGATCCGCTGCAAGAAATGCAGCCACATCATCGTCGTGCGGGGAACGGGCGATGCGCCCGCCCCGGCGGAAGTTGCCAGCGACGCTGTCTGGCACCTGGTGGTCGAGGGTGATCAGGTCGGCCCGCTGACCGACGTCGAGGTGCGCGCCCGCCTGGCCCGCGGCGAGATCACCGCCGAGAACTACGTCTGGAAGGAAGGCTTCTCCGACTGGCTGCGGCTGGTCGATGTCCCCGACTTCGCCGAAGCGGCGGGCGGGGCGGCGACGATCGGGAGCGAGCTGTTCTCGGACAGCGCGCAGATTTCCCTGTCGAAGACCGGTCAGCAAGAAATCGTGTCCGACGAGCCAGGCGCCTTTTTCGGCTCTGGTTCGGCCGGACAGGAGGCAGCCCGCGCGTCGACGAAGTCGTCGTCGGGGCGGACGCGCGTCCCCGTGGCCGCGGCGGCCGCCGCCCCCGAGGAAGACGCGTTTTCCGTTCCCGCGCCCACGGTGGCGCGGGGCAACGAGGGGGGCGATCTGTTTGGAATGACGCCTGTCACGCACGCTGACTCCGGTCGGGTCCGCACGCGCGGCTCGAATGGGAGCGCTGGCGCCGCGACCGCGGCCCGTCACGACGGTGGGCGGGTCGAGAACTTGACGGCGCAGCGGAGCGAAAACTCCGTGCTGTTCTCGCTGTCGAACTTGCAGTCGCTGGCGGCGCCCGCCGCCACGCGGCCCAGCACGACGCAGAACACGGAAGGTTCCGGTCTCATCGACATTCGGGCCATGGCGGCCTCCACGTTGAGGGGGCCGTCCAACTCGGCGGGGCCATCAATGTTCGGCGGGGATTCGCGGATCGCCGCGGACGAGCTCCCCACGTTCGGCGCTTTTTCGTCGGCGGCGCCCGTGCTGTTCCCCATCCAGTCATCGAGCGGTCCGCCCAAGTGGATCTACGCCGTGATCGGATTGGTCGTCGTGCTGGTCGCCATCATGGCGGCGGCCGCCTTCAGCATTCTGCGCAAGCCGGTGATCGTGGAGCAGACGGTGGCTCCCGCGCCCGCGCCCGTCGCCGTCGCGCCCGCGCCGCCGGCCAGGACCGTGGCAGAGGGAGAGCTCCCTCCCCGCGAGCACGCCAGGGACGAGGCCCCAGGCGAGAAGCCCTCGGGCGAGAAGGCGAGCGGCGAGAAGAGCGCCGGCAAGAGCAGCGGCGGACATCACGCCCACGGTGGCAAGAAGAATGGCGGCGGCAGCTCGTCGGGCGAGAGCAAGTCAGGCGGCGACAGCACCCCCGCGGCCGCCGCGCCCCCCGCGGAGCCGGAGAAGGCGAAGCCCGCCAAGGGCTCGCTCGACGATCTGCTCGAGGGTGCGCTCTCGAATCGCAACACCAAGGGCAACAGGTCGCGTGGCGGTGGTGATGATGACGCGCCTTCGCGAAAGGGCGGGGGCGACTCGGCCGGTGGTGGTGGCCCGCTCGCCAAGAGCGCGGTCGTCGCCGGCATGAACGGCGTCAAGGGCAAGGTCTCGAACTGCTTCAATCAGTACAAGGTCCCGGGAATGGCCATGGTCAACGTCGTCATCAGCAAGGGCGGCAAGGTCACCTCGGCGTCCGTCACCGGCAAGTTCGCCGGCACGCCCACGGGCAGCTGCGTCGAGTCCGCCGTGAAGTCGGCGTCGTTCCCGCCGTCCGACGGCTTGAGCACGCCGTACCCGTTCAACCTGCGCTGATGAGCGCGATGCGCTGACGACAATGTCGGCGCCGGACGTGATCTTGCGGGCCCTCCGCGCGCGCTTGCACGCGGAGGGGCTTCACATCGTCCTGCCGCTTTCGGGGCGGGCCTTCGACGAGAGCTGCGCGACCAGCGGGGGGGCGCGCGCGCGCGCGTGGCTTCCCGACGCCGCTGGCGCCGTGTTGATCGGTGACGGGGGGCCGCGATTCTTCGCGCGTTTTCGCGCCATGAGGGCACCCGATACCTCGTCGGAGGCGCTGAATCCCCTCGACGACTTCACCAGGCGGCGGGTCGAATCGGCGGTGACCGACGTGCTGGGTCCGGCGGGGCTCCCGCACCGCCTGTTGTATCCGTTTGGCGACGGCACCGCGCCGCTGCCCTTTCAACGTCTCGGGCAGGCGGCCGGGCTGCCTGCCCCGGGGCCGCTCGGCATCCAGCTTCATCCGGACTTCGGACCCTGGTGGGCGTACCGGGCCCTCGTGATCATGCCGCTGCCCTTAGAGACCGAGCTGCCCCTGACGGCCTCGTGTCCGCCTTGCGACCGTCCCTGCGTCCGGGGTTGTCCGACGCACGCCTCCGAACGCGGGGCCCTTCCCACGTGTGGTGATCTCTGTGGCGCGCGACTGCGATGCCCGATCGGGAGCGCGCAACGCTACCCGGCCGACCAGATTGCGTTTCATGGACGCGCGCGCGAGGCGATGATGCGCGCCCACGCGACCAGGGGATCTCGGGATCCCGCTTGACCCGGGTGCCTGCCCTTCCTAGGGTGAACCATGGCCACCAGCGTACGCGCGCACATCACCGGGACCGTCTGGAAGATCGAAGTGGCCGTCGGCGACGCGGTGTCGGAGGGGCAGACGCTGGTGATCCTCGAGTCCATGAAGATGGAGATGCCGGTGGAGTCCCCCGGCGCTGGCACCGTCTCCGCGATCCTGATCAAGGAGGGCGCCGCGGTCGAAGAGGGCGCCGTTCTGGTCGAGCTGGCGTAGCGCCGCCCGCCCGGACGTTGCGCGGCGCGCGTGGCGCCGCGCTCAAGGGGAAGGCATCGTTGGCGCGCGCGGAAGTCCGCCGTCGGGCTCGGCCCGTGGCTTGGCCGGCTCGGCGGCCGGCGGGCGACGCTTCACCGGAGCAGGCGCGCCCCGTTCCTGGCGTACCTTCGCCCCCAGCTGTTCCAGCAGCACCGCCTCGTACCGCTTCGGCAGCTCGGGCAGAGCCAGCTGCGCATCGGTCGAGCCGCGCCCGTCTTCGTCGGTCAGCGAAACCAGCTCGAGCGAGGCGTGGAAGGTCCGCCCGCCCTCCGTGAAGTCGAACAGCACGTAGCCGGCCTTCTCGTCCTTCTCCCGGATGTTGAAGCCGCGATCGACGCGCAAGAAGCGCACGGCGGCGGGCCAGACGTCGGACGCCGCATAGGGAAGCGAGAGCGACGTGCGCGCGTGGGCGGTCGCCGGGGCCAGCACGAGCACGACGACGAGCATCAAGAAGCGTCGCAGTCGGCGAGGGTAAGGGAGGGCGCGCGCCCGCGCCTCTCCGTCGCTCGCCGGCCACCTCGTCATTCGGCGAGCTGCGCCTCGGGGTGGTCCGCTGCCTCTTTCGAGTGTCGCAGCACATCGCCCAGCGATTCGCTCTTGCCCGCGCAGAACGGCAATGCCAGCATGCCCGCGCTGATGTACCAGAGCGTCTGCAATCCGTGCAGCACGATGGCGTACGCGAACCCTTTCGTGTTCACGACGGCGGCCGGCAAGTAGGCCATCAGCGCCAGCTTGATGCCAGCGTGGAATTGCCCCACCAGCCCGGGCGCGTTGGGCAGGCTCAGCACCACCCCCGTGAACGCCATCGTCGCGAACGCCGCCCCCACCGAGATGGGCAGCCCCATCTGCCGCGCCAGCAGCCACATGCCGAGGCCGTTGCATCCCCAGTAGGCGATCGTGTGCGCCAGGAACAGCGCCAGGTTCCGTCCGTCGCCCAGCACCCGGAACCCCGAGATCACCGAGCGAATCCGCTCGGCGACCGGTTCGGCGCGCTGGGGCGCCAAGGTCGAGATCAGCGACAATTTCAGAAACAGCGCGATCGCCGTTTCGGTCCGCACCAGCGCCAGGGCCAGGAACGCCGTCAGCCCCACGAAGCCGCACAGCGACAGCCAGGCGGCCACGCGGAGCTCGGCGGGGAACAGCTCGCCCGCCGACACGAGGTAAGCGCCGAAGAAAAGGATCGAGATGCACAGCCCGTCGATGATGCGTTCGACGGCGACCGTGCCCAGCGCCGCGCTCATGCGGACCTTCTCGGCGCGCGCCGCGTAGTAGGGGCGGACGAACTCCCCCAGCCGCAGCGGCAGCACCAGGATCGCCATGAAACCCACCGACGACATCGGCAGCAGCCGCCGGAAGGGGACCTTCACGCCCAGCGGGCGCAGCAGAAACCCCCAGCGCCACGTTCGAAAGGTGTGGGTCAGGGCCAAGGTGCCGAAGTACATCAGCACGGCGGCCGCGGTGAGGTGATGCAGCTCCGCCATGACCTGGGCGCGATCCACGCCGCGGAGGGCGTAGAACACGCAGGCGCTGGTCACCACCAGCGAGGCGGCAATCTTGACGGGCAGCTTCACGCAAGGGCTCCGGACACGGTCGTCATCGACCTCGCTCTGGCAGATCGCCGGCCAGGATCCGGCGGGGGTTGTCGTCGAGCAACGTCTTCAGGGCGTCGGCGCCCAGGTGCTTCTTGATCCAGGCCATCCCGGCGGCGATGCCCGGGATGTCCTGCGGGCCGTGGATGTCGGTGGCCGCCGCGTGGGCCAGCCCCTGCAGCAGCAGCTCGCGCGCGATCTTCATCTCCGTGCGCCCATGCGCGCCGTCGAGCGCCGCTAGATCCACCACCAGCGCCGCCGTCTGGCCGATGGCCTGGGCCCGTTCCAGCTGCGTCTGGATGGCGTGGTAACGCTCTGGGTGTGCCATCACCGGCAGCTTCCCCGCCAGCCGGATGTCGAAGAGGGTCGTCTCGATTCCCACGGGCATGAGCGGCGGCGGCACCTCGAACAGAAACGCCGGACCGCCATCGTAGCTGGGGATCTCATCCGTCTTGATCCGGCCGATGAACGTCCCGTCCCAGAAGTTCTCGGCGCCGAGACCCAGCTTGATGCCGAGCGCGCCGTTCGCCGCGACGGCGTCGGTCATGTTCCGATAAGCGGCATCGATGGCGTCGCGGGTGGGTAGGTAGAGTCCCTCCCTCTGGTGCGGTGTGGCATAGAGGTCGGAGAACCCCAGCTCGGCGACCGCCGTCAACATCGCCTGGGTGGTGGCGAGGTCGCTGGACCCGTCGTCCACCCCGGCGAGGTAGTGAGCGTGTAGGTCTACGTAGCGGGACATGCGGGCGGACGATAGCTCGCCGGGTCGAAGCGCGCTACAATGCCCCGCTTCACACGTGGTTTCCCAGCAGACCGCGCCGTGGGCCTCGATCCCAGCGAACGGATCGCTTGGTGGTCGGTTGCGCAACACGGGCGTCGGGGAGTACGTTGGGGTCCCAGCCGATTCGAACGCCGCAGGAGGAACGATCAAAAATGAGTGATCCCGTGGTACTGCCAAAGTTCGAGCTCCCCGGCGACAGGCCACACTGGGCGGTGCGGGTAGCGTGGATCTCGGCGGTCGCGCTGCTGTTTTCGATCGTCGGGCT
>DASYCK010000272.1:0-11246 GCA_036500205.1 Polyangia bacterium | reverse complement strand
CCTACGCGGCGCAGCAGAAGAGCGCGGCGCTGGCCGTCACGCTGGAGGCGCTGTCGCCCATCGCCGGCGCGGGGGCGTTCTACGCGCACGACGCCG
This sequence comes from Polyangia bacterium, assembly GCA_036500205.1. Lineage (GTDB taxonomy): Bacteria > Myxococcota_A > Polyangia > Fen-1088 > Fen-1088 > DASYCK01. The sequence goes on along the minus strand of DASYCK010000272.1, from coordinate 11,150 downwards.
ACCGCGGCCTGACCCTGGCCATCACCAGCGCGCTGGCGGCCGGCGCCGGGGTGGGGTCGGCGTTCTGGCTGGTTCACCTCAGCCACCAGCAGGAGTCTGGGTTCGACCGCACCGTCCAGGACTTCGAGCAGGGGACGGCCATCTCGCTGCTGGCGACGGCGGCGATCGTCTACGTCGTGGCGCGGGTCTCCGGGTTGGTCCTGGCGCCCGAGGCGACCGACGCGTTCAACGACAAGCTGCGCGGGGATCTGGGGGTCCCGCCGGAGCCGGTGGTGCCGTACCACGCGCTCGGCCCGGGACCGACGCTGGGCCTCCGGTTCTGACGCGCCACCTCGGCTCGGGGCGGCGTCAGGCCGGGCCGGTGACGATGCCGATGATGCGACCGGGCTTGTAGATGAGCTTCTTCATCGTCCGCCCTTCCAGGTGCTTGGCGACGTTGGGGAGCGCGAGGGCGGCGGCGCGGGCGTCGTCCTCGCCGGCGTCGCGGTCGAGCTCGACGCTGCCGCGCAGCTTGCCGTCGACCTGGACGCCGACGGTGACGCGTTCATCGATCGTCAGCGCCTCATCATAGGCTGGCCAGGCGGCCTCCAGCAGGAAGCCGGCGCCGCCCTCGTGTTGGCCGAGGCGCTCCCAGCACTCGTCGCCGAGGTGCGGGGCGAAGGGACCGACCAGCTTGACCAGCGTCAGGAGATCCTTGCGGGTGGTGCCGGTCTTGCCCAGCTCGTTGACGTACTCCATGAGGCCCGCGATGGCCGTATTGAACTGCATTCGCTCGAGATCGGCGGTCACGCGCTTGATGGTCTTGTGACGGAGGCGCAGGTTGGGGTCGCCGGCCGGCGCCTTCGCCGCGTCGAACTCTTCACAGAACCGCCAGACGCGCTTCAGAAAGCGGTTCACGCCTTCGATGGCGCGGGGATCCCACGGCTTGGGTAGCTCGAACTCGCCCATGAACATCTCGTAGAGGCGCATCACGTCGGCGCCGTAGTCGCGGATGACGTCGTCGGGATTGACGCCGTTCATCTTCGACTTGGCCATCTTCTCGACGGCCATCGTGAGCGGCTCGCCGGTCGCCTTGAGAACAGGCTGGTCGTTCTTGAGCTCGACGGCGGAGGCCTCGTGGTAGCGGCCCATGGCGTCCTGGTACGAGTACGACAGCACCGTCCCCTGGTGGCGCAGCTTTTGGAACGGCTCCTTGGTGTGCACCAGGCCCATGTCGAAGAGGACCTTGTGCCAGAAACGGGCGTAGAGCAGGTGCAGCACGCTGTGCTCGGCCCCGCCGACGTAGAGATCGACCGACATCCATTCCTGATCGGCCTTCGGGTCCCAGGCGCGCGCGGCGTTGTTCGGGTCGAGGTAGCGCAGGTAGTACCAGCACGACCCCGCCCATTGCGGCATGGTGTTGGTCTCGCGCTTGGCCGGCCCGCCGCACTTGGGACAGGTGGTGTTGACCCAGCTCTCGATCGCCGCCAGCGGTGACTCGCCCGTCCCGGTCGGCGCGTAGCGCTCGACGTCGGGGAGGGTGACCGGGAGCTGCGCCTCGGGGATCGGGACGACGCCGTCCTTGGGGCAGTGGACCAGCGGGATCGGCTCGCCCCAGTAGCGCTGGCGCGAGAAGACCCAATCGCGCAGCCGATAGCTGACGGCCCCCTTGCCCACGCCGCGCGCCTCGAGATCGCGCGTGATGGCGCGCTTGGCCTCCGGCGTCGCCAGCCCGTCGAGCGGCCCGGAGTTGACGTTGACGCCCTCGTCGGTGAACGCCGAGCTCAGATCGTCGGGATCGGGCGTGCTCCCGTCCTTCGGCTTGATCACCTGAATGATGGGGAGCTCGAACTTCTTGGCGAAGGCGAAGTCGCGCTCGTCGTGCGCGGGGACGGCCATGATGGCGCCGGTGCCGTAGCTCGCCAGCACGTAGTCGGCGATCCAGATCGGGATCGGCTTGCCGGTGACCGGGTTGGTTGCCGTCGCGCCGGTGAAGACGCCGGTTTTGTCCTTGGCCAGATCGGTCCGCTCGAGGTCGCTCTTGCGCCGCGCCTCTGCCTGGTAGGCGGTCACCGCCGCGCGCTGGGCGGGCGTGGTCATTACCTCGACCAACGAATGCTCCGGTGACAGGACCATGTACGTCGCGCCGTAGAGCGTGTCCGGCCTCGTCGTGAAGACGCGGATCTCCCTACCGGCGACTGGCGCCGCGCTCTGGAACACCACCTCGGCCCCCTCGCTGCGGCCGATCCAGTTGCGCTGCATCGCCATCGTCGACGCGGGCCAGTCGAGCGTGTCGAGATCGGTCAGCAGGCGGTCGGCGTAGCGGGTGATGCGCAGGATCCACTGCCGCATGTCCTTGCGGACGACCGGCGTGCCGCAGCGCTCGCACTTCCCCTGCGTGACCTCCTCGTTGGCCAGACCCGTCTTGTCGTTGGGGCACCAGTTGATGGGGATGACCGCCTCGTCGGCCAGGCCGCGCTCGAAGAGCTTGAGGAAGATCCACTGCGTCCACTTGACGTAGGCCGGATCGGTGGTGTCGATCTCGCGGTCCCAGTCGTAGGCGAACCCGACCGAGTCGATCTGCCGCTTGAAGTTGGCGATGGCCGCCGCCGTCGTGACGCGCGGATGGACGCCGTGCTTGATGGCGTAGTTCTCGGCCGGCAGGCCGAACGCGTCCCAGCCCATGGGGTGCAGCACCCGGAACCCCTGCATCCGCTTCCAGCGGGTGATGACGTCGGTGGCCGTGTACCCCTCGCAGTGCCCGACGTGGAGGCCGGCGCCGGACGGGTAGGGGAACATGTCGAGCGCGTAGAACTTCGGCTTGTTGGGATCGGCGGGGGTCTTGTGCAGGCCGGCGTCGCGCCAGCGGGCCTGCCACTTGGGCTCGACGGTGCTGTGGTCGTAAGGCATGACGGTCGAATATATACTGCCGCGCATGAAGATCCTGTTCATCGGCGGTACGGGGAACATCAGCTCGACACTGAGCAAGCTGGTGGTCGAGCGCGGGCACGAGCTGCACCTCATGAACCGCGGCAAGAGCCGGAAGCACCCGCTCCCCGCCGGCGTCCGGATCATCGAGCACGATGTCCACGCCGGGGCCCCGCCGGCCGCGCTGCGCGGCGCCCGCTACGACGTGGTCGTCAACTGGATTGCCTTCCTGCCGTCCGACATCGAGCGCGATCTGGCCTGGTTCGCCGGCGGGCCAGCGGCGGCCGGCGATCGAGCATCGACGGGCCAATACATCTTCATCAGCTCGGCCTCGGCCTACCAGAAGCCGCCGTCGCACCCGATGATCACCGAGTCGACGCCGCTTTCGAACCCCTACTGGGAGTACTCGCGCAACAAGATCGCCTGCGAGGAGGCGCTCATGCGGGCCCACCGCACAACCGGCTTCCCGATGACCATCGTCCGCCCGTCGCACACCTACGACACCATCGTCCCGGTGGCGGTCAGCAAGTCCGACTACACCATCATCGACCGCATTCGCCGCGGCCTGCCGATCATCATCCACGGCGAGGGGACGTCGCTCTGGACGCTGACCCACGCCGACGACTTCGCGCGCGCATTCCTCGGGCTGTGCGGCAACCCGCGGGCCATCGGCCACGCTTTCCACGTCACGTCGGACGAGTGGCTGACCTGGGACCAGATCCTGCGCCTCTGCGGCCGCGCCGCCGGCGCCGACCCGAACCTGGTCCACGTCCCCAGCGAGTTCATCGCCAAGCTGGACCCGGACACCGGGGCGGGCCTGCTGGGCGACAAGAGCTGGTGCGCGCTGTTCGACAACACCAAGATCAAGTCCTTCGTCCCCGGCTGGCAGGCCGAGATCCCCTTCGCCGAGGGGATCAAGCGCACCGTCGCCTGGTTCGACGCCGACAAGTCCCGCCAGGCCGTCGACGCGGCCGCCAACCAGGGCGTCGACGAGATCCTGGCCGCCTGGAAGCGGTGAATCGGGCCCCAAGAGGGCCGGCCCCAGACATCGTTGAGCCCTGGCCTGAGGCGTGGTCGCCGAGTTACTATCCGGGGTCCGTGACCACCCTGACTGTGACCCCGGCGCGCGCGGTCCCTCGCGGCGGCAAGCTGATCGCTACCCTTGTCATCGTCGGCGCGCTCGGCTGCGGCTCGAAGGGCGGCGGTGCCCAGACAACCGATGGCCACGCCGACACCCGCTCCGACGCCGCGGGGGCGGGGCCCGTCGACTGCGCGGCGGTCTGCGGACAGGTGGGGGATCTCTGCGCGGGGCGGTCGGACATCGACGCCGCCTGGCTGGACGTATGCCGCAGCCAATGCCAGACGCGCCTGCAGCTCCAGCCCGACGTCGCCTCGCTGGAGGCGGCCTGCGTGGGCGCAGCCACGACTTGCGACACGGGCGTCACCTGCGTCGCCACGCCGACCGCGCCCACAACTGACGCAGCCGCGCGCGCCGACCGCCCGGCCTCCATGTTCGACGCCGGCCGCGATACCCACGACGCGAGTGCCGCCGTCACCGACGCGCCCGGGTTCGGCCCCCCGATCGTGAGCGCAAACGTCGACGGCACGCCGGTGGTCTTCGATCAGGTCCACTCGAGCCGGGAGGGGGACGCCGTCAGCATCGTGGCGTGGACCAGCGACCGCACGCAGGAGATAGTGATCGAGACCGCCAGCGGCACCGGCTTCTCGAGCGAGCCGCCCGTGACCTACCAGTGCACGAGCAGCGACATTAGTTCCATCACGTACACGTACTTCGCTGGCGGGCCCGACGCGGGACCAGGCCAGACGTACGGCGGCCCGCCCCACCAGGGTTCCCCGTGCTCGGTCACGTACACCCGCACCGACTTCACGCGCTTGCAGGGGACGTTCATGACGACGGCGCTGTCGGCCAGCGGGTCGAAGGCCATCACCGGCGGCGTCATCGACGTCGACGGCGCTCCTTAACGTCCCCTACGTCAGCAGGTCCTCATGCGCCCCATCGCCTTGGCGAGCCCCTCGTTGTTGAGGCCGGGGACGACGCCGTAACCCTCGAACAGCATGGACAGCTTGATCGAGAAGAAGGCTCCGCTTCCTTGCCCAGGACGGGCGCCGCGCTTCGATAATCGTCTCGATGAGATCGACCGAGCCTGGGTCGGGAGGCCAAGTGATTCCGCTTCGCCGCGCCGAAGATGTCCCGGTGCTGCCCCCGCGAACGGAGGTTCGCCTGCTCGATCGCGTTCGGGTACCCCTCCGCGCCCAGAGAGTGGGCCTGGCAGTGGGTGTTCCCGGCGAGCCGCACATACGTCGACGTCGCCACCGGGGAGACCCGTCGCCACCACCTTCACGAGACAGTCGTACAAAAAAGAGGTCCGGCGCGCCGTCGTCGCCGCCCGAATTCCGAAACACGTCACGCCCCACACCCTCCGCCACTCCTTCGCAACCCATCTCTTGGAATCCGGCTACGACATCCGCACGATCCAGGAGCTTCTCGGGCACAAGGACGTCAGCACCACGATGATCTACACCCACGTCCTGAATCGAGGCGCCGGTGGCGTTCGCAGCCCCCTCGATCGCTGACGTGGCCGCGATCCCGGCCACACCGTCGCGGCCTTCGCCGCGGCCCTTATCGGATTACCCAGCGAGGCCCCGCCCGGCAAGTTCGCGGAATCGCGAAGGACTGCTCCTGCAGGGTGGCTGCGAGATTGGTGTGGCCAAGGATTATCCAACTGTGGAGAATGCGAGTTAGCCAGCAAAGCGCGGTCGTTCTTTGGACGTGGCGGTGGGGCACGCGGTGGTCCGGTCGTAGGCCGATGGGCCGCGAGGATGTGGGCGACGGTCCTGGAACGGGTGCCGGCCATGTTGCATTGGGCGACGCACGGACGCTGGTGCGCGCGCCGGGCCCCGCGCACGGGCTGATCTCTCGCTCGGCCGCCGACGGAACCTCGATCGCGGGGCGGCGATCGCTGACTTCCCCTCGAACGGCGCTGGCGACGACAACATCCGCGAATTCAAGATCGGCGGGGCTCCGGTCGTCATCGAAGGTGAGCTTGGGGCAGAACATCGAGAGGCCCCAAGGTATTGGGAGTCAACTGGTTGCGCCGCGCTTTCTGTCGAACCCGCCGTTGCAGCAGACGAACGCACACCCGTCCGCGCGTAGGCGGACTAATACCGCGACGCCGCGGGCTGCGCCCGCGGCTCCTCGCGGCCGTGGTACGCTCGAAGGCGACCCGGCGTTCGCTGCTGAACGGCAGATCGTTTGACGGACAGCGAGCGCTCGAGACGCGTTCCGCCAGCGAGCGACGAGCATGCTATCCTCCTCGGATGCAACCGGCGAAGAAGACCGTCAGGGCCCTTCTCGATCGGCTACCCGATGACTGCAGCCTCGAGGACGTCCTTTACCATCTCTACGTCATCCAGAAGGTCGAGGCCGGGTTGGCCGACGCCGAAGCGGGAAAGTTGATTCCCCGCGAGCAAGTCGCCGAGGAGCTTCGCCGCAAATGGGTGAAGGGCGCCGCGTAGTAGCCTGGGCAAGTTCTGCTCGGGACTCGCTCGACGAGATCCTCAGCTTCATCGCGTCCGACTCCGCTGAAACAGCCGCCAAGGTTCTCGAGGTAGTGCTGGCCGCAGCCGAGTCGCTATCTCTTTTCTCGGAGCGCGGCCGAGTCGTCCCCGAAACGGACATCAGCACGATACGGGAGATCTTCGTCTACCGGTATCGTCTTCTGTATCAGGTCTTCGCCGCCGAGGTGCGAATCTTGACCGTTCTTCATGGAGCTATGGACTTTGAGGGTTGGTTGCAGCGCCGAGGGTGAGCCGTCGAACCGCGCGTTGCAGCGGACGGCGCTTGCGCGCCGCCGCTGAACGCGTGATCGTTGCACAGACAACGGATGCCGGTGACCGACGAGACTAAGCTGGCGATGGCGACCGTCCTTCTCGCAGTGATTGGCTGCGACGGCGGGCACTCCGTCGACCACGACGCGGGCCTCAATCTTGCCCACCGTGACGGCGCCCCTGGCGACGCCTCGGATGGAAAGAACGACTCGCGCGGCACGGGGAGCGCGGACGCCGCGTGCAATATGGAGGGCTGGGACGCTGGATCGGCGGCTCTCGCCCCGCGCGACCAGGCTACCGTCAGCGTGGCCCAGAGCGGACAATTCGAGGGTTTCGATAACTACATATACGGAGCGTTCAGCGCGTCGTTCACGCGGGCAGGGGAGCTTGTCGATTCGCCCCCCGGCGACGATGATTGGGACTTGGCAGCGGATGGCACCGGTTCGAGCGGGGTTGCGGTCTGCGACCTGGGGACCTTCGGTCCATGCGTCGTGACCACCACGGGTTGCGCGATCCCCAGGCAACCTTGCGCGCGACCGCAGGCCGGGAAGCTGACACTCGAGTTCGCGGATCAGTCGTCGCTTGTCCTTTCGCCGAATGCAGACGGGACGTACACCCAGGACAATATCTTCGACACGGGCGCCACGCTCTTCGCGCCCGGCGATACTCTGACAGTCACGGCGGCGGGGAGCAGCGATGTGCCGGCGTTTTCGCTTGCGGTCGACGCGCCGGGCTGCCTCGCTCTGTCTCAACCGACGCTGGTGCCGCCGCCCGACGGATCCGCTTTCGACGTTCCCGGGACCTACACGATCTCGCGTAGCCAGGACCTGTCGCTGGTCTGGACGGGGGGGGAGACTGATGCGACCGTCGGCGTCGACCTGATCTCGTACTCTAAGTACGGCAATGTCGTCGACGTCTCATGTTCGTTTCCGGCGGCCGACGATGGGGGGACGATCCCTCAACAGGCGCTCTCCTGGCTCGAAGCGGGACAGATGGCCGGCCGCCTGACTATCTACCAGCAGAAAGGCGCCTCTGCGCAGGTCGGCACGTTTGGGGTCGAGTTCGCGGTGCGGAACTTGGGCGGCAACGACACGCTGAGCGATGCGGGTACCTGCCCCGTCAACAACGCCTATGTCACATACCAGTAGCGAGCTCTGACCGAGGACAGCGCCCTCGAGACGATTTCCTTCTTTCTGGCGTAGGGCAAGGCAACCCGTCACTCTGGTGTTCGCGAGACGGGTCCGGCCGCTCCGAGGTGTCCCCCGGCCAGCGTTGAGGGCGCTGTCCAACCGCGCGTTGCAGCGGACCGCGCTTGCGCGCCGCCGCTGAACGCGTGATCGTTAGACGGACGAATGTACTGCCCGAAGTGCAGCGCCCGACTCGATGAGGATCCGCGTGGCTGGTTGCGGTGCTCGAGCGGTGAACTCGAGTTCTCGATCGACCTTAGTCGCAAGCTGCGGAGCATGTACGCGGCGACCGACGGAACGTTGGTCACGCAGCCCGACCTTTCCGGACGTCACTTCTTCTGTCCGGGTGCGGGATCATGATCCCGAGGGGTGTGGAGAGTACGTGCTCGTCTTGTGGCATCTCCGTGCGCCCGTTTGTGTACGCGCTCATTGAGCTGCATCCGCACGGGAATGGTTCCGGGAAGTACTTCTAAGGCCGTCTAACGCCGTTGCAGACGGATGGGCGCGGCTGGGCTTGATCCCATCCGGTGGACAGAACCGCGAAGGTAGCTATCGGGCGACCGCGTCCTGTCACGCGCGCCGACCCCTCGCATTTGAAATGGCGAGCGGGTCCGTTGGGAGGGAGAATCAACGGAGGGCGGTCTGAAGATGCATCTGCGGTTGGTTGGCGCGCACGAAGCAGTCTCCTTGGTCGGTGCCATCGTCATGTTCGGATTCCTGGCCGTGGCGGGCCGGCGAGCCCTCGTACAAGCGCACAGCGAGGCGCCGAGTGTCCTCGCGGGGATGCGCCTGGCGCTCGGGGCGCTGGCCGCGAGCGTGCTCGGTGCTGGGACGAGCGGCCTCGTCTACTACTCCGAAACGAGCTGCACCGCCGGCTCGCCCGATATTCCGCTGCCGCCCCTGTGTACCTTGGTCACGGTGTCGAGGCTGCTGTTTCTGGCCGCCGTCGTGATCTTTCTGGCGAGCCTGGTCGTCTGGCCTCCCTGGAGAGGCCCCTTGCGGCTGCAGCTGGCTCGCGCGACCCTCGGGCTGGGTTGGGCGGCGGCCTTTGTTCTCGGCGTCATGGCGACCGGCTTCCTGTTCGGCACCTGACGCATCCTCGAGGCACGCCCATGACCACGGCTCCGGGGGCCTGGTGCGTCGAGGCCGGCGCTCACCGGATGAGGCGGAACCAGGTGTCCAGCAAGAACTCGCACACCACCAGCAAGAGACCGGCGCCGAGGCCGATGCCGACCATCTTCGCCGCGAACCCCGCGCTCCCCCGGGACAAGGCTGACATCATCAGGACCTCCTTCAGCTCGCAAGCTAGCCCGCGCGTGGTCAAGGGGTGGTTTCGGCGCGGCACGATGTGTGTAAAAGGTCCCGCGCGGTGCTAGCGTTACGGCTCTGACCCTCCGGACGGAGCTTTCGCTGGTCCTGACGTCGCTGCTGGTCGTGTCGATCGGCCTGGCGGGCGGGACGACCGTCTACCAGTCGGCGCGCACGATGCGGCGCGAGCTGACCACCGAGTACCAGCTGTTCGCGGAGAATCGCGCCTTCGCGCTGCGCGACAACTTCGAGATCCTCGAGGACGAGCTGAAGCGACTGGCGCTGCTGCCGGACATGAACCCGGCCGACCCCGACCTCTTGCAAGAGGAGCAGATCCTGTCCGGCGCGCACGCGCACTCGGTCCTCTACAACACGGCCGTGCTGCTGCTCGACCGCAGCGGCCGCTGCGTGCGCTCGGTGCCGAACGGGTCGGCGTTTCGCGGCGAGTCCTTCGGCGACCGGCCGTGGTTCCAGGCGGTGCGGGGCGGCGCCGCCGGGCCGATGTTCCGCATCACCGACGAGCCGGCGCTGGGGCAGACCTTGAAGATCGTGCAGCCGGTCGTGCGTGGCGGGCGCGTCGTCGGCGCGCTGGTGGGCGTCATCGCGCTGGGCGAGAACAACCTGATCTCGCCGACGTTCCGCGAGAACCTGCCGCGCGACACCGACGCCGTGCTCATCGACCAGGACGTGGACTTCGGGACCCCGGGGCGGGTGATCTACCCGCCCGGACGGCCGCGCGTCGTCGGCGGCTCCGGCTGGGCGCAGGCGATCGCGGCCGCCTCGAACGACGTCAGCGGCACGCTGATCGGAGAGACCGGCGGGCAGAAGGCGTTGTTCGCCTATGCGCCGGTGGGCGGGGGGACGCGGTATGCGGTGGTGTTCTCCTGGCCCTGGCGGACACTGACGGCGAACATCGAGCAGCAGGGGGTGACCCTGGGCGGGATCCTGGTGCTGGGGATCATCGTGGCGACCATCGCCGGCGTCTTGCTGTCGACCTACCTGTCGCGGCCGCTGCAGGCGCTGGCCGACGGAGCGATCCGGATCGCGCGCGGGGACCGGCCGCGCGCCGGGGCGACGCAGCGCCCGGCCGGCACCGAGGAGATCTCGACGCTGCTCGGGGCGTTCGAGCAGATGGAGGCGTCGATCCAGAAGCGCGACCAGGAGCTGCGCGAGGCGGCCGGGTTGCTCGAGCAGCGGGTGCGCGACCGCACGCAGGAGCTGGTCGCGATCCAGGCGGCGCTGGTCGAGGCGGAGCGCTTCGCCGCGATGGGGAAGACCTCGGCGGCGATCGCCCACGAGCTCAAGAACGCGCTCAACGGGCTGGGGATGGCCGTCGAGCTCATCGCGCAGGACCCCGCGAACCAAACGCGGGTGGCGCGGCTGCGCCCCCAGGTGGTCGGCGAGATCGCGCGCCTGCGCGACGTGGTCGATTCTCTGCTGTCGTTCTCGCGGTCGCCGCGCATCGACCGGGCGCCGGCCGATCTGGCCGCCGTGGTGGCGCGCGCGGCCGAAGCGGTGAGCGATCTGGTGGCCGACCGGGCCGTGACGCTGACGGTGAACGCGCCGCCGACGTTGCCCGTCCGCTGCGACGCCCACAAGATCCAGGGGGTGATGGTGAACCTGATCAAGAACGCCGTCGAGGCGGGGCACGCGGTCACCGTGGCGGTCGCGGCCAAGGGCGGCGAGGCGACCATCGAGGTAGGCGACGACGGCCCCGGGCTGTCGGCGGAGGCGCGCGCGCACCTGTTCGAGCCGTTCTTCACCACCAAGCCGAACGGCACCGGGCTGGGGCTGCCGACCTCGCGGCGCTTCATCGAGGCGCACGGCGGCCGCATCGAGGCCGACACGTCGGCGTTGGGCGGCGCGCTGTTCCGCCTGCGCCTGCCCCTCGAGGCGGTC
>DASYCK010000271.1:0-15357 GCA_036500205.1 Polyangia bacterium | reverse complement strand
GCCGCGGTTCACCATCAGCGGCACCGCCTCGGGCGAGTGCGCCACGCCCAGCCGCAGCGTCGCGCCGGCGGCGGCCGCCAGCGCCCGCTCGATGTCGGGGTGCCCGGTCCACACGTCGTCGATCCCCACGAAGGCCACGTCGTCGAACGGGGCGGGCAGGAACGCGGCGTCGTTGATCAGCAGCGTCGCGCCGGCGCGCCGGAGCGCGTCCTCGATGCGATCATGATGCGTCCACAGATCGTGGTTGCCCAGGATGGCCAGCTTGGTCTTCGCCGGCACGGCCGCCACCCGCGCCTCCAGCTCGCGCGCCATGGCCGCCGTCGCCTCCATGTAGACGTAGTCGCCCCCCAGCACCAGCACGTCGGGGCGCAGCTCGCTCAGCCGCGCGAAGGCGTTGTCCAGCAGCGCGGGCGCCGTCAGCGGGCCGATGTGGAAGTCGGAGGCGAACGCCACGCGCAAGGGCGTCCGCGCCTCGCCCCGCGGCGGCAGCAGCGCCAGCTCGTGTCGAACCACGTCGACCGTGGTCCGCCCGGGCACCCGGCCCCAGGCGCGGGCCGCCCAGCCGCTGCCGTAAACGGCGTGGGCGATCGACTCGCCGAGCACCCGCTTGCGCGAAAAATTGCGACCGCGCCCGGGCGGCTTCGGTTTCACCAGATGCGAAACGAACGAAGCGACCCGGGACCGGATCACTCGACGTCCATCATCACGATCGGCGGGTGATGCATCAGCGTGATCTCGGGCGACGGACCGACGAAGCTCTTCGCCATGGCGATGGCCTCGGTGACCGACTGGGCCCGCTCCCACCCCAGCATCGCCGGGACGTGCGCGTTCTGCGCCCCGGCCACGATCACCTTGCCCACGTGCTGGCGACCGTTCTCGCCCCAGTACCACATGAAGAACGGGTGGGCGCCGTGATAAGCGTTGCCGCGCCGGTACATCTCGATGTAGCTGGGGTTGTGGGCGAACTCTTCCTCGTACTTGTGCCGCAGCTTCATCGCGTCGCGCGTCTCGGGCAGCAGACGATTGAAGAACTCGATGTAGCTGGGGTGATGGTTGGGGTCGAACTCGTCGTAGCAGGGGTGCGTGATGATCATGACGCCCCCCTTCTTCAGCACCGGCTTGCCCCGGTACATGTTGTGGAAGTAGCCCAGCGCCATCACCTGCACCAGCAGCGGGTTCAGGATCGAGTTCACGTTGTACGGTGACACGAACGGGATCCCGCAGATGAGGATGTCCGCCTGGCCGCGCACGTCGACCGCGTACTGCTCGAAGCACTTCTCGACGATCTTCTCGTGCACCGGCTCGGTCTTGCCCGCGTGGCAAGCGATGAGCTGATAGGGCGCCGGGATCGACTGGAACACCTTCCGCTTCGCAGCCGGGGGCAGCTTCGACAGGGTCCAGCGCATGGCCTCGAACTTCATGCGATCGAACTCGGTGTACTGGTCCTCGTTCTTGGCCAGGAACGCCGTGGCGCCCGCGTACATGCGGTTGTTCAGGGCGGTCTCGATGTGGAACACGTTCATGTGCTCGTCGACCAGAGCGCCCATGCGCCCGATCTTCGTGCTCAGCATCGAGTTCTTCGGATCCATGTAGCTGTCGGACTTGCGGATGGTCTCCGGCTCGTGGTGCGGGCGCAGGCTGTCGTAGTCGCACAGCCCCACCGCCACCGACTTGTGCCCGCCGTTCATGGGCACGAAGTTCACGTTCACGTAGATGACGAGATCGCTCTCGACGGCGCGCCGGTTGATGTTCACCGGCTCGTTGTGAGAAGTGACGCCCAGCTGAACCATGCCGTCGGGATCCTCGGCGTCATGGTTGTAGTAGCGATCGGGATAGAACGCGTCGAACACCTTGTCGCCCGCCATGCGGCGCATCTCGGCGGCGGTGTGGCGGCGGTGCAGCGAGGTGGCCACGATGATGTGGATGTCGTCCACGCCGTTCGCGTCCAGCATCTCGAGCAGGATCTCGAGCACCATCTCGCGCACGTCCGGGCGCACCATGGGCGGCAGCGGCATGCTGATGTCGTCGAGCGCGATGGTGACCCGCATCCCCGGCATGAGCTGGGCGTACAGCGGCTCGGTGCCGAGCGGATGATTGAGGGCGTAGCGAATGGCCGCGCCCGGGTTGGCCAGCCCCTCGATGGGGGGCTTGGGGTAGACCACCCGCGTGCCAACGGGCAGATCCTCGAGCAGCAGGTCCTCGCCCGAGAACAGCACGCGCGGCGCCGAATCGGTGTCGATGTAGACGACCTGGTCGTCCTCCTTGCGGCGGGGGGTGGGGCCGCGGAACACCTTGGGGGCGCGCTCTCTCATCGCAGATCCAGGATGGGCCAGTCGTGCTGGCGGGCGGTTCCACGCAGGCGGAAGTCCGGGTTGACGGCGGTGGGGTGCCCCACGACGGACAGCATCGGCAGGTCGCTCATGCTGTCCGAATAGGCGTAGCAGTCGGACAAGTTCAGGTTCTCCTTTTCTGCGTAGATGCGCATCCAGCTGGCCTTGGTGGCGGCCGCCATGACGGGGGGCAGAAGTCGTCCCGTCGCGATGCCGTCCACGAATTCTAGCCGGTTGGTCACGTAGTCGTCGATGCCGAGATGCTTGGCGAGCGGCCGCACCGTGAAGTCGATGGCCCCCGTCACCAGCACCTGGCGCAGGCCGAGCTGCTTCGACTTCTGGATGAGCTCGTAGGCCCCCGGGAAGATCGAGGGTCGGATGGCGTTGTCGAACAGCTCGTCCGACAGGTAGCGCAGCCGGTCCTCGGATTCGCCCTTGTACCGGACGAAGAAGACGTCGTTGAAGAGGCGACGGCTGTAGATGTCGGCCCCCATCAACAGCGGCACGCTGGCGAACGTCGCCGCGGTCTTGACGAGGCTCTTGATGAGCCCTTGCTGGTTCTTGGCCGCGTACATGAACGCGTGCACGAGGTTCGTGCGCACCAGCGTTCCGTCGAGGTCGTAAAAGGCGGCAGCACCGCGGTCCATGATCGAGCGGCCTGCTATATCACAGCCCACCGGGAACCGCCCGATCGAGCCGCTCAGCCGCCAAATGACTGGCCAATTGGCCCTTTGTGGGGCCATCATGGGCTCCCGGCATGGCTTCCCTTATCGATCGGCTGCGGGCGCGGAAGCCCAAGGACGCGCTGCGCGCGATCCTGACGGACGCCTCGGGGGTCGATCTGACCATCATCGGGCGATCGCTTTTTCACGCGGCGGTGGTGGGCGCGGTCGCCGGGCTGGTCGGCGCGGCGTTCTTCGCCGGCCTGGAATACCTGCAGCGCATCCTGATCGAGGATCTGGGGGGCTACCACCCCCTGCGGGCGGCGGGCGAGAACTTCCTGCCCCGCGCCGAGTTGCCGCACAAATTTCGCCCCTGGCTGCTGGTGCTGCTGCCCGCCGTGGGCGCGCTGGCGAGTGGCATCATCTCGCAGCTGGCGCCCGAGACGCGGGGCGGCGGGGGCGACGCCATGATCGACGCCTTTCATCACCGCGGCGGGATCATCCGGCGGCGGGTGATCTGGGTGAAGGCGCTGGCGTCGCTGTTCACCCTGGGGAGCGGCGGTTCAGGCGGGCGCGAGGGGCCGACGATGCAGATCGGAGGGGCCCTGGGCTCGACGGTGGGTCGTCTGCTGCGGGTCACGGCGGCGGAGCGGCGCATCCTGATGGTGGCCGGCGTGGCGGCCGGCATCGCCGCCGTGTTCCGCACGCCCTTGGGGGCGGCGCTGCTGGCGGTCGAGGTGCTGTATCACGACGACTTCGAGTCGGACGCGCTGATCCCGGCGGTCCTCGCCAGCGTGGTGGCCTATTCGGTGGTCATCTCGATCTTCGGCGAGTCGACGCTGTTCGCGCAGCCGAGTCGCTTCCCGTTCGTCCCGGGGCACCTGTGGCTTTACGGACTGATGGCGATCATGGTGGCGCTGCTGGCGGGGCTGTTCGTCCGCACGCTGCGCGCCGTCCAGAACGTCACCGCCAGGCTCGCCATTCCGGAATGGTCGAAGCCAGCGCTGGGCGGCCTGACCTTGGGGCTGTTCGCGGTGCCGCTCATCATGCTGGTGGGTTGGCAGATCGGGCAGCCGGGCCAGGGCGTCGGGCTGCTGGGGGGCGGCTACGGCGCGGTGCAGGTGGCGATCAGCGGGGCGTCGTGGCTTCCTGGCGGCTGGAGCGCGGTGGCGCTGCTGGGGGGGCTGTGCATCGCGAAGCTGTTCGCGTCGTCGCTGACGATCGGGTCGGGGGGAAGCGCTGGCGACTTCGCGCCTTCGATGGTGATTGGTGGGCTGTTCGGGGGGGCGTTCGGACGGGCGGTGCAGCTGCTGTTGGATGACCCGCGGCTCAATCCGGCGGCGTTCGCGCTCATCGCCATGGGGACGTTCTACGGCGGGCTGGCGCATGCGCCGCTCAGCTCGCTCATCATCGTGTGCGAGCTGGCGGGCAGCTATGACCTGCTGGTTCCCTTGATGCTGGCCGAAGGGATCGCGTTCATCGCCCTGCGCAACAAGAACCTGTACCACGCCCAGCTCCCCTCCCGCCGCTACTCCCCGGCCCACAGCGACGACTCGGGCCTCCACGTCCCCCTTCCCCCTCGCCCACCGCCAGCGGAAGCCTCGCCACCACCGTCACCCCCACCACGTCCGCCGCATCCCGAGGCCTGACCTTCCTCGGCGGCGGATCGCCAGAGCGCCGTAAGGCGCGAGTCTTCACCCGGGAGGCGCGGCTTCGCCGCGCCGGCCCACCTCAGGACCGAGGGGGGTCTCGTAGGGGGGACGTAGTCCCCCCTGCGTGCCTTTACGCCCGCTCTTTTTCGCGCTTCGCCTTGTATTCGGCGACCATCGCTTCGCGCTGCTGCTTCGGCACCTCGGCGTACTTGGCGAACTCCATGGTGAACTCGCCCTTGCCCTGGGTGGCCGAGCGGAGGTCGGTGGAGTAGCCGAACATGTCGTTCAAGGGGACCTCGGCCATGGCCTGCACGAAGCCTTCCAGCTTCTCCGTGGAGATGATGGTGCCGCGGCGCTGGTTGACCTGGCCGAGGACCGCTCCCTGGAACTCCTCGGGGAACTGCACCTCGACGCGCATGATCGGCTCGAGGATGGTCGGCTTGGCGCGCTCGTAGGCCTCGCGGAAGCCCATGAGGGCCGCCGTGCGGAAGGCGATTTCGGACGAGTCGACCGGGTGGGACTGACCGTCGTTGATCAGGCAGCGGACGCCGACGATGGGGAAGCCGATGAGCGGACCCTTCTTGACCGCCTCGCGGAACCCCTTCTCGCAGGCAGGGATGAACTCGCGCGGGATCGAGCCGCCCACGATGTCGTCGACGAACTCGAAGCCGGTCTCGTGCTCGGCGGGCAGCGGCTCGATGTAGCCCGCTACCTTGCCGTACTGGCCGGAGCCGCCGGTCTGCTTCTTGTGGGTGTAGCTGAACTCGGACTTCAGGCTCATCGCCTCGCGGTACGCCACCTGCGGCTTGCCCGCGATGACCTCGGTGCCGTACTCGCGCTTCATGCGCTCGATGTAGATCTCGAGGTGAAGCTCGCCCATGCCGCTGATGATGGTCTGGGCCGACTCCTCGTCGCGGTGCACGCGGAAGGTGGGATCCTCCTTGGTGAAGCGGTTCAACGCCTTGGAGAAGTTCTGCGTCGAGGTCTTGTCCTTCGGCGACACCGCCAGCGAGATGACGGAGTCCGGCACGTGCATCGAGGTCATCGTGTAGTTGATGTCCTCGGTGGTGAACGTGTCGCCCGAGGCGCACTCGACGCCGAACAGCGCCACGATGTCCCCCGCCGAGACGGAATCGATGTCGTTCATCTCGTTCGAGTGCATGCGCACCAGACGCGGCACCTTGACGCGCTTGCGCCCCGACGAGTTGTTGACGATGAATTCGCCCTTCGCCAGAGAGCCCTGGTAGACGCGCATGTACGTGAGCTGACCGTACTTGCCGTCCTCCAGCTTGAAGGCCAGGCCCACGAACGGCTTCTTGGGATCCGACTCGAGGATCACCTTCTCTTCGTTCTTGTTCTGGTCGAGGGCGAGGTTCTGGACTTCCGCGGGATTCGGCAGGTACGCCAGGACGCCGTCCAGCAGCAGCTGAACGCCCTTGTTCTTGTAGGCCGAGCCGATGAACACCGGCGTCATCTTCAAGCTGATGGTGGCGCGGCGGATGGCAGCCTGGAGCTGTTCGAAGCTGGGCGACTGCTCGGACAGGAACATCTCCGCCATCTCGTCGTCGTGGTCGGCGATGGAGGCGATCATGTTGTGGTGGGCGGTCTTCGCCTCCTCGAGGCGGTCGGCCGGGATCTCTTCCTCGCGGATGTCCTCGCCGTTGTCGCCGTCGAAGAAGAAGGCCTTCATCTTGACGAGATCGATGATGCCTTCGAAGTCAGCCTCGGCGCCGATGGGGAGCTGCACCGTGATGGTGTTGTGGCGAAGCTTTTCCTTGAGCTGACCGGTGACGCGGGCCGGGTCGGCGCCGGCGCGATCCAGCTTGTTGATGAAGGCGATGCGCGGGACGTTGTAGCGCCGCATCTGCCGGTCGACGGTGTACGACTGCGACTGCACGCCGGAGGTGCCGCAGAGCACCAGCACGGCGCCGTCGAGGACGCGCAGGGCGCGCTCGACCTCGATGGTGAAGTCGACGTGTCCGGGGGTGTCGATCAGGTTGATGTTGTAGCCGTTCCAGATGCAGTAGGTCGCTGCCGACTGGATGGTGATGCCCTTCTCGCGCTCCAGGTCCATCGAGTCCATCTTGGCGCCCACGCCGGACTTTCCTCTGACCTCCTCGATGCGGTGAATCTTCCCGGTATAAAACAAGATGCGCTCGGAGAGCGTGGTCTTGCCCGAGTCGATGTGCGCCGAGATCCCGATGTTGCGGATTTTGTCCATTGCGAACGAGCCCATGTGACTTTTTCCTTTGAGTGCGAGCAGGCGGAAGGCGGGTTGCGGAAAGGCGCGGAGTCTAGTGGAAAAACTTCGGGATGCTAGGGGGGATACGCCCCCGTTCAGTGGACCCGGTCGGTGTGGGCCGGGCCCGCGGGGTCGGCGCCGTGCATCAGGCCGTGGGCGTGGCCCAGCATTTCGGCCACGTAGGTCGCCAGGGCGCAGAACTCGCCGGCGCGCCGCTCGGCCAGCAGGTGGACGCCTCGGTGGATGAGGGCCCGGACCAGGGCCAGGTCGGATTCCTTGCCGGCCCCGGCCAGCTCCGCGATGGCGGGCGCCAGCCGCGCTTCCATCTGCTTCTGAAGATCGTCGATGTTCGCCATGGCCGGGTGCTTAGCACGGCGGCGGACCGAGCCGGGGCTAGACGCGATCGGGTGGCGGCGATAGCCTGTGCGACCGCGTCCCACGAGCTTCATGGCGAACCAGAAGAAAGCAGCGGCCTCGAAGCGTCCGGCGCGAACCGCGAAGCCCGCCAAGAGCAAGCCGGCGAAGAGCAGGCGAGCTCTCGTCGTCACGAAGGCGCCACGCAAGGCGGCGAAGGCGGCCCCGAGCGGTGAAGCGGCGGTGAAGCCGCGTCCGCCCAAACCTTTCGTCAAATGGGCAGGAGGGAAACGCCAGTTGCTCGGCGAGATCCGCCGCCATATCCCGGCGGATTTCGGCACCTATCACGAGCCATTTTTGGGGGGAGGCGCCGTGTTCTTCGCCTTGCCACCGGGCACCGCCGCGCGGTTGTCCGATCTGAATCTTCGCCTGGTGCGGACCTACCGGGGCATTCAGACGAATGTAGGCAAGGTGATCGACCTGTTGAACGGGTACCGTCGCGAGCGTGATTTCTTCGAAAAGATGCGGCAGCGGGACATCGACAAGGGGACGGACGTCGAGGTCGCGGCCTGGTTCATCTTCCTGAACAAGACCGGCTTCAATGGGCTGTATCGGGTCAACAGCAAGAACCAGTTCAACGTCCCCTTCGGCGCGCACACCAAGAACGCGCGCTTCTTCGACGAGGCCAACCTGCGCGCCTGCTCGGAGTCGCTGCAGAGCGCGCAGATTGAACATCAGGACTTCGAGCAGTCGCTCGCACACGTGAAGAAGGGGGACGTCGTCTACTTCGACCCTCCGTACGTCCCGCTCTCTTCCACCGCGAACTTCACCTCGTACACGGCCGAGCGGTTTGGCGAGAAAGATCAGGAGCGGCTTCGCGACGCCGCGCTGACGCTCAAGAAGCTGGGGGCGCACGTCATCCTCTCGAACTCGTCCAGCGCCGCTCATCTCTATGACGAAGCCGTCTTCTCGACCAAGAAGGTGCTGGCGGCGCGCCCCGTCAACAGCAAGGGCGACCGGCGCGGCAAGATCGCCGAGCTGTTGATCACGTAGAGCACGAGATGCCCGGACGAGCGACAGCGGTCTACAGCGGCGACGAGCTGGTCCAGTCGGTCCGGCAGCTGGCCACCTCGCTGGGGCTTCAGGCGCGGACGCAGGTGCGGGTGGCGCGCCGGATCTGGGGGGCCGTACGCCGCATCGACATCGTGCTGACCGATACGCAGACGCGCCGGACGCTCGGCATCGAATGCAAGTTTCAGCGCGAGCAGGGGACGGCCGAGGAGAAGATCCCCTCCACCATCCAGGACATCGCCGCCTGGCCCATTCGCGGGCTGGTCGTCTTCGCCGGCGAGGGGTTCACGCCGAACATGCGCTCGTTCTTGATCGCCAGCGGCAAGGCGGTCGAGTTCGACGAGCTCCGCGACTGGCTGACCCTGTACTTCGGCCTGCCCGAGAAGATTCCCGAGCTGCCCGTCCCGCCAGAGCAGGACGACTGAGACCTCAGCCTGCTGCCGCCGCGTCCCGGCGCTGCGCTTCGCGGGCGGCCTCTTCCAGCCTGCCCCGAGCATGCGCCACCGCCCCGTCGGCGAGGTCGTTGCCGCTGAACCGCCGCCCCGCGCGCACCGCCGCCACCCCCACGCTGCCCGAGCCCATGAACGGGTCGATCACCAGCTGGCCCGGGTTCGTGCTCTGCCGGATCAGGATCTCCGATATCTCCACCGGCTTCTCGGCGGGATAGCCGTTGCGAACGCGGGCCACCGGCAGGACATCGGCGATCGCCAGGTCGTGCAGGCGCCGCTTGCCCTTCTCGAAGAACAGGATGAACTCGTACCGCGAACGGTAGTGGTAGCCCATTCCGATCGTCTTCTTGTCCCACACGAGCGGCTTCCAGAACCGGAACCCCGCCGCCTCGGCGAGCGGCTTGGCCACGAAGGCCGTCTCCGGATCACAGAACAGATAGAAGTGGCTGTCCCGGCGCAGAACCCGATGAATCTCGGTGAAAAGCTCGGGAAACCGGTCGTTCGGGAAGATCTGGAACCAGGCGTTGCTCGACCCGTTGCTGACCTTCAACCGGGTGGTCGTGCCGATGGCCCTGTGCTTCTCGAGCGATTCGTACGGCGGATCGGTAACGACCAGATCCACCGATTCGCCCGGCAGCGACCGCAACCACGTCACCGCGTCGGAGCACGCGAGCTTCGTCTCTGACATGCGACGGAACGCTACTACTAAACGCCTGAGCAGGTCAAGAACCACGCCGCGCCATCGCCGATAAAACCCGTCACCGCGCAGCTGGGATGCACCTGTTCGATCGAAGGACGAGCGCGTTCGTCTCGCTCGAGCGCGCACGATTCTTTCAACGCGCGCCGATGCCGAGGCACGTGGTCCACGCGGTGAAATGTTTCGGCCGGTCGCGCGTGCGATCGCTTCGGCGTCAACCTGCGATGTAGACCGACGTTGTCGGATCGTGTCGCACCTGAAGCGCCATTTCTGCGGCTTTTCCGCTGATTTCTCCTTGATCCAAAGCACTTCCTGTTACAGTGCCCCGACCAAGTTACCGCGCATGCACGTCGGCAAGCGCACTCCAAGACAGGACCGAGGAAAGGAGATCCCATGGCCAAGGTGATGACGAAGTCGCAGGTGATCCAGACGATCGCGGACGCGCACAAGCAGAAGCTGGCGCGCAAGGACGTCGCGGGGGTGCTGGAGTCCCTGGCCACGATTGGCCACAAGGAAATGAAGAAGACCGGCATCTTCGTCCTCCCTGGTTTCGCGAAGTTCCTGGTCGTGAAGAAGCCGGCCACGAAGGAACGCCCTGGCATCAACCCCTTCACGAAGGAAGCGATCACCATCAAGGCGAAGCCCGCCCGCCGCGTGCTGAAGGCTCGCCCGGTCAAGGCCGCGAAGGACGCCGTCGCCTAGCGCGGAGCGATCGCGAAGCTCGTGAAGAGGGGCGTTCGGGCGAGAGCCCGTCGCCCCTCGCGCGATCTTGCAGCTCGATCTCGCGACGCGATCCTGGATCTCGATCTCACCCGGGGCTCAGGCAGGCGGCGCGCTTCCCAGCAGCAGCTCGGCGAGCGCCGCGACGTCCGGCACGCGCGGCACGTCGACGGTGGGGTGAAGATCGAGGGGATCGACCAGGACGGCCCGAACGCCGGCAGCCCGCGCCCCGTCGATGTCGATCGACGGCACGTCGCCGACCATCACCGCCTCCGCCGCGGGCACGCCCAGGCGATCGAGCGCGATGCGAAAGATGGCGGGATCCGGCTTCGCGACGCCGACCAGCCACGAGTCGACGATGGCGTCGAAATGGCGCCGCAGCCCCACGGAGGTCAGCATCGCCTCGATGGTGCCCTCGCTGTTGGAGATGACGCCGAGCCGCATCCCCGCCGCGCGCAGCCGGACGAGCGCCGCCTCGACGCCGTCCCCGACGCGGCACCAGATGTTGTTCTCCAGGTGGCGGTCCCACAGCACCGTCGCCGCGTGATCCAGGCGGGCGTCGTCCCCCGTCGCGCCGGCGAGGACGAGCATGCGCCGAAAAAAGTCGGCACCCGCGGTCTTCGGTCGGGTGGTCTGCTGCGCGGGCGTGGCGGCCCACGGGTAGCGCGCCAGCTCTCGGCGGGCCTCGTCGACCGCCAGGGCCAGCGCCTTCGCGTCGACGATCACGCCAGCGTCGACAGCGTGGCGGGCGATCACGTCCGGATGCGGGAACGTCAACGTGAAGCCGGCGTCGAACAGCACGGCGGTCGGTCTGGGTTGAAACAAGAAAGATTGCTCCTGGTTGTGACCGACGCTTATAACCCAGCCCCATGGTGCGGCTGAATCGGATCTACACGAAGGCAGGCGACGGCGGCCAGACCCGTCTGGTGGGTGGGCAAAAGGTCCCCAAGAACGCCCCGCGCATCGACGCCTATGGCACCGTCGACGAGCTGATGTCCTGCCTGGGCCTGGCGCGCACCGCCCTGGCAACGCCGGGCGCGCCCCCGGGCGCCGCCGAGCTCGAGGCGGTTCTCCGCCGCATCCAGAACGAGCTGTTCAACCTGGGCAGCGATCTGGCGACGCTTCCCGAGGATCGACATCCACAGCAGCCAGGGATCGAAGCGCGGCACGTCACCGCGCTGGAACACGAGCTCGACGCCTGGAACGAGGCGCTGCCCGAGCTGCGCAGCTTCATCTTGCCTGGCGGTGGTTGGGTCGCGTCGTACCTTCACGTCGCGCGCACCGTCTGTCGCCGTGCCGAGCGCCTGGTGGTCGGGCTCGCCACCACCGAATCGCTCGCCCCGCAGGTGCTGCCGTATCTGAATCGTCTGTCGGACGCGCTGTTCGTGATGAGCCGCCACGCCAGCCGCATCTACGGCGAGCCCGAACCGCTGTGGGAGCCGGAGAAGACCTGAGTGGCCGGCGCGGCGCTCAGAAGCGCAGCGCGACGCCGCCGTTCAGGTCGAAGTTGTACGTGAAGTTCGGGAAGCCCAGCACCGAGGTGAGGTCGACGAGGAGGCCGAAGTTCGGCGAGAGCGCGAACAGCACGCCGGCGCCCGGGCCGGCGAAGATGGGCCCGGACAGCACGGTGTCGACGCAGGTCTGATCACCCATCGCCCCGCACACCTTGCCGAGCAGCCTGTCGAATTTGACCAGGTGGCGGATCTGTCCGCCGCCCACCGCCAGCGAAAAATACGGCCGAATGGTGCCGGCCCCGAACAGCCAGGTTCCGCGCGCCAGCACCGCCAGCGCCGACTTCGTGCGCGTGCTGCAGAGATGATCGGCGCCGCATTTGTCGATGTCATGGGGGTACGAGGCCAGGTAAGCCGGCGTGAGGTACTTGTCCAGGTTCAGCGGCGTCGTCCCCGACACGATCTGATAGCGGAATTGCAGCGACAGGCGGAAGTTGGGCGTGATGAAGTAGCCGACCTCAGGCGCGATCTGCGCCACCGATGCCGGCGCGAAGCCCGGGTTCACCTTGTTGTGATCGTTGATCTCGCCGTTGCCGGTGGTGAAGCCGTAGCCGAAGCCGCCCATCAACCCGATGAAGAGGGGCGGGCCCGCCTCGCCTTCATCTTCGTCGCAGTCGTCCCCCTGGCATCCCCCGTCCCCGGTATCGTCGCCCGACGACCCACCAGAGATCGAGACGTTGTAAGGGCGCTCCTCCGAACCGCTGGTGGCGATCGAATCGGCGTTCTCGTCGTCGTTGTCGGCCTCGACGTAGTACGAGACGAGGTTCCCCTCGGTGGCGTCGGCCGGGATCTCCCCGACGTATTTGTTTCCCGACTTCTTCATCTCGCGCTCGAGATACTCCGGCGCGCCTTCCGGTCGGTACTCGATCAGGACCTTGGTGTATCCCGTCACGTCGGCGCCGATCGTCACCACGAGCGGGATCGCCTTCCCCCGCTTTCCACGCGCGGGCGGGTTCAGCTGGATGCCCTTCACCTCTTCGGGGGGCGCGGGCTTCGCCGTGTCGCCGCCCGCTGGTTGTCCGCCGGAATCCCCACCGGCGGGCGTGGCGTCGGCACCGGCCGCCTTGAAGGCCTCCAGGATTTCCGGATTCGCGAGCGCCTTCGTCACCTGGATCTCGGGCTCGATCTCGATCGCCGTCTTGAACTGCTTGATGCCCAGGTCCTGCTGCTTCGCGGCGATCAGCACGACGCCCATGTGAATGTGCGTGCGCGCGGCGACGGGGTGCTTGTCGAGGCCCGCGCTCGCGCAGAGATCCAGCGCCTGCTTCAGCAGCTTGCGGGACTCCTCGAATTCGAGGTCGTTGTAAGCGTCGAGCGCCTTCTTGTTGAGGGCGGTGATCTTCTCGATCGCCGGGTTGCTGTCGTCGTTCTGGGCGCGTGCCGCGACGGGGGCCACGACCAGGGCAATCACCGTTACAAAAATCCCGAACCCGATCCGAAGTCCTCGAGGCGTCAGTGGGGCGAACAGCATCGTTCGGGGTCTCCTCGCAACGGCAGGGAAAGTCTGGGAAAACTGGTGGTCGACGGTAGCCCACGCCACTCTTCCGGTCAACGGGGCGCACCGGGTCAATGGTCCGTCTCGACCCTGTGCGGGGCTCATGGCAGCGGAAAGCGGCGCCGACGAGGAATGCGGGTATCATTACCTGAAACATCATGGCAAAATCGCGGCTCGTCCCTTTGGTGGTGTTGCTGGGTACCGGCGTGGGGGCTTGGTGGCTGTGGCACGGCGCAGCGGCGCGCGAGAGCACGGCCAAGCCCGACACGACCGTCGCCGACACGGACGAGAGCGCTGCCTGGGCCGCCGCCCACGATTCGCGGACCCTGGTCGTCGACTATCGAGACGACGTCACCGACGCCGACCTGGCCGCCACCCCGGAGATCGAGGAGCCGATCAGCCGATGGTCGGCGAACGACCGCCTGTACCGGGTCCGCTTCGCCTCCGAGGGTGAGGCCGCCGCCGCGCTGCGCCGCCTCTCCGGGGATCCCCGTGTCGAGTCGGTGAGCTGGGACGTCGAGGCGTCGATCCCCCCCGACGAGGAGGCGGCCGAGCTCGCGGCACCGAATGATCGCTCGATGCAGGCTGAGTGCGGACAGCAGGGCAGCAGCGGCCAGCCGGGCGCCTCCCGCGGGACGTTCCCCAGCGATCCCTGCTACCGCTATCAGTGGCACATGGCCCAGATCGGGCTGCCGGAGGCCTGGTCGTTGGGGCAAGGCGCGGGCGCGGTGGTGGCGGTCATCGACACGGGCGTCAGCCGCGTCCCGGATCTAGCAGGCACGACGTTCGTCCCCGGTTACAACTTCATCAACGACACCGAGAACGCCTCGGATGATCACGGCCACGGCACGCACGTCGCCGGGACGATCGCGCAGTCGACGCACAACGGCCTGGGTGTCAGCGGGGTCGCGTTCAAGGCGTCGATCATGCCGCTGAAGGTGCTGTCGGCGAGTGGCTCGGGCTCGATGGCGGCGATCGCGCAAGCGATCCGCTTCGCGGCGGACCACGGCGCGCAGGTCATCAACATGAGCCTGGGTGGTCCCTTTCCGGTCGGGGCCATCGGCAGCGCCGTGAAGTACGCGCGCGCCAAAGGGGTCACGGTGATCGCCGCCGCCGGCAACGAAAGCCGGGGCAAGGTCAGCTACCCCGCCCGCTATCCCGGCGTCGTCGCCGTCGCCGCCACGCAGTTCGACGGCAAGACCACGTTCTATTCGAACTGGGGCCCCGAGGTAGACATCGCGGCGCCGGGCGGCAACGTCCGCGTCGATCAGAACGGCGACGGCAAGCCCGACGGCGTCCTGCAGAACACCATCGTCCCCGGCGACATCTCGCGCACCGATTACCTGTGGTTCATGGGGACGTCGATGGCGGCGCCCCATGCGGCCGGCGTGGCCGCGCTGATCGTGGGCGCCGGCGTCACCAAGCCCGACGCGGTCGAGCAGATCTTGGTCGACAGCGCGCGCAAGCCCGCCGGCAGCACGGCGACGGGGCGGGTCGACGATCACTACGGCGCGGGCATCATCGATGCGTTGGCGGCGCTGAAGAAGATCCGCACCGGCCGCGGGGTCGGCGAGCTGGGCCTGGGCGCGGCCTTCGCGCTGGCGGGGCTGTCGCTGCTGTCGCGGCGGGGGCGCGGGGCCGGGAAGCTAGGGATGGCGTTCGTGCCCGCGTTGATCCTCGGCTCGTCGGGGCTGTTCGTGTTGCCGTATCTGTTCCACGACACCTCCGGCACGATCGATCTCCTCTCGAGCGGCGTCCTCGATGGCGTCGACGCCGTGCTTCGCCCGGGGCTGCGCGGCACGCCCCTCGTCTGGAGCGTCCTGCTGCCGTTGGGCCTGACGGCCCTGCTGTACGGGGTCCCTCGCCTGCGCGGCGCGCTGGCGGGCCTCGGCTTCGGCATCGCGGGCGCGCTGCTGTTCGCCGCCGTCGCCGGCTCGTTCGACGTGCGCGCCATCCCGAACCTGCTCGACCGCCCCTGGCTGGCGGCGAACGCGCTGGCCGCGGCCACCATCGCGACGTCCGTCTTGCGGCGGTAGGGCACCGCCGTCGAAATAGCGTCAACGCCGAGGCCGACAAGCCGCGCCGGACGCGAGGCGCGACGACGAGGAATACCCGTAGGTATTGTGAGGAGGAGCAACGAAGCGGCCGGCGCGGATCGTCGGCCGAACGTGACG
>DASYCK010000270.1:0-61732 GCA_036500205.1 Polyangia bacterium | reverse complement strand
CCCCTCCTTGGCGCCGCTGGCGGCGGCCCCCTCGCGATCGGCCTGATTCTGCAGGTACTCGGTGGCCCGCTCCTCGGCGCGATAGCGGGCGTAGTCGGCGCGCGAGTACCAGCCCATCGTGCGCAGGCCGTCCAGCATGGCGCCGCGGATCCGGTAGTAGGCGAACGTGCTGAACGCCACCCCGTGCTGGGGATCGAAGCGCTCGGCCGCTTCGATGAGGCCCTTCGAGCCGTAGCCGACCAGGTCGTCGAAGTCGATGCGCGCCGTGATCTGCTTCTTCAGCTTGCGGGCGACCGACTGCACCAGCGAAAGGTGCTGCTCCACCAGTTTATCCCTGTCCCGCGCCGACATCGCATGGCGACTAGAACAGGGGGGCGGCGGCTACGTCAAGCGCCGGGCGCTCGTCAGGTCTTCGCCGGGTCCATCGGGAACAGCGGCGTCTCGGCCCCGGCGGTGGGGGGCAGCCCGACCACGGCCGACTCGGAGGCGGGGATGCGGAACCAGAACTGGCTCCCCTGACCGACCGTGCTGTCCACGCCCACCGTCCCCCCATGCGCCTCGACGATCTCCCGCACGATCAGCAAGCCCAGGCCCGTTCCCCGGGTGTCGGTCTGCGCGTTGGGTGCCCGCGTGTAGCGCTGGAACAGCAGGGGGAGCACCTCGGCCGCGATGCCGGGGCCGTCGTCCGACACGGTCACCTCGCACCAGCGGTCCACCAGCCGGGCGCGCAGCCCGATCTTGCCGGCGGACGGTGTGAACTTGATGGCGTTCGCCAGCAGGTTCGTCAGCACCTGTTGCAGGCGGGGACGGTCGCCCGACACCATCAGGCTGGGGGCGTCGACTTCGACGCTCAGCGTCTGGTGTGTGCTGTCGACCAGCGGCTTGAAGTCCTCGACGATCTCGCGGATCAGCTCGGTCAGGTCGACCCGGGTTCGCTCGATCTTGTGCGCCGCCTCGTCCATGCGGGCGAAGTCGAGGAAGTCGTTGATGAGCGCCACCAGGTTGCGCATGTGGCCGTCCATCTTGCGCAGGTCGGAGATCACCTCCGCCGACAGCACCCCGCGGCGCCCGCGCAACATCATCTCGGTCCGCATCAGCATCGCCGCCAGCGGCGACCGCAGATCGTGGGCGATGATGGAATAGAAATCGAGGCGGCGGGATTCCTTGTGGCGGCGCAGCGTGACGTTGCGCAGGGCGATGGTCAGGCCGCCCTGGCCATCGCTCGGCAAGGTGCGAATGGTGGGCGAGAACGTTTGATCGTCGATCTGGATGTCGGGCAGCGGCCGCGCCGTCCGGCGGGCATCGTTGATGTGCTCGAGCGGCAAGGTGGGGAGGACGGCGGACAGCGGCTGGCCCAGGAGGACCTTGGTGCCCTGCCCGAAGGCGCGCTGCGCTTCACCGTTCACGTAGATGATCACGTACTGGTCATCGACCCCGATCAGGGGGTCGGGGGCGTTCTCCAGCAGCTGCAGCACGCTCGCTTCGGCCGTCTGCGCCCGATCGAGGAGACCTTTCCAGCGCACCAGCGCGTCGACGCGCGCCAGCAGCTCGGGGTCGGAATACGGCTTGACCAGGTAGTCGTTCGCGCCCGCGGCGAGACCCTCCACGATCTGCTGGGTCTCCGTCTGCATGGTCAGCAGCAGCACGGCGATCTGAGCATGCCCGCTCCCCTCGGCGCGCAGGAAGCGGCACACCTCGATGCCGGACACGCCGGGCATCACCCAGTCGAGCACCACGACGGTGGGCTCCGGATGGGTGGCCAGATGTTCCAGCACCGTCGAGCCGTCGGCGAATACCTCGACCGCGTACCGACCGGCCAGCACGCGCCGCGCTCGTTCGGCGTCGAGCGGACTGTCGTCGACAATCCACACGACTGGCCCGGTCTCTACACTCCCCATTCGCGGTCAGGCTACGGGGCCCTCCCATGGGTGTCAAAGCAAAGAAGGAATGTTTCGTGGCGCCGCCTTGATATGCGTCACTACCGGCCTTAAGTTGACCGCCTGGGTATTTCCTTCATCCACCCGCATCCCGAGATGATTACGTGTCTGAAGCCCTAATCGTCGACGACAGCAAGGTCATGCGCGAGATGGTGATTGCGTGCCTCCGCGCCGAGGCGGGGCTGGTGTTCACCCAGGCGCAGAGCGGGCTGGAAGCGCTGGAGCGGCTGTCGCTGAAGCCGTTCGACGTGGTGGTGCTCGACCTCAACATGCCCGACATCGGCGGCTACGAGGTGATCGAGTTCATTCGCGGGCAGGACAAGCTGCGCACGCTGCCCATCCTGGTGGTCACCACCCGGGGGGACGACGGCTCGCGGACCCGGGCGCTGGCCGCGGGCGCCAGTCGGTTCATGACCAAGCCGTTCTTGCCGGAGGCGCTGCTGGGCGAGGTTCGGGCGCTGCTTCACGCGGCCCCCGGGACAGCGGCGTGAGCGCCGGGTTCGAGGCCTCCGAGTTCATCGCTGGCTTCATCGCCGAAGCGGAAGAGCACCTGGCGGCGTCCAACGCCAACCTGCTGTCGGTGGAGGAGGCGGTGGCGAAGCGCCAACCCACCCCGCGCCAGGTGCGCGAGCTGTTTCGTTCCTTGCACACCATCAAGGGGCTGGCGGCGATGGTGGCGGTGGAACCCATCGTCGACGTGTCGCACGCCATGGAGGCCGTGCTGCGCGAAGCGGATCGGGCGGCCGGCCAGCTGCCCGAGGGGGCCGTCGAGCTGCTGCTGAAGGGGACGCGGGCCATCGAGCAGCGCGTCCAGGCGCTGGCGAAGGGGAAGCCCATCGCGCCCGCCCCCGCGTCGCTCATCACGGCCCTGAACGCCCTGCGCCAGGTCGGTGGTGGCAAGGCGGACGCGCCCGGGGGAACGTCGCTGCCGTCTCCGCTGTGGGCGAAGCTGAACGCCGGCGAACGCGAGCAGCTGGTGCAAGGGATCGCCGCCGGCCGCCGGGGAATCGTCGCCACCTTCGTCCCCTCGCCCGAGCGGGCCAACGCCGGGATCAACATCACCTCCGTGCGCGAACGGGTGGCCGTCGTCGCCGAGATCGTGAAGGTGCTGCCCCAGTCGGTGCCGGCCAGCGAGAACGCGCCCGGGGGATTGGCGTTCGCGCTGATCCTGTTGACGGCGGCGCCTGACGCCGAGGTCGCCGAGGCGACCGCCGCGGCGCTCGACACGCTGATCCCGGTGGTGCTGGAGAGCGCTCCCATCTCGGCGGAGGAGGCGGCGGACGACGACTCGGATCAGGCCGACCTGCAGCGGCGCGGCGTCGTGCGGGTCGAGGTGGCGCGCCTCGATGACGCCCTCGAGAAGCTGTCGGCGCTGGTGGTGACGCAGTTCCGTCTCTCCCGCGCGGTGACGGCGCTGCGCAACGCCGGCATCGACGTGCGCGCGCTGGCCCTGGTGATCGCCGAGAACGGACGGCAGCTGCGCGATCTGCGGTCGTCGATCATGCACGCCCGCATGGTGCCGGTCGCCGAGGTGCTCGAGCGCGTGCCGTTGCTGGTGCGCGGCCTCAGCCGCTCCACCGGCAAGGAAGCGCGGCTGGAGATGCGCACGGGGCGGGCGGAGCTGGACAAGGCGGTGGCCGAGCGGATCTTCCCCGCCATCGTTCACCTGATCCGCAACGGCGTGGACCACGCGCTCGAGCTGCCGGTGGAGCGGCGCGCCTCCGGAAAGTCCGAGACCGGCGTCATCACCGTCACCTCGCTCGAGCGGTCGGACAATCAGCTCGAGCTGACGGTGGCCGACGACGGGCGTGGCGTGGACGCCGCCGCCGTGGCGCGACGGGCCGGCGTGCCCACCCCGACCAGCGACGACGCGCTCCTCGAGCTGCTGGCGCGGCCCGGACTGTCGACGAAGACCGAGATCACCACCACCAGCGGTCGCGGGGTGGGCATGGACGCGGTCAAGCGAATCGTCGTCGACGAGCTGCGCGGCGAGCTTTCGATGACCACCACGCCCGGGCAGGGGACCACCTTCACCATGCGCATTCCCCTCAGCATCACCATCGTCGATGCGTTCTCCTTCGTCTCCGGCGGCGAGACGTTCGTGGTGCCGGTGTCGATGGTCGAGGAGATCCAGGAGCTGGACGCCACCAAGACGGTGCGCGGTCCGGACCGGCGCCGGGTGGCGCGCAGCGGGCCCGATCGGCGCGGGTCGGCGCGTGGCACCGACATGATCGAGCGGCGGGGCGAGGCGGTGCCGCTGCTGCGCCTGGACGAGCTGTTCGGCCTGGCTCCCGACGGCGATCCGCGCCGCAAGGTGATCATCGTGCGCCGGAACGGCGAGCCCTTCGCGTTCGCCGTCGACCGGATGCTGGGGCAGCAAGAGATCGTGGTGCGACCGCTCGACGATCTGCTGGTCAGGGTCGACGGCATCTCGGGGACCACCGATCTGGGCGACGGCAAGCCGACCTTGGTGCTGGATCTGGTGGCGCTGGGGGGCAAGCTGACATCTGACAAGCTGACGTCGGGGCTCCGGGGGGCCACGGCGTGAGCGACCTTCACGTGCTGTGCAAGGTCGCCGACACCGAGTACGTGCTGCCCGCCGCCGACGTGTTGCAGATGGAATCGTACGTGGGCGCCACCAAGGTGCCGGGCGCGGCCGAGCAGGTGGCGGGGCTGGTGCAGATCCGGGGGCGCGTGGTGCCGGTGGTTGATCTGCGCGTGATGTTCGGGCTGCCCCCGATCGCCCCCACGCTCGACTCGCGGGTGGTGGTGATGAAGCGGGCCGATCGGGTGGTGGGGTTGCTGGTCGACAGCGCCCGCGAGGTGTTGAAGATACCCGCCGCGGACTTCCATCCGCCGCCGGCCGTCATGGTCCAGCAGACCGACGGCCTGGTGAAGGCGGTCGCGCAGACGGGGAAGCGTTTGCTGATGCTGATCGACTTCATCAAGGTCATCGGCGAGGAGCAGGATGATGGCCATGAGCGGTAAGAAATCGGGAACTCCCAACGGCAGCCGGCTGGGCGGCCTCGAGGACGCGCTGTCGCGCGCGTCCGAGGCGCGGGCGACGTTACGTGAGAACGCCGCCCAGGCGCAGGAGGTCGAGGAGGCGGCCAGCCGCATCGTCGCGCTCGGTAATGAACAGGCGGCGTCGGGGGAGGAGATCCGCGCCTCGATCGAATCGATGGCCGCCGGCATCGAGGAGACCGCCACCGCCATGCAGGAGCTGGCCCGCTCGCAGGCGCACGTGTCGGAGACGACCCGGGACATCCAGCAGGGGCAGGAATCGACGACCGCCGGCCTGCGCGAGATCGCGTCGTCGGTGGGCGGCGTCAAGAAGGAGGGCGATGTGCTGGCGGCGTCCACCGACGCCACCGCCGCCATGATCGAGGAGACGGCCCGCTCCATCAAGGGGGTGAGCGCCAACGCCGAGGACCTGGCCGCCTCGGGCGAGGAGCTGCTGGCGGCGGCGACGCAGAGCGCGCTCAGCGTCAAGGACGTGGCCGAGCGGGGGCAGAGCAGCGCCGCCTCGCTCGAGCAGATCGCCACCACCATCGGCACGATGGCCAAGGGGGTGTCGCGGCTGGCGTCGGACGCCGAAGGGGTGGGGGAGAAGATCGCCGCGATGGCGACGTCGATCGTCAACGCCAGCGGCTCGGTCGAGCGGGTGGCCAAGGACGGCGCCGAGATGGCCACCTCCGTCGAGGAGACGTCGGCGACCGCCGAGCAGATGTCCCGCTCGGCGCGCGGCGTGGCCGAACAGGTGAAGGCGCTGGAGGCGAGCGCCAGCGAGACGTCGTCGATGTTGACCGAGCTGGCCGCGTCCGTCGAAGAGGTGGCCGCCACCGCCGAGAAGAACGCCGCCATCAACGAGACGAACGCCGCCAGCATCGAGCAGCTGGCCCGCTCGGCCCACCAGGTGGCGCGCTCGGCCGAGCAGATCAGCACCCTGGCGTCGGGCAGCGCCGCCGCCTCCGGTCAGGCCGAGACGGCGGCACGGCGCATCGTCGATCTGGTGTCGACCGCGCGCCGCACCGCCGACGACGTGACGGCCGCGGCGCGCGAGGGGGGCACCGTGGTGGGCCGGTCCATCGCTGGCATGACGGGGATCCGCGAGGCCATGCAGGAATCGTCGTCGGTGATCAAGGAGATGGGGAAGCGCTCGGAGGAGATCGGCGACATCGTTCAAACGATCAACCTGATCGCCGACCGCACCAATTTGCTGTCGCTGAACGCCAGCATCGAGGCTGCGCGCGCCGGCGAGCACGGTCGCGGCTTCGCGGTGGTGGCCGAGGAGATCCGCGCGCTCTCGGAT
Source organism: Polyangia bacterium (assembly GCA_036500205.1). GTDB lineage: Bacteria > Myxococcota_A > Polyangia > Fen-1088 > Fen-1088 > DASYCK01. The sequence goes on along the minus strand of DASYCK010000270.1, from coordinate 55,483 downwards.
CGGGCCGCCGCCGCCAGCGCCGACATCGCCAAGATCGTGCGCGGTCTGCAGAGCACCGCGCGCGACGCCGTCACCGCTTCCAGCGACGGGCTGAAGGTGGCCGACGAAGGGGCGCGCCTGGCCACCGACGCCGAGAAGGCGCTGGGATCGATCCTGCAGGGGATCGATCAGGTGACCCGCGGAGTCATCGACATCGAGCGGGCCAGCGCCGAGCAGGCGCAGTCCGTGCAAGCGTTGACCCAGAGCACCAGCCGGGTCAGCGAAGAGGGGAAAGTGATCGCGCGCGCCACCGCCGAGCAGGTGACGGCCAGCCAGAGCATGAGCCAGGCGGCCTCCGAGATGAGGCGGATGGCGAAGCAGACAAAGGACGCCACCGGCGAGCAGGCCCGGGCCCTGCGCGAAGGGGTGAAGGTGACCGTGCAACTGAACGCCACCGTGCAGAAGGTGGCGCGGGCGGCCGAAGAGCAGGCGGGGGGAGCGGGCCAGCTCGCCAAGTCGGCGGTGCGCATGCGCGCGGTCGCGCATCAGACCACCACGGCGATGGTCGAACAGGCGCGGGTCCTGTCGTCGGTCTCGGCCCTGACCTCCGACGTCACGGCGGCGGCCCAGCGCATGGTGACGGCGCTGACCGAGCAGGCGCGCGGTTCATCGGAGGTCGCCATCGGGATCGACAGCGCCAAGCGCGACGCCGCGCAGATCGCCCGGGCCATCGCCGAGCAGGCCCGCGCGGTGGGTCAGGTCGAGGTGGCGGCCCGCCAGGTGTCGAAGCTGGCGGGCGACGTGACGCGGGCCACCACCGAGCAGGTCAAGACCGTCGATGGCCTGGCGAAGGCCGGCGAGGAGGTGCGGCGCATCGCCAAGCAGACGGCGCGCGCCGTCTCCGAACAGGCCGACGCCTTGACGGACCTGTCCACCTCCGCGGCGAAGCAGAGCACCGGCGTCGCGGCCATCGCCAAGGTGGCGGCCGAGCAGGCGACCACCAGCGGTCAGGTCGCCCAGGCCGTGGCGGCCATGCGGATCAGCGCCCGCGAGATCGTCGCCGCGGTCGCCCTGCAGACGAAGATGTCCGCCACCGTGGCGACCGATCTGTCGGCTGTGGTGGGCAGCATCGCTAAGGTGCGCAGCGCGAACGCGCAACAGGCGGAGGCCATCGAGGGCCTCACGGAATCACTGGGGGCTTTGCGGGGGGGCGAGGGAAATCCGCCGAGGTCGGACGAGACGGCATGAGCGATTCGCCGTCATCCGCCGGGGCGACCCGCCTGGCGTTCTCTCCCGAGGAGCTTCGTCGCGTCGAGGCGGTCGATCGCCTGGCGGTCGACCCCGCCGTCGGCTTGAACGAGCTGCTCGCGATGCTGGACGATCCGAGCTGGAGCGTGCGGCGCGCGGTGGTGGCGGCGCTGGCCGCCTCCGGCGATGTGGCGGTGGCGCCGCTGATCCAGGTCTTGCGCGATCGTCGCGACAGCGAGGCGCGCATCGCCGCCGTCGTCGATACGCTGGCCGCATCGATGGGGAACGCCGACACCGGCCTGGAGGCGCTGGCGCACGAGGTGTCCGATCCGGCGGTACTGGCGGACGTGGCTCAGATCCTGGGCCGCCGTCGCACCAGCAGCGGAGTGGCCACGCTGGTGGCGTTGACCCGTGCCGTCGACGACAACGTGGCGGTGGCGGCGATCGAGGCGCTGGGGCGCATCGGCGGTCGCGCCGCCGTCGATTCCCTGGTCGCCACCGTCAACAGCGGCAACTTCTTCCGGACCTTTCCCGCCATCGACGTGCTGGGGCGCAGCGGCGATCCGCGCGCCGTCGCACCGTTGACGGCGTTGCTGGAACAGCCGCACTACGTCGCCGAGGCGGCGCGCGCCCTGGGGCGCACCGGTGACATCGGCGCCGTGGCGCCGTTGATGCGGCTCTTGCTGCGGGCGGGAGCCGCCACGGTACGGGTGGCGGCCATCGCGCTGAAGGATCTGCTTCAGCGCCATCGCGAGCGCTTCGGCAACGACGAGGCGATCGCCGCGGCCATCCGGCTGGCCGGGGGCGACGCCGGGGTGGCGCGGCAGCTCACCCGGGCGCTGACCGAGGGTGACGCCGCGGAGCAGGCCGCCATCTGTTTCCTGCTGGGCGAGTCGGGCGATCCCGCCGCGGCCACGGCGCTGACGGCGCGCCTCGACGCCTCCTCGCCCGAGGTGGCCGGCGCGGCCACCGCGGCGCTTCGCCGCCTGGGGCCGCAAGCGGACGAGCAGATCTTGGTGGGGCTCCGGACGGGGGATGTCGCCCAGCGCTGCGCGCTGTTACCGCTCGTCGCGCGCGCCGCCGCCGCCCCTGCGGTGGTGGCGTGCCTCGGCGACGGCGATCCCGAGGTGCGGGCGCTGGCCTGCGACGCGCTGGCGCGCATGGGCGTCACCTCGGTGGTGGGCGCGCTGTTCCCGCTGCTGGCCGACGCGAATCCGCGAGTGGCGTTCGCGGCGACGGCGGCCATCCAGTCGCTGGGCAGCCACGAGACCGAGACGCTGGCCCGCGCCGCGCTCGGCTCGCCGGACGCGCGAGTGCGGCGCGCCGCCGTGCGGATCCTCGGTTACTTCGGCGCGCCGACCATGGTGGCCGACGTGCTGGGGGCGCTCTCCGACGAGGACGAGCGGGTGCGGGAGAGCGCCATCCAGGCCCTGCCGTTTCTCGATGATCCACGGGCCCTGGAGACGCTGCTGGCCGCCGCCCGCGACCCGTCCGAGCGCACGCGCGCCGCCGCCATGCGCAGTCTGGGGCAATCGAGCGGCGACCTGCGGGTCAGCTCGTTCCTGCTGCGCGGCCTGTCCGACCAGGACGCCTGGGTGCGCTACTACGCCTGTCAGGCGCTGGGAAAGCTGGCCTTCGCGCCCGCCACCGAGGCCATCGTGCGGCTGCTGCACGATCCCGCGGGGCAGGTGCGCGTCGCCGCCGTCGAGGCACTGTCCTGCATGCCCGGCGAGCCCGCCATCGAGGCGCTGAAGATCGCGCTTCACGACGCCGATGGTGACGTTCGCCGCACCGCCATCATCGGCCTGGGCGTGGCCAAGCGCGACGAGACGCTGCCGCTGATGATGGAGGCCGCGGTCTCCTCCGACGCGGCGACCCGGCTGGTGGCGCTGTCGGCCTTCGGCGGTTTCAGGGCGCCCGAGGTGCTGCGCGCGCTCCATGACGCCGCCTCGGACGAGGACGAGAGCGTGCGAACGGCGGCCATCGGATTCCTGGCGGCCACGCCCGGCATCGCCGCGACGCAGACGCTGACGGAGCTGTTGCGGGAGACCACCAATCGCGAGCCGATCATCGAGGCGCTGTCGCTGCTGAGCGAAGGCCGAGTCGCTGGTCTGCAGGCGGCGCTGGAGACGTCCGACGACGAGCTCAGCGCGGCCCTCACCTCGGCGCTGACCCGCCTGCACCGTCCCGACGCCACGGCGGTCCTCCTCGGCGCGATGACGATGCCGAACGTGGCGGCGCGCAAGGCCGCCGCCAGCGCGCTCGGCGCGCGCGTCAACCAGGGGGGCCCGGCCGGCAAGGCGGCGCTGGCCGCGTTGACCAAGGCGGCGCACGAAGATCCCGAGTCGGAAGTACGCCAGATCTGCTCCTTGTTGCTGGCTCGGCTGGCCGGCTGAGGCGTCGCCGATGCCAGCGCTGCCCATGTCCCCACAGCTTTTTTCTATCCTGAGCGCGCTCGTCAACGAGCGCGCCGGTCTTCACTTCGACCTCCATCATGCCCCCGTGTTCGACGAGAAGGTGGCCGCCCGCGCCGCCGAGGCGGGGTTCGATTCGCTGCTCGACTACTACTATTTCCTTCGCTACGACGCCGCCTCGGCGAGCGAGATGGAGGCGCTGGTCGATGCGCTGGTCGTCAACGAGACCTACCTGTTTCGCGAATTCGCTCCGCTCGAGGTGATGATCACCGCGCTGGTGCTGCCCGCGCTCGGCGAGGGGCGACGCCCCCGCATCTGGTCCGCCGCCTGCTCGACCGGGGAAGAGCCACACACGGTGGCGATGCTGCTCGAGGCGCACGGCATCCTGGATCGGGTCGATCTGGTGGCGAGCGATGTCAGCGGTCAGGCGCTGGCGCGGGCCCGCGCGGGCCGCTTCTCCCGACGCGCCGTCCGCCAGGACGTCCCCCCGTTCGCCGCGCCCTGGTTGAAGCTCGAGCCGCGCGAGGTGGTGATCGAGCGACGTTTCACGGACGCCATCGACTGGCGGCGCATCAACCTGCTCGACGAGGCCACCATCGCCACCCTCGGTCTGTTCGACGTGGTGCTGTGCCGGAACGTCCTCATCTACTTCAACGACACCACCGTCCGTAAGGTCGTGAATTCCCTGGCGGGGCGGCTGAGGCCGGGGGGCGCTCTGTTCGTCGGCATCGCCGAGTCACTGCTGCGGTTCGCCACGCCGCTCGCCTGCGAAGAGCAAGGCGGCGTATTCTTGTACAGAAGGATCACATGAGCGCTTCTCGGCCGATTCGGGTGCTGGTCGTCGACGACTCCGCGTTCGCGCGCAAGGTGCTGCGCGAGTCGCTGTCGGTCAGCTCGGCCCTCGAGGTCGTCGGCATCGCCCGCGACGGGCTGGAGGCGTTGGAGAAGATCGCCGAGCTGAAGCCCGACGTGATCACGCTCGACCTGGTGATGCCGAACCTCGACGGGCTGGGCGTGCTGCGCGCGCTGCCCGCCACGGGGGCCCCCCGGGTGGTCATCGTCAGCATCTCCGACGGCGACAGCGCGCTCGGCGTCGAGGCCTTGCAGATGGGCGCCGTCGCGCTGGTCCACAAGCCAACGGCCCTGGCGACGGACCGCCTGTACGAGCTGTCGGGCGAGCTGGTGGCCAAGGTGCTGGCCGCCGGGCAAGCCAGCTCGCGCCCTCTGACCTTGGCGCAAGCGCCCGTGCGGTTGCCAGCCGCCGCGCAGACGACGCCGACGCGGGTCCGCCTGGTGGTGATCGGGACCTCCACCGGGGGACCGCAGGCGTTGACCCGCCTGCTGACCGCGCTGCCGGCGGGCTTGCCGTGCGCCGTCGCAGTGGCCCTGCACATTCCCGCGGGATACACCGAGGCGCTGGCGCGCCGCCTCGATGAGAGCTGCGCGGTGCGGGTGTTCGAGGCGTCTGAGGGGGCGGTGCTGGAGCCGGGGAGCGTGGTCATCGCCCGCGGCGGCAGTCATCTGCGCGTCCGCGCGAAAGGCGCCCTGCTGACGACCCACGTCAGCCAGGACCCGACGACCGCGCCGTTCTGTCCGTCGGTGAACGTGCTGTTCGAGAGCGCGGCGCAGGCGCTGGGGGCGGCGGCGCTGGGCGTCGTCTTGACGGGCATGGGCGACGACGGTGTCGAGGGGGCGCGCGCCCTTCAGCGCGCCGGCGGGCGCACGCTGACCGAGGCGGAGTCGTCCTGCGTCGTCTACGGAATGCCCCGGGCGGTGACCGAGGCCCAGCTGTCGAGCGGCGCCTTCGCCCTCGAGGAGATGGCCGAGGCGATCGTCGCGCACCTGGCGTGACGGGCGCGACGACACGCTCGGCGACGATCGCCGGGCAGCGCCCGGTGGTATGAACGGCCCATGGCCACCACCGAGCATGTCGCGGGCGCCTTCGACGTCACCATGAACCCCAACCCCCATTACGAGAATGTCGATGGCGGCAACGTGCTGGGACGGATCTCGCTCGGCAAGACGTTCCACGGCGAGCTCGACGCCACCAGCACCGTGCAGATGTTGAGCGCGGGAACGGCGACGAAGGGCTCCGCCGGCTACGTCGCCATCGAGCTGGTGGTGGGCCGGCTACGCGGCCTCGCGGGCAGCTTCGTCCTGCAGCACAGCGGCACCATGAACCGCGGCCAGGCGACGCTGACCGTCTCGGTGGTGCCCGACTCGGGGACCGGCGCGCTGAAGGGTCTCTGCGGCACGATGAAGATCGACATCGTCGATGGCGCCCACTCCTACGGCTTCGACTACGTCATCGACGCAGGCAGCTAACCCCGCCGACGGCAGGTGTCCGGCGAAAGAAACGGCCGCCCTTCACAAGCAGGCGGTTCTCGGTTACCGTTTCCGCCCGAATTGGTCCCTTCACCCTCACTCAGGAGCGATACATGACGTTCACCCGTATGATCTTCTTGGCCCTTGCGGTTCTCCTCCCGGCCACCTGGACCGTTGCGAAGGCCGAAGGCGACGAGAAGCCGGCCGAGGGCAAGAAGAGCAAGAAGAAGGCGAAGAAGGAAGACAAGGCCGAGAAGACCGAGGTCAAGTAGTTCCTCGATTCCGGCGAGGCGCGTGGCTCTTCGGACCGCGCGCCTTGCTGGGATTTTCTGGTAGCGCCCGCAACTCCGCCCCCGCGCCGGTCGCGCGATTCCCCGGCGGATGAGAATCAAGTGGCTCAATTCCGCTCCCTGACGGCCTCGGACGTTCGCGAAATCCTGACCAGCTTCGGATTCGCGCCTGATGCATACCGGGGACACACGCCGATAGCGGCCGGAACCGTGAACACGAACGTGCGTGTCGTGACCACGGACGGTCCCCGGTTCCTGCGGATCAACGAGGGCAAGACGGCCGACGACGTGGCGCGCGAGGCGGCCATCGTGGCCTTTCTCTCGGCGCGCGGCGTCCCCACGCCCCCGCCCGCGCAGACGACCACCGGCGCGCCGTTCGCCACCTGGCAGGGCGAGCTCGTCTCGCTGTTCCCCTGGTCGGAGGGGCGCACCCTGTCCCGCGCCGACATGACGCCCGCGCTGGCGCGGCAGTCCGGCACCGCGCTGGGGCAGCTTCACCGCGCCGGCGAGAGCTTCTCCGATCATCGCGCCGGCCGCTACGAGCCGGCGGAGATCGAGCGCCGCCTCGCGTACGTCGAGGCGACGGCCGCCCCGGATCCCGCGGTGGCCGCGGCGGTGGCGGTGCTGCGGCCCCGCCTGGCCGCGCTCGGCGGGGAACGCCGGGCCGAGCTTCCGCTCGGCCTGATTCACGGCGATCTGTTCATCGACAACGTGCTCTACGACGGCCCTCGGCTGGCGGCGCTGCTGGACTTCGAGCAGGCGTCCTGGGGACGCTGGGCCTACGACGTGGCGGTCACCCTGCTGGCGTTCGCCTTCGGGCGCGATGACTTTCGCGCCGACGTCGTCCGCGCCTTGCTGGAGGGCTACGCCGCCGAGCGCCCGTCCACCGCCGCCGAGCGCGCCGGCTTCGGGGCCGAGCTGCGCTTCGCCGCGTGTCGGTTCGCCGTCACGCGCATCACCGACGTCCACCTGAAGCGCGCCGCGGGTGGCGCCCCGGGGAAGGACTTTCAGCGCTACCTGCTGCGGCTGCGCCGGGTGGAAGAACATCTCGCCGCCGCCGATGGATTGCTGACGCTGCCCTGAAAGGCGCTTCCTCGCGGGGGGTGGTGCTTCGCGGTGGGGCTCCCCGAAATTCCTGCTACATTGACGTCGCTTTGGCCGACCAAAACAACCAATCCTCCACCGAAGATTTCGCGGCGCTGTTCGCCGAGTCCGAGCGCTCGAAGGCGGCCATCCCCCGCCGCGCCAAGCTGCACCCCGGCGATCGGGTGAAGGGGAAGATCATCTCCCTGGGCGGCGAGACCGTGTTCCTCGAGCTGGAGAACGGGCAGGGGGAGGGGATGCTCGACCTCGTCGAGCTGCGCGACGCCAAGGGGCAACTGCAGGCCCAGGTCGGCGACACCATCGAGGCCATCGTCGCCGAGAACGCGCGCAACAGCCGCATGCTGGTGTTGCGTCGCAGCCTGGGCCGTGGCGCCCACGGGCTCGCCGAGCTGGGCCAGGCCTTTCAAAACGGCATTCCCGTCGAGGGGACCGTCAGCGGCGTGAACAAGGGCGGGGTCGAGGTGACCGTGGCGGGCCTGCGCGCCTTCTGTCCCATCTCGCAGCTCGAGCTTCGTCACGTCGAGGACGCCTCGGCGTACGTGGGACAGAAGCTGGTGTTCCGCATCACCCGCTTCGAGGAAGAAGATCGCCGCGGGCCGAACATCGTGCTGTCCCGGCGGGCGGTCCTGGAAGAAGAGGCGCGCGGGAAGGCGGCCGAGGTACGCGCGAAGCTGACCGTGGGCGCGGTGGTGCCCGGCGTGGTGACGGCGCTGAAGGACTACGGCGCGTTCATCGACCTGGGCGGCATCGAGGGGATGTTGCACGTGTCGGAGATCGGCTTTGCGCGGGTGGGGCGCCCCTCCGACGTGCTGTCGGTCGGACAGCACGTGTCAGTGCAGATCATCAAGATCGACAAGCTGGAAAAGCGAACCGACGCCAAGAAGACCGAGCAGATCGCCCTGTCGCTGAAGTCGCTCGAGACCGATCCCTGGGACGGCGCCGCGCTGGCGCTCGTCGAGGGGAGCCGCGTGCGCGGCACCGTGACCCGGGTGACGGACTTCGGCGCGTTCGTCGAGCTGGCGCCGGGCCTCGAGGGGCTGGTGCACGTCAGCGAGATGTCCGGTGGGCAGTCGCCCCGTCAGATGAAGAGCAGCGTGAAGGCGGGCGATGCGCTCGACGTCACGGTGAAGAGCGTCGACCGCGAGCGGCGGCGGATCGGTCTGTCGCTGGGGGTGCCCGACGAGCCGCTCGACGCGGAGGCGCGCGCGGTGGTGGAGCGGGCGGCGGCGCCGTCGCGCCAGGGCAAGCTCGGCACGCTGGGCGACCTGTTCAAGAACCTCCCGCCGGCCGCCAAGCGCTAGCCGCGAGGACCGCGGACGGTCCGCGGGGCCGGCCGTCAACCCGGACTGGCCGTCAGCAGGCCGATGTACTTTCGCAGCGTATCTCGGCGCTCGGCGTCGAGCTCGATGTAGCGGATGCCCATGTCCATGGGGCGCTCCCGGTTCGCCCATACCACCTCGCCCTGCAAGGCCAGGCTGGCGTCGAGATCGGGGAAGTTCAGCACCAGCTCGACGATTGTTCCGAGCTCCTCGATGGCCTCGCTCTGCAGGCAGAGCCCTCCGAGCGAGATGTTCCGCACCTTGTGGAAGAGGAGCACCTCGGACGCGCCGGTGTAGTCGACGTAGACGTTCAACACGAACCGGGGATGCGCGCGAGGCTGCTCGACGGAGCCGGTCATCGCTCCACTATCCCCCCGCGCGCCGGTCAGGTCAAAACGTCGAGGGGGCGCAGGAGCGGGAGTTTGCTTGCCAAACTGGCACGGCGCCAGGAATACACGCGACGTTCCGGCAGGTGCCATGGGAGCGGAAACAGGGGGAGAGCGAGGATCTTTGCCTGTTTTCCGCCTGCTCGAGCGTGGAACGGTTCGTGCTAAACAGGCCACCGTGCACTCACGGCGACTCTCGAGACCAAGGCCCGCGCAAGGTCCGTTGGATCCTGTTCGGCAGGGCGGCGGCTGTTTGTCGACGCTGGCGCGGTTGCTGGTCGTGCTCGTGGCGTGCGGTGGCGGCCTCGGCGCCTGCGCCCATCACGCGTTCTTCCCCGGCACGACCATCCTGCGGACCGACGAGAACCAGAAGATCATCGACACCATCGATCTCTACCGCCAGCGGCTCACCGAGCGAAACGTCGAGGGTCTGCTGGTGCTCGCCTCCGAGCGGTACCGCGAGGATTCGGGGACGCCCCGGTCCGACGACGACTACGGCTACGCCGGGCTGAAGGACGTGCTCAAGAACCGTCTGAAGCGCCTGAAGTCGATCTGGTACGAGATCGAGCTGCGCGACATCCAGGTGAAGGACAGGGAGGCCGAGGTCGACGTGTTCTTGAACGGCTCCTTCGAGCTGGCGTCGAACGCGCCCGAGATCGGGGATCGCTATCATCGGGTATCCGACTACCACCGGTTCATCCTGGAACGGGATGGCGATCGCTGGAAGTTCGTCAGCGGCATGTGACGGCGCTCGGCTGTGATATCGTGAGCTCGTGGAGCTGAGCCCGCCCGACCCCCGGGTCGGACAAGTGTTGCAGGGCCGATATCGGATCCTCGAGCGCGTCGCCGCCGGGGCGATGGGGGTCGTGTATCGCGGCGAGCGGGTCGAGCTGGGTCGTCCCGTCGCGGTGAAGTTCCTGCACCCCTGGATCGCCGCGCAGCAGGCGTTTCGCACGCGCTTCGAGACCGAGGCGCGCGCCATGAGCCGGCTCAACCACCCCAACTGCGTGTCGGTGATCGACTTCGGCTTCGAGGGCTCGCCGTACGTGGTGATGGACTTCGTCACGGGCGGCACGCTGCGCAAGGTGCTGGAGTGGGGGCGGCTGTCCCCGGCGCGCGCCGTCGCCATCATGCGCCAGCTGCTGGCGGGGGTCGCGCACGCGCACGGCCAGGGGATCATTCACCGGGACCTGAAGCCCGACAACATGATCCTCACCGACACCGACGGGCTGCCCGATCACGTGAAGATCCTCGACTTCGGTCTGGCCAAGCTGCGCGACGGGCCGGCCATGACGTCGGGCCTGGCCATCGGAACGCCGAGCTACATGTCCCCCGAGCAGACCGGCGCACCCGGCGAGATCGACGGGCGCACCGACATCTACGCGCTGGGCGTGGTGCTGTACGAGATGCTGGCGGGCGCCAAGCCGTTCTCCTCGGACAAGGTTGCCGACATCCTGCTCATGCATCGCGACGTCGCGCCGAAGCCGCTGCGGCAGGTGGTGCCGGCGGCGGGGATCTCGGAGGCGCTCGAGAAGGTGGTGCTGCGCGCGCTCGAGAAGAAGGCCGAGGATCGGTTTCAGAACGCCACGGCGTTCGCGGCCGCTCTCGACGAGGTGCCCGAGGCGTCGCTGCGCGTGCCCGTCCCCGCGCGGGCCGGGTCACCCGGCGCGTCGGCGGGCGCGGCGTCCATCGCCGACGGAGATAAGACGATCGCCGACCATCCCGGGCTGGTGCTGGCGGACGACGTCGCTGGCGCGCTGGCAGCGGCGAAGGAGCCGTCTGCTCCCGTGGCCGCCGTCGTCGCACCGAGCGTGTCGACCGGGTCCGGCTCGGGCATGAAGCGCTGGCTCTCGTTCGCGGCGATGGCCCTGGCGGCCATCGCGCTGGTGTTCGTGGGGCTGTGGCATCGCCCCAAGCAGCGCCCGGCGGCGGGCCCGCCCCCGTCGGGAGCGCAGCAGCCCGCGCCGAGCGTCGCCGTCGCCGCCGCGCCGGCCCCCCTCGTTCCGCCGCCGCTCGCGATCCCTGCGCCGACCCCGGCCCCATCGAAGGCGGCGACGGCAGCGGCGCCCGCGACCCCTTCGGTCGAAGATCGTCGGGCCGAGGCGGCCAAGCTCGTCACGGCGGGCGACTGGGAGCAGGCGCTCGCCCTGCTTCAGAAGGCGGAGCACGAACACCCCGAGAACGGCGCCGTCGCCGCCGATCTCGCGAACGTGGCGCTCGAGCACAAGCGATGGGGGGAGGGGGCGCAGGCGGCGCGCCAGGCCGGGCAGCGCGATCCGCAGTGGCGCGGCGACGAACGCCTGGTGAAGAACCTGATCCACACCCTGTCGAGCGACAAGGGCTACGAAAAAACCGAAGACGTCTTGCATGGCTTCGGCGCGCCGGCCGTCCCTTTTCTGAAGAAAGCGGCCGCGCACGACAAGAACCCGATGGTACGCGAGCGGGCCGCGGAGATTCTTCACGAGCGCGGCAACTCACGCGGGAGCAGCCGCAGCACGTTCAATCGGCCGCCGCCCCCTCGGAAGGCGTCGTCGTCCAATCATTCCATCTTCACGCGCTGACGACTTCGCCCCGTTGATCGCGGAGCACGCATGAGAAGACGCTGGTCCGCGCTGACGCTCGCCACGCTCCTGTGCTTGCTCGTCGGCGCTGTCGGCTGTCGGAAGCACGACCCGCCTCCCTCGTCGGCGCACCCGGTGCATCAGGCCTGCACGCTCGATCGGGCGCGCTGCGAGCGGCTGTGCCAGGGGTGCGACGATCGCGACGACTGCTTTTATCGCGGGGGCGAATGCCTGCGCCGCAAGGGCGCCGTCGTGTTCAAGAAGGACGACAGCGACTCCGGTGACGACGTCTTCTCCGGCGGCTGTCACTACGAATGCAGCGACTCCGCCTGCACGCAGAACGCGACCTTCCTGGCGGGCGACGCCTGCCTCGACGGCGTCAAGATCGCCGAGTGGACGCAGTCGCGCTGTCATGACAGCTGCCTGTCCGTCTACGACTGCGACGGCGAGTGCAAGCGTCGGGGCAAGCCCGGCGGGCAGTGCTCCACGCTGGCCGACTTCTGCGGTCTCGGTCGCGCCTCGGCGATCTGCAGGTGTGTGGGCACTTAGAGCTCCATCGCGCTCATGTTGGCCTGGCGTCCGACCGCCGGGGGGTCACGAGTCGAACAGGATCCCGATGGCCGCCCGCGCCGTCTCGCCGTTGGCGGCCGTCCCTTCGACCCCGGCGTCGGAGTCCGGGGGGAGCAGCCAGTTTCGCGAGGCCTCGACCTGAAAGAAGATCTGCAGGACGGGCCCGAGCGGATACCGCACGCCCGCCTCGATTCCGAAGGTGCCGCTCGTCGTGAGCGTCTCGGCGCTCTGCGAACCGGTCAGCGGCGTCGTCTCGGATAACCCCAGCCGCGTTCCCAGCGCCAGCCCCAGGAACGGTTGCAACCGCCGCTGAGACACGAACGTGTACTGCAGACTGACGCCGCCGGAGAAGGTCCAGGAGCGTACGTCGCTGTCGCTGTTCCGGTACTGCGCCGCCAGCAAGGGCCACAACATGCGCGCGCTCAGGGCCACGTGTCGGGTCAACGGTATGCGCGCCAGGAATTGCAGATGGCTGGTCGGCTCGCCGGGGCCCGTCTCCAGATCGAAGGTGGTGCCCGCGCCCAGCTGCCAGGCCCCTTCGCGCGCCGCCGGCAACGGCGCCACGGCGCTCTCCGTCGTCGACCCGACGCCCGCCGCGCTCGAGAGGGCTGGCGCCACCGCCGCCGGCGCCGCCGCGGTCGACGCATTGCCGTTCGGTCGCGCGGCCGTCGCCTCGGTCTTGCCGCTGGCTGGCGTCGCGGCGCGCGACCCCGGCGCGTTGTGACCGGCGTCGGTCGCGACGGCCGGCTCGTTCTCTCCCAGGGCATGCAGGAATTCGACGACGCTCAGGCAGGCGTGACGGCGGGCCATCCGATCGGCCGGCTCGACGGACAGCACCAGGCGCGCGTCGACGGTGCTGGCGCCGAGTTGCCGCGTGTACACGGTCAGCGTCCGATCGTTCGGCTCGACGGCCACCCCGCGCAGCAGTCGACCCCCGTCGACGACGCGGGCCACGTCCTGCCAGGGGCGCGCCCCGAGGTCGGCCGAAAGCACCTCGAACTTCGACGACTCGAGCTCGCGCCGGATCTCGTCGGCGAGGCGCGAATCACGGGGCGCCAGCACGGCCACCACCTGGCTCGGGCCCTCCGCGTCTGCCCGCCCACCGCCCCCCAGGCTCACGGTTCCGAACAGGGCGGCGAGAAGGATGAAGCGGGCTGGCGAGCGAAGGCTGAGGGGCAAGGGACCTGTCACCCTCGAGGACTTCGCGTCCTCATTCGCCCACGTGGCCCGTCGACGCACGCGCGGCGCGCGCTCACGGAGAACCGTCGGACGGATCGGCCAGAACGCCACGCGCCAAGCTTGCCTGGGCGCCGTGCGGAGCGCGAGCCAGATACGCCCGGGCGGCGCCTCGGGCGGCGTCGGTGTCCTGCATGCGAATCGTGCTCTCGAGCAACCGGCCCGCTGCCTGCTCGGCCAGCGGCCCTCTCGGCCAGTCCGAGACGTAGCGCCGGAACCAGCGCGCCGCCTCGGTGGGCCGCCCCCCCTCGAACGCCAGACGCCCCAGGCTGAACACGGCATCGGCGGCCAGCCGATCGTTCGGGAAACGGTGGACCAGCGCCTCGAAGGCGCGGTGCGCGGGGACGCGTGCGTCCGAATAGCGCGCCACGTCGGCGAGCGTGAGCAGGCGGCGCGCGTCCAGACGACGGCACAGGCTCCACCAGCCGATCCGCTTCGCCACGTCGAGCGCCTCTCGGTACGAACCGCGATCGGCGAGCGCCAGCCACTCCTCGTCGCGCGACGCGCTCGCCGCGCCGCCGCGAGACGGTCTGGCGCGCGGGCCCGCCGCCGCCGAATGCACGCCGGACGGCTCGCGCTCGGGCCGCGGTTCCAGGGCCGGCTCGTCGCTGTCCGGCGTTTCCGCGACGGCTTTCGCCGGGGCGCCCGGGCTCGCCGCGGGCGCGGCGAGGGCCAGCGTTCGTTCGCGCGCGGTGGGGGCGACCGCGGTCGCCCCCATCGGTTCGATGCGCACCACGCCCGAGGCCACGGTCAACCGGTGACCGGCGCGCACCGGCACCCCCGAGCCCAGCAGCGCCCCGTCGACCACCACCGAGCCTTCGTAAAGCGAAAGCTCGAGGCGCTCCGCTTGCCAGCTGAGCCCGAAGCGCGTGCCGGTGACCCGCACCCGGTAGGGGCCGGCGTGAATGATCCAGCTCGTCTCGGCGGCATGAATCACGTGCGCCCGCAGGGTCCCGCGTGCCAGCACCATCTCCGCGCCCGCGTTCGTCAGCTGCTGCAGCTTTCCCGACGAGCCCGCCTGGAAGGTGATCGTCGAGCCGTCCGAGAACCGCAACGGCAGATCGTTGCGCGCGTCGGCCACCAGCGTGGGGATGGCGTCCTCGTCCTTCGTGGACGCGCCGAGCTGAACGTGAAGCGACGGCTTGCGCGTCGTCGCCACCACGATCAGCGTGGCCGCCGCGACCCCGAGGCCGAGCGCGACGGGCAGAAGACCCAGCCGCCGTCTCATCCGCGTCGCGCCCGGGCGCCGGGCCACCGTGAACGTCCCGGTGGCCCGCAGGCCAGCGTGGGCGCCTGACGAGTCGGCGTTCTCGTCCGCCCGCAAGGCGGCGTCCTGCGCTTCGGCGAGCTCCCGGAACAGGCGCGCCGCGCCCAGCTGCGGCGAATGGTGCGGAGACGGGTCGAGAGGATGACTCACGACTTCATCCCTTCGAGCCAGGGGCCGAGCGCCTCGCACTGACGGGCCAGCTTGAAGAAACGGCGCTCGGCCCGCACCAGCCGGCGGCGCACGGTCGCCAGCGACGTCCCGCAAGCGTCGGCGGTGGCCTCGAGCTCGAGCCCATCCAGCATGCGCAGCGCGAAGGGGATCCGTTCGTCGACCGGCATGCGATCGAAGATGCGGTAGACGGCGCGCGCCGCCTCCTGCATCTCGGGGCTGGCCCAGGGGACGGCGCGCTCGGGCAGCTCCTCGAAGAAGCTGAGCCAGCGGCTGCGGTGCCGGCGGCGGATGAGGCCACGGGCGGTGAACACGGCGATCTGGGTCAGCCAGGCCTTGAGGGCGCGCGCGTCGCTCAAGCGCCCGATGCTCTGCCAGGCGATCACGGCGACCTCTTGCAGGACGTCCGCGGTCTCGATGTCGTGCGCGCCCAGCACCCGGGTCAGCACGCGCCGCAGGTGGCCGCCGTGCCGCTTCAGGAGGGCGTCGACCGAGCCCGGCGCGCGCGCCTTCAGCGCCTCGACGAGCCGCGCGTCGTCATCGAATGCGTCCCGCGCCTCGCCGAGCGTCGGCGGGGGGGGGACGATGCGCAACACGCGATCCACGATGTATCAGTATCCGCGAGCGCCCGGCCGCTGCTCAACTAAATATGGCCGCGGGAGATGACGCCTCGCGCAATGGACCGTCCGCCGGGAAGTGGCGGGCCGGGCCTGTCCGGGTGATGATCTTGAACGTGGCCGGTCTCGACCCCTCCACCGTCAGCGCGAGCGCCGCCGCTTCCCGGCGTGTCGCCCGCGTCGTGGCGAGCGCCCAGGTCGTCGAGGGGGGCGGATTCACGGTGCGGCGGCCGTTCCCCACGGCGTCGCTCGATCAGTTCGATCCGTTTCTGTTGCTCGACGAGATGGGGCCGGTCGAGCACGCGCCAGGGGCGGCGCAAGGCGCCCCCGACCATCCGCACCGCGGCTTCGAGACGGTGACCTACCTGCTGGCAGGTGAGATGCAGCACCACGACTCCGCCGGGCACGCGGGCGTGCTGTACCCGGGAGACGTCCAGTGGATGACGGCGGGGGCGGGCGTGATCCACTCCGAGCTGCCCACCCCGGCGTTTCAGCAGACGGGCGGGCGGATGCACGGTTTTCAGCTCTGGGTCAACCTCCCCAGCCGCGACAAGATGATGGCGCCCCGGTACCAGGACGTCCCCTCGGAGGTGATCCCCGTCGTGACCTCCCCGGACGGCCTGGTGACGGTGAAGGTGATCGCCGGCGAGGCGATGGGAGCGCGCGCGGTGATAGACACCCGCACCCCCATCGGCTACCTCCACTTCACCATTCGCCCCGGCGGGGCCATCACCCAGCCGCTCCCCGTGTCGTGGCACGCGTTCGTCTATCTGGCGAGCGGCTCGGCGACGGTGGGGCCCGACGGGCACGTCGTCGCCGAAGGGGACCTGGCGGTTCTCGATTCGACGGAAGCCGCCGTGTCGCTGGCGGTTCCCGCCGCAGCCGGCGCGCCGGCCCAGCTTTTGTTGATTGGCGGCCAGCCTTTGGGTGAGCCGGTGGCCCGCTATGGCCCGTTCGTCATGAACACGCGCGCCGAGATCATCGAGGCCGTCGAAGACTTCCGTTCGGGCCGTTTCGGCCGCATCGCCGCCGGTCAGTAGCGCGCTGCGCGACGATCCCGCCGCGCGCGCACCGCGGCAGGGAGCGTTTTTGGTTACGCCGATTGAGCCGAGCCGAAACGCTTTAGAAATCTGGCTCGCGATACTGTGGTCTCGAAAACGAGGTGACTATGACGATGGTTGTCGTGAACGCCGAGCCCGAGCCGCTTCCGATTGATCCCGCCCGCACCGCCGTCGTGATGATCGACATGCAGCGGGACTTCCTCGAACCAGGGGGTTTCGGCGAGACGCTGGGCAACGACGTCTCCCTGCTGGGCGCCGCGGTGGGGCCGTGCCGCGCGTTGCTCGAGGGGACGCGCCGCCGCGAGATGCTGATCATTCACACGCGGGAAGGGCATCGCCCCGATCTGTCGGACGCCCCGCGCGCCAAGGTCGAGCGCGGCGCGCCCAGCATGCGCATCGGCGCGCCCGGCCCGATGGGGCGGATCCTGATCCGCGGCGAGAAGGGGCACGATCTGATCGACGCGCTGTCGCCGCGCAAAGGGGAGCCGGTCATCGACAAGCCGGGCAAGGGGGCGTTCTACGCGACCGATCTCCAGAACATCCTGCACAACCGCGGCATCGAGAACCTCATCGTGTGCGGCGTGACCACCGAGGTGTGCGTGCACACCACGGTGCGCGAGGCCAACGATCGCGGCTATCGCTGCCTGGTGCCGGGTGACTGCTGCGCCTCATATTTCCCGGAGTTTCACGAGGTCGGGCTGAGGATGATCAAGGCCCAGGGGGGAATCTTCGGGTGGGTCACCGACTCGTCCAAGATCCTGGCCGCGCTTGCCTAGTCGAGGAGAAGACACGATCCGGGCGACCAGCACGGTGCCACCGAGTTCCGCAATCCGCGCAGGCGCAACGCGCAAGGAGGTTCCGTCATGACAGCAAGCACGTCGTCACCGTCGTCGATAATGGCCAAACCAAAGCTATGGGTTCCAGGAGACTGGAACGCCTTCTTCGGGTTCGGCACCAACATCCTCGTCAACCTGCTGACGTTGAGCGCGTTGCTGCGCTTCGTCCTGCAGATGCCGGACGCGCTGGTGTTCAAGCGCATCCTTCCGGCGGCAGGAATGATGATGTGCATGAGCACGTTCTATTACGCGTCGCTCGCCTACCGTCTGGCGAAGAAGACGGGACGGAAGGACGTGTGCGCGTTGCCGTCGGGCATCAGCGTGCCGCACATGTTCATCGTCACCCTGGTCATCATGCTGCCGGTCAAGCTGGCCACCGGTGATCCGGTCAAGGGGTGGCAGGCCGGGCTGACATGGGTGTTCATCCAGAGCTTCGTGCTTATGGCGGGCGGCTTCCTCGCCCCCATCATCCGTCGCATCACCCCCAAGGCGGCGTTGCTGGGCGCGCTGGCGGGTGTCTCGATCACCTTCATCTCGATGAAGCCGGCGCTGGAGATGTTCATGACGCCCATGGTGGGCATCGTCTGCTTCGCCATCATCCTGGTCAGCTGGTTCGGTGGCGTGAAGTACGGCGGCGTGCCGGCCGGCCTGGTCGCCATCGCGGCGGGCACGATCATCGCCTGGGGCTCGAACCTGTTCGGCCTGCACTTCGGCGGCATGAACACCGAGGCGCTGAAGGCCTCGTTCCAGACATTCGGCTTCGCCGTTCCGCACCCGGTCATCGGCCTGGTGCTGGGGGGGCTGCACTGGTCGTTCTTGAAGATCATCCTCGTCACGGCGATCCCCTTCGGCATCTACGATTTGGTCGAGGCGATGGACAACGTGGTCAGCGCCTCCGCCGCCGGTGACGAGTACCCAACCACGCGCGTCCTCACCGCCGACGGCGTCATCAGCCTCATCGGCTGCCTGATGGGGAATCCCTACATCAACGCCGTCTACATCGGTCATCCCGGCTGGAAGGCCATGGGGGGGCGGATCGGCTACTCCGCGGCCACGGGCGTGATGGTCATCGTGCTGTCGTGGTTCGGCATCATCTCGCTCATGACCGCGCTCATCCCGGTGGTCGCCATCTCGCCGATCCTGCTCTACATCGGCATGTTGATCGGCTCCCAGGCTTTTCAGGAGAGCCCGCGGCGTCACGCCCCCGCCATCATCGTGGCGCTCGTTCCGTCGCTGGCCGCCTGGGGCAAGCTGCAGATCGACAACTCGCTCAGCGCCGTCGCTGGCGTTCACCACGTCACGCCCGACATGATTGCCAGCATGCAGCAGGTCGGGATCATGTATCACGGCCTGTCGATCCTGGGCGGCGGCTCGATCCTCGCCGGCGTCATTCTCGGCGCGACCACCACGTTCATCATCGATCGGGACTTCTCCAAGGCGGCGGGCTTCGCCGCGGCGGGCGGCGTTCTCACCTTCCTCGGGCTCATGCACGGGGAAGAGGTGGGGGCGTTCGAGAACCCGGGCGTCGTCGCTGCCTACTTCGTGGTCGCTGGCGTGCTTTACGCCTGCAGCCGGTTCGCCGCGGTGGCGCCGCTCCCCGCGGAAGAAGAGTCCCACGGCCATCACGTCGAGCACGCGGCGCTCGAACCAGCCGAATAAAAGGGAGCAAGCGGTCCGCCGCCGTGTCGGCGGCGTTCTAGCTCACGCGGCCTGTGCTCTCGTCAGCGCAGGCCGCGTTCGTCGTTCGTCAGCGCAGGTCGCGACGCAGGTTCGCCGGGAACAGCGCATCCATCAGCACCGTCATCTGAGGCCGGCCGGTCATGTGCGGGATCAGCTCTTGCGCGAACTCCGCCGCGCTCTGGTAGCGCCGATCCCGGTCCATGGCCAGGGCGCGGTTCAGCACCTTGGCTGCCGGGCCCGGCAGCTGATCGATGTGCCCGAACTGCGAGGTGGCCGGTCCCACGGCCGCGCGCAGCAGCCGGTTGACCGTGGTCTCGCCGCGATAAAGCAGCTGTCCCGACAGGCAGTAGTAGAGGACCATTCCCGCGGAGAAAATGTCCGACCGCTGATCGACCGGCTCGCCGCGCGCCTGCTCGGGTGACATGAAGGCGGCGTTCCCCTTCACGGTGCCGACCTCGGTGTGGCTCACCCGTTTGTCGGCCTTGGCGATTCCGAAGTCGGTCAGCTTGACCTCGCCACGGTACGAGACGAGCACGTTGCCGGGCGAGACGTCGCGGTGGATGATCTCGAGCGGCGTGCCGTCCTTCTCGGTCTGGGAGTGCGCGAACGCCAGCGCCTCCAGCACGTCGTGCAGCACGTAGAACGCCGTGCCGATGTCGAGGGGGCGCCCGAACCGCTCCATGTGCCGGTCGAGCACCTGACCGACGTCCCGGCCGTGGATGTACTCCAGCGCCAGGTAGTACTCGCCCTGCTCCATGCCGAAGTCGAAGACCGGCACGATGTTCGAGTGAACCAAGGTCGCCTGGAGGCGGGCCTCGTCGGTGAACTGATCGACCGACTCGCGGTGGCGCGCCACGTGAGGATGCATGCGCTTCACCACGAAATAGCGCACGAAGTTCTTCTCGCCGCGGGCGGCCGCGAAGAAGATCTCCGCCATTCCCCCTTCGCCGATACGCTCGATCAGCTCGTAGCGCCCCATGTGCGTCGGCGCGGACGGCGCCCGCAACGATGCGACGGAGGCGAGCGGCATCGTGCCCCCCTGGGCCTCCGCGCGGCTCTTTGCTTCGGTCATGCGGGGCGCGAAGCGTGCCGGCGTCTTGGGCCGTTCCTCGCCCGCCGCCGGATCGGTCCCCACCTCGCGAAAGACCCGCCGTTCGCGCTCGGCCGTCGTCGGCGCGCGCTCGACCTGGGCACTGGTGACGCCGGGCGCTTCGGCCACCGGGCGCGCGCGCCGCAACGTGACCATGAGCCCTCCCGCCACGAGCAGGGCGCCACCGAGACCCGCCAGCACCAGCCCCGGATTCACGGGAGGTGGCGGAGCTTCGGGGGCGGCGAACGCGGCGACCAGGAACAGGTCGTCTCCGATCGACCAGGCGGCTCCCAGCCGTCCGTCGGTCAGAGCAGTGGGGGGCACCTCGCCGCGTCCGACCAGCGGTTCCAGCGCGCGCATCGCCTCTCCGGCGCCGGCCGCCTCGATCAGCTTCGTCTTGTCGGCCAGGCCCACGGCGTCGCCGGTCAGTCCGGCGATCTTCTTCAGCATCGCGCCGTCGATGACGCTGCCCAGCAGAATGACCGGCGCTTTTCCGGGACGCTCGGAGTTCGTGGCCGCCGCGGCGGCCGCCACGAAGGCCCGGCCGTCCCCGGGCAGGATGCCCGAGGCCACGCCACGCGCTCTCGCGTCGCGAACGACTGCGCTGTCGGCGAGGTGGGTCGCCCCGGGGCCGAGCACCGCCAAGGTGGTGTCGGCGACGAC
The DNA here is from genome assembly GCA_036500205.1 of Polyangia bacterium. Lineage (GTDB taxonomy): Bacteria > Myxococcota_A > Polyangia > Fen-1088 > Fen-1088 > DASYCK01. The sequence goes on along the minus strand of DASYCK010000270.1, from coordinate 34,669 downwards.
CGCCGTCACCTGAAAGCGCGAACGGTAGCGGGCCCACCAGTCCTCGTTTTCCAGCAGATCTTGCGCGGTGGCGCGGTCGGCGCCCATCTTCAGCGCCGCCATCAACTCGGGCACGCGCGCCGCCTCGGCCGCCGCCGGCTCCAGCCCGCGCGCCTCGGCGCCCAGCGCCTGGACGATGCGCGCGTGCGCCTGGTCGGCGCTGGGCCCGGGCAGGGGGGCCGCGCCCTGGGTCCGCGTTCGCCATGCGACGCCCGCCAGGCCGGCGCCGGCGCCCAGCACCACGAGAGCCCATCCGGCCACGGGGGTACGCCTCGGTTCAGTTCTCATACGACTCGTACGCCCCTCCCTGCTTGTTGAGGTGGGGGGCACGCGCGACCGTCTCGGCCGAGAACGTCGCTGTTCCGCCGGCCGCCGTGACGTCCACCCGCTGCGACACCGGTTTGAGCGAGGGCCCCCACAGCACGACGTTGTGACTGCCGACCGGGATGCCGGGGAGCTGGAACGAGCCGTCGGGGCGCACGCGCGCCCAGTGACCGTTCGGCACCACCAGGATATCGGCGCGCATCTTCGAGTGGATGTTGCAGAACACCTCGACGTGACCCGGCTTCAACATCACCACCGGATTGGGCTTGTCGCCCGCTTTCAGCGTCCCGAGGTCGAAGGCGTCGCCCGGCGTCCGTGAAAACACGTTGTGAAAAACTTTGTCCTCGTTTGGAAACACCACGCGACCACCGACCTGCACGATGGAGACGGCGGGGACGAACTGCCGCCCCAGCTGCTTCACCTCGAGGGTAGGGGCATGCGCGGCGATCGACTTCGGCCCGTCGAGATAGACGTAGGCTTCGCCGAGCGCGCCGCCGCCGTGGATCTTGCCCGTGATCGATCCGCGCGCGCCGGCCGCGGGTGAGCCCTCCGCGGTCGCGGCCGCCGTGGGGAGCGCCTGCGTTCCCGAGGGCGCGCCCACCTCGTTCGAAGGTACCGGCATCGGCGCCCGCGCGCCGGCCGCCGCGCCGCCGCCGAGCTGCAGATACTTCAGCAGCGCGTCGTGCATCTGCATGACCTGAAGGATGAGCTGTCTCTGATCGCGCAGCTCCGTCTGTACCCGCGTCAGCTCGTCCTCGAGCCGGGCGAAATCCGCTTCGGTCGGCGCCGTGCGGGGGGCGGCCGTCGCGGCGGCGGGGAGCCAAAGAGCCGCCGCCATCAGACAAACCGGCGCCCATCCAGCTGCGCATCGGCCAGACGCGTGCCGGAATCGAGCGGCTCGGGACAAGACTGAACGCGGCGTGGATCGCATCTTATCCTCCATCAATAACTCAGGACCAGACTGCTGGTGAACACGTTGTTCCTCACCTGGGGGATGCCCCCGTATTCGCCGTTGTAGAGGTATTCGGCCTTCAAAGTGGCCCAGCGGGTCATCACCCAGCGCCCGCCGCCGGTGGCGCGCCAGGATTTCGTCAGGTAGGCGCGCTCGGGGTCGAGCGCCACGAAGGCATCGCGGTATTCGATGCGCCCCAGCAGGCCGAACGACGGCGTCAGCATGACGTCCGCCTCCAGGTAGCCGCCGCCGTGCAGGTCGAGCTGATAGACGTCCTGCGTGGGATCGCCGGGGGAGCGGCCGCGCAGCCAGGCCGCCTTGAGAGCCACCGGCCCGAGCTCGGCCATCAGATCGGGGCCGAAGAACCACATCGCGTTGGCGTTGCTGGTCGTGCGATCCTGCGCGCCGTAGCTGCCCGAGAAGCCCACCTCGAGTGAGAACGGCAACGGCAGCCGGACCGACAGCCGCGCGCTGCCGGTCTTCCCCGCGTTGCTGTCGACCTCGTCGTAGAAATGAAACTGCTCGGTGGTGTTCGAGCCGTTCGTCACGGCGGCCGCGATCACCAGCCAGTCGTCCTCGCCGAGCTTGCTGCGCACCTTCACGCCCAGCGCCGTCCCGGTCGTGTAGCGCGCGATGAGCGATGGGGTGACGCCGAAGCGGTGATCCGACTTGCGGTCGCGGTACTCGATCCCCAGCACCGACTCCATCTTTCCCACGAAGATCGACATGCGCTGCGACGCCGTGGGGAGCCATTCGAGCTGGGCCAGATCGACGTCGAACACGTCCCCCAGCGAGAAGTTGCTGCCCGTGCGCGGGGTGAAGTTGAGGCTGGTGGTGATGATGGCGTTGGAGGCGGGGCGGGCCGCCAGCCGCAGGTTGACCTCGTTGACGATGAAGCCGGGCGCGCCGCGCGAGTGGATGCTGTCGAAGCGGTCGACGCCGGGCGCGGTCCCCAGATCGGCCACCTCGCCGCGCGAGTTGACGGCGGGGGCCAGGATGTCGCCCAGGAACACCCAGTTGTAGTTGGACAGCTTGGGATAGCGTGCGTGACCGATGTCCTGCACGTAGCCGCTGCCGTCGCCTTCGGGCGCGAAGAATCCGAAGTCGACGTAGCCGCTCCAGGTCAGCGCCTTGTGGCTGTTGGCGACCAGCTCTTCGTTCTGGCGGATCTGTTGCGCCACCAGGTCGTCCACGGTCGAGGCGTCTGCCGGCTGGTCGGCGACGTCCTCGCCGGCGGTCGTGACTGAAGCGGCGGTCAGCTCAGGCAAGGGCGGGGCCGAGGCTTGCGTGGCCGGCACGGCGTCCCGGTACTCGGGCGGGACCGAAGCGGGAGCCTGGGCGCGCGCGGCTCCGGACGCCAAGCCGAGCAGGGCCCCCGCGACCGCCCACCGCTTCATGGGGCGACCTCGGCCGCGGGCGCCGGTGGCGAGCAGACGGTGGGCCCACCCAGCAGCGTGCTCGGGGGGGGCGGCGCGATCAGCTCGGGGGGACCGGCGACCCCCGTCAACGTTTGCAGGAACGCCACCAGATCCTCGCGATCCTGAGCGGTGAGGAGAAGCGGCGCCAGTTCGGAGGTCCCGATGGTGTTTCCCTCGCCGCCGCCCTGATCGTAGTGCCACACCACATCGGCCAATGTGGCGAACGCTCCGTCGTGCATGTAGGGCGCCGTCATGGCGACATCGCGCAGGCTGGGCGTACGCCAAGCGCCCACCCAGCGGGGATCGAGCGCCGGTGCGGCAGGGGGCGTGGCGTCCGGATTCGCCGCGAAGTTGTCGTCGAATATCTGGCCGTCCGAGACCTTGTACCGTCTGAATTCCTGGCCGGCCAGCTTCTCCAGTCCCGCGTACGCGCCGATAGGCAGGCAATTCTTGCCGCGCCCGTCATCGGCGACGCAGTCGCACTTCGCCTTCGCGGCGGTCGCCGGCAGCGTGCACGCGGCCACCGTGGGCACGTGATCACCCGCTTGCGGGATGCCGATGTCGTGAAACTTCCCGTCTGAAAACAGCGGAGTGTTGTGGCAATCGATGCAAGACGCCTTGCCGATGAACAGCTTCAGGCCCCGCTCAGCCGCCGGCGAGAACGCCGCTGCCGCGCCGGGCGCTCCCGAAGCGTACCGGTCGAACGGCGAACCGTCGCTGGAGAGCACCCACTCGTAGGCGGCGATCGCCTTGGCGACGTTGACATGAACACGGTCGACGGTCTGGCGGTCCGCATCGCTCGACAGGTCTGTGTATTGGGTCTTGTAGACGGAGATCAACGCGTCGGCGGCGGGCGCGGTCAGCCGTGATGCCAGCTCCTGAACGGCGGGCGCGTCGGGAAAGATCGCGGCGTAGTCCGCCCAGTAGGCCGCGCTCAACACCACCCAGAAGGACTTCATGCGGTAGCCGTTCATCGACACGCCGCTTTCCATGACCTGCGCGGCCTGGGCCCACAGCGTGTCGGCGCGCCCGTTCCAGTACAGAATGGGATAGCGGGCAGCGTTCAGCGTCTGCTGGGTGTTGACGTCGTACCAGCCGGCGCCGATCGAGACGGTGTTGGGCACCGAGGTGAAGTCGGAGCCAAAGGTCAGCGGATCGTGACAGCTCGCGCACGAAACGTTGATCTGCCCGCAGGTGGTGGGGCGGGAACTGGCCGCTGGCAATCCCAGCGTGTCGACGTTGCTCAGCGATCCGGACAGCGCCGGCTCGTGATAGAGCCGCCACCCCAGGTTGACCTCTGGAACGGCGGCCCAGGAATCCGGTGCCACGAGCGTCCCGTCCAGATCTTGGTCGGCGCCAGGCGCGAGCGCGCGGGTCCGCCAGTCGGCGATGGGGAGATAGGCGTTGGAGGGATCGGGGCGGGGCGGCGTCTTGGTGACGTTGGCGAGGCTCTGCACGAGCGCCCACTCGTCCTTGGTGAAGCCGCACCCTTGATCGCCGCAGGCGAGGTCGTCCGCCCATTTGCCGCAGCCGGTTGCCCCCGCCAGCGCGGTCAGTCCCCCCAAAAACCAAACCCGCCACATGTTAGGCGTCCATCCTATCCGAGCGATCGATGAAGTTGGAGGCCCGTACTCGTAAAAGATGGCGCCCGGTTTTGACCACCGCGCATTGAAACTTCGCGACGGACGAATATGCTGTGCGCCACCGCATCCCCGGTGGATTCCCCAAGTCCCGAACCCTACAAATCATAAAAATGGCATCTGTCGACGTTCCGCTGAAGAGAGTTCAGAGATCTCGTTTCGGTCAGACTGCCCGGCGCGACGCCTGGTGGGCGATGCCGCTGCTGACCTTGGTGGTGTTCTCGTCATTCGTGGTCTACGTGACGTGGGCGCTGCTGCAGGGACAGCACTACTGGTCGGGCAACTATCTGTCGCCGCTCTATTCGCCCGAGCTGTTCGGCTTGTCGCCCCACGCGGTGTTCGGCCCGCCACCCGCCTGGCTGACGGGGCTGTTTCCGTCGTGGCTCCGTTACTCGCCGGCGATGCTGATCCTGATCTTCCCGCTGGCGTTCCGCATGACCTGCTACTACTACCGCGGCGCCTACTACAAGGCGTTCTGGGCCGATCCGCCGAACTGCACCGTGGGAGAGCCGCGCAAGAGCTACCGGGGCGAGCAGAAGCTGCCCCTCATCGTGCAGAACATCCACCGCTACGCGCTCTACTTCGCGCTCTGCTACATCTTCCTGCTTTCCCTCGATGCCTGGCATGCCTTGTGGTTCGCCGACGCCGCGACCGGGGGCACGAAGTTTGGCGTGGGAATCGGCTCGCTCATCATGATCGTGAACGCGGTCCTGTTGGCCGGCTACACCCTGGGGTGTCATTCGCTGCGCCATCTGGTCGGGGGCGTCTTCGACGTGCTGTCGCGACGGCCCATTCGCAAGAAGGCGTACGACTGCGTGAGCTGCCTGAACCGCCATCATCCGAAGTGGGCCTGGTGCAGCTTGTTGTGGGTGGGGTGGACCGACATTTACATCCGCTTGTGCGCGAGCGGCGTGATCACCGACTGGAGAATCTTCTAATGGCCGTCGAGTTTCAGACCCACGAGCACGACGTCATCGTGATCGGCGCGGGAGGCGCCGGACTGCGCGCCGCCATCGAGGCGTCCGCCACCGGAGCGTCGGTGGGGCTCATCTGCAAGTCACTGCTGGGCAAAGCCCACACCGTCATGGCCGAAGGGGGCATGGCGGCGGCGATGGCGAACGTCGACGACCGCGACTCCTGGAAGGTGCACTTCGCCGACACCATGCGCGGCGGCCAGTACGTCAACAACTGGCGCATGGCCGAGCTGCACGCCCAGGAGGCGCCGGCGCGCGTGCGCGAGCTCGAGACCTGGGGGGCCGTCTTCGATCGCACGAAGGACGGACAGATCCTGCAGCGCAACTTCGGCGGCCACCGCTACCCGCGGCTCGCCCACGTGGGCGATCGCACCGGGCTCGAGATGATCCGCACCCTGCAGGATCATGGCATCCACCAGGGGATCCAGGTCTACATGGAGCACACCGTCACCTCGCTGCTGAAGGACGGCGAGCGGGTGGTGGCAGCCTTCGGCTACGACCGCGAGCGCGGCTACCCGCGCCTGTTCCGTGCCGGCGCCATCGTGCTGGCGACGGGCGGCATCGGCCGCGCCTACAAGATCACCTCGAACAGCTGGGAGTACACCGGCGACGGTCACAGCCTGGCCTACCAGGCCGGCGCCGAGCTGATGGACATGGAGTTCATCCAGTTCCACCCCACCGGCATGGTGTGGCCGCCCAGCGTGCGGGGGATCCTGGTGACCGAAGGGGTACGCGGCGAGGGGGGCGTCCTGCGCAACAAGGACGGCAAGCGCTTCATGTTCGACGACATCCCCGAGAACTACCGGAACCAGACGGCGAAGGATCCCGAGGAGGGGTGGCGCTACACGCAGGGGGACAAGAACGCGAACCGTCCCCCCGAGCTGCTCACCCGCGATCACGTCGCCCGCTGCATCAACCGCGAGGTGAAGGCCGGCCGGGGCAGCCCCCACGGCGGTGTGTTCCTCGACATCGCCTGGATCAAGGAGAAGCTCCCCAACGCGGCGGAGCACATCAAGAAGAAGCTCCCCAGCATGTACCACCAGTTCATGCAGCTGGCGGGCCTCGACATCACCGCCGAGGCGATGGAGGTCGGTCCCACCACGCACTACGTGATGGGCGGCGTGCGCGTCGACGGCGACACGCAGATGTCGTCGGTGCCGGGGCTGTTCGCGGCGGGCGAGGTGGCGGCCGGTCTCCATGGCTCGAACCGCCTGGGCGGCAACTCGCTGTCGGACCTGGTGGTGTTCGGCAAGCGCGCCGGCGAGCACGCGGCGAAGTTCGCCAAGGAGCGGGGTGCGGGCAAGGCGTCGGCCGATCAGATCGAGGCTGCCGCGCGCGCGCTGCTGGAGCCGTTCGAGCGGGGCGCCTCCGCCAGCGGCGGCTCGGAGGGGCCGTACAAGGTCCAGTACGAGCTGCAGGACATGATGCAGGAGAAGGTCGGCATCGTTCGTAACGAAACGGACATGCAGGCAGCGCTCGTGGGAATCGAGGGGTTGAAGGCGCGTGCCGCCAAGGTCGGCGTCGTGGGCAACCGTGAGTACAACCCGGGCTGGCACACGGCGCTCGATCTCCCCAACCTGCTCACCTGCGCGGAGGCGGTCGCCCGTTGCGCCATCGAGCGCAAGGAGAGCCGCGGAGGACACTTTCGCGAGGACTTCGACCAGAAGGATCCGAAGTTCGCGACGTTCAACAACATCGTCAAGAAGGGACCGGACGGCAGCATGCAGCTCGAGCGCCGCCCCATCCCCGAGCTGCGCGCCGATCTGAAGCAGATCATCGAGGAGAACAAGTAATGGCCAAGGCCACGTTTCGGATCTGGCGGGGCGACGCGAGCGGCGGCGACTTCCGTGACTACGCCACCGAGGCCGGCGAGGGGATGGTGGTGCTCGACGCCGTGCACGCAGTGCAGGCCGATCAGGCGAACGATCTGGCGGTGCGCTGGAACTGCAAGGCGGGCAAGTGCGGCTCGTGCTCGGCCGAGATCAACGGCATGCCCAAGCTGATGTGCATGACCCGGCTGTCGGATCTGGATCTGACGCAGCCGGTGACCATCCAGCCGATGCAGGCCTTCCCGAAGATCCGAGACCTGGTCACCGACGTCTCCTGGAACTTCCGGGTCAAGACGACCATCAAGAAGTTCAAGCCGCGCGCCCCCGACGCCCCCGACGGGAGCTGGCGCGTCGATCAAACCGACGTCGAACGGCCGCAAGAGATGCGCAAGTGCATCGAGTGCTTCCTGTGCCAGGACGTCTGCCACGTCATCCGCGATCACGGCATGACCGACGAGTTCATCGGCCCGCGCTTCCTCGTCTACACGGCGGCGCTGGAGATGAACCCCATCGACGCCGAGGATCGCGTCGACGACCTGAAGCACAAGCACGGAATCGGCCTGTGCAACATCACCAAGTGCTGCACCAAGGTCTGCCCCGAGCACATCACCATCACCGACAACGCCATCATCCCGTTGAAGGAGCGCGTCGCCGACCGGTTCTACGATCCGTTGAAGCGGCTGTTCCGCGTCTTCCGCGGAAGCTGAGCGGCGCGCGACCGGCTACAGCGGCGAGTAGTGCCGGCGCGCCGGCGCCGAGATGATACGGTTGGCGGGGAGCATCAGCGCGCTCAGCGCGCCGCCGTAGACGCAGCCGGTGTCGAGGCCGGTGGCGAAGGGGTGCCGCTGCAGGCCCCGCATGGCGTCGTGGCCGTACACGACGTGCTCGGGCCCGGGCCACAGGCTGCCCCAGGGGCGTCCGCCATCCACCCGCTTCGACGGCTCGCCGTTCGCGGCGATGCTGCGCAGGTTCAGCAGGAACCTGCGGGGCTGCTCGGCCAGCGGCACGCCGGGGATGAGCCCGCCGTGCACGGCGATCGCCCCCACGTCGGGCAGCGCGATGGTGAGCGGCAGGCTCTCCAGGAACGCCCAGTCCTCGCCCAGCAAGGTCGCCGCGACCCGCGCGTGCTCACCGCGCTCGGGATCGTTCGCCACGTCGCGGGCGTGGTGGCCCACGCTCAACACCTTGGCGTCGTGATTCCCCAGCACCGCCTGGAACCCCCGCTCGCGCGCCAGCGCCAGTACGCCTTGCGAATCGGGCCCCTTGGCCACCAGATCGCCGACCAGGACCACCCGGTCGGCCTTGTCGTCGACGGCGGCCATGCGCAGAAGATCCTGAAGCTCGTCCAGGCAGCCGTGGATATCGCCGACGAAGATCGTTCGCCGCTCGGCACGGGGTGTCTCCGGTTCGGCCGACACGTCAGAACCCGTTCGCGGCGAAGTGCTCGCGAAGCTCGTCGGAGGCGCCGCGCACGGCGTTCTCCAGCGCTTCCTGCTCCATCGCTGACTGCATGGCCGGTCGGTAGTGTCGCTTTTGCTTCTGCACGATCGCCTCTCCGGACGACATCATAACAATCGCGCTGCCCCGACCAGTGCTCAGAATCAGCTCGACCGCGCACTTCACCTCGACCAGGTCGGCGCGCGTCGACGTCCCCAGCGTCTTGATCGAGCCGTCGACGGCGAGGCCCCCGGCCGCGTGCTTCTTGAATCCGCGCAGCGCCGACGTGACGGCCTGGCGCATGCGATTGCGAAGCTGGGGCGAGGCCCTGTTCGTGCGATCGCCCATGGGCTTCACATCGATCGTCGAATTGGAATGGGAGGCCGCCAGCGCTTCCAGCGCGGCCACGGCATGGCGACGTACCAGCGGCGCCTTGTCGTTCACGGCCACCTCGAGGCCAGGGCGCGCCGCCTCGTCCCCGATCTGCCCCAGCGCCTGCGCGACCATCGCGCGCACGATCGGGCTGATGTCCGCCAGCCCGTGTATCAGGTCCGGGACGGCGTGGACGTCGCGGCGCCGACCCAGGACGAGCGCCGCCTGGATGCGAACCTTCTCCGAACGGCTGCCGAGCAGCGCGCTGGTCGCCACCGAGGACTCACGTGGTCCCGCCCGGCCCGGCGACGGCACGAGCATCGCGAACGCAATCAGGCTTACGATCAGCGCGCATCGAGTAGACCGAGCCAAGGGCACAAGGATCACCCCCCGCGCTGGCCGCCGTCAACGGAAATGGACGGCGGCCGAAAGTCGCAACGCGCCGCTCACTCCGGTTTGGAGGGGCTGTCGATCTTTCCCTTGGATTCTTCGTGGGTTTCCGAGTCGATCGATTTCTTGAAGTTGCGAATCGCCTTGCCCAGCCCGTCACCGAGCGCAGGCAGCTTCGTCGCCCCAAACACGACCGTCACGATGACCAAGATCATCACCAATTCGCCCATTCCTAGTCCGAACGGCATGGTTGTCTCCTTTGTTCGCGCAATCTAGCACCTCCGCTCGCCAAGCGCTCGCCCGCGTGCGGAAGTTCAGGAAAAGATTCGAGGTTAGAAGCTGCCCCAGGCGGCCAGGCCGCCAGGGGTGAGGGCGACTCCCAGCGGGCGTGGGGAGAAGGAGGCGGTCGAAGATTTCGCCGGCTCGCCGGCCGTGTCGTGCGCGGGCCGAAGCAAGAACACCAACCCCGTCGCCGCCACGACGGCGCCGGCGCCGAGCCAGATCGACCCCTGAACCGCCGTGTGGTAGTGGTACAGGCAGGTGCCCGGCGTGAAGCAGCCCTTTTGCTGCCCGTTCAACGCCAGAAAATAGATGCCCGCGCCGATGCCGAAAGCGCCCACCCCGACCGCCGCCCAGGGGAGTGCTCGGCGCAGGAACTGACGTCCCCCGTGACGCCCATCGCTATTCCCGTCGCGGGCGTCGAGATGAAGCGGGGGCGGCGCGGGGACGGGGGTCGCGCGAGCGGCCGGCGTTCGCGGCGTATGGTCGAGCGTGGTCTTCAACGCGGAGGCGGCGAGGTTGGTCGCCTCCGCCACGTCCTTCTCGGTGCAGATCTCGCAGACGTCCTCGCGCGCGACCAGGACCCCGCCGCTCGCGGCGTCGAGCAGTTCGAGGTGCACGCGGTAGGTGCTCCCCTCTACCTGGCAGGACCCGCGCAGCAACGTGTTCGCGCCGTCGGTCGCCGTCGTCGCCTCGCGGCAGGCCGTCCCGGCGCAGGCGGACGGCGGCGTCGCCGCGGTTCCCGTCACGATGTTCGCGCCTGCCGCGACCAGACCGGCGGTCGCCGCGATCTCCAGCTGCGCCGCCAGGCCGCGGGGGAGCGTCGCCGGTCCGATCTCGAGGACACGAATCGTCGTCGCGGGCGCCCTGTCGGGCGGCGCGGTCTGCGCGTGCGCCAGGGGCGCGGCCGAGCCAAACGCCGTGAGGACAGCTACCGCCCGAAGACCATTTGCAAACCGAAACACCGGGCGATGGTCGGGAGATTCGAGGCGAATGTCAATAATCGTGCGGCAAGGACGGTCAGGGCAGGCCGGGCGTTGGGACCCGCACCTCGTACACGGCGTGCAACGTCGTCACGTAGAGCGTGCGCCGATCGGCGCCCCCGAACGTGCAGTTCGAGGGTCGGAAGGGGAGGGCGATCCTCCCCAGCGAATGCCCCGCCGGATCGAAGACGACGATCGCCTTCACCGAATCATCGTTGTTCGCCACGTAGAGGTTCCCGGTGTCGTCGACGCAGATACCGTCGGGGACCTTGAATCCACCGGTGACGCTCGGACCGTCGATGAGCACGGTGGGCGTCCCCGCCGCGCCCGTCGCGTCGAGCGGGAGGCGCCACACCTTCGCCTGCACGTCGCTGCCGACGTACAGGGATGCGCCGTCGGGCGACAGCGCGATGCCGTTCGGCTTCTCGAGCTCGAGCACGCGCGACAGCTCGCCCGTCGGTGAGACCCGGTACACGCCCATCGCCGCGTGCGGGACGCCGGGGCGGGCCCCCCAGTCGCTGTCGGTGAAGTAGATGTTTCCGTCGGCGCGGGCGGTGACGTCGTTGGGCGCGTTCAGCGCCGGGCCGCCAGCCACCGGCCAGCGCTCGGCCAGCACGGTGACCTTGCCGTCCGGCTCGTGACGAACGACCCGCGCGTTGTAGCGCTCGCACACGATCAGGCGTCCCTGCGGATCGCTGGTCAACCCGTTGGTGCTGGTGGGGCCGGCGGGCGGCGTGGGCAGCGCGGTGTAGCGGCGCTGCGCCGGATCGAAGCGAAAGATGTGCGCTCCGGCGCCGTTCGCCTCGACGACGTCGGAGAACAGCAGCGCCTTCTGGTTGGCGACCCACAGGGGACCTTCGAGGGAGTCGAAGGCGCCTTCCGTCGGCGCGGGCAGCGGGGCGGGCGCGCCGGCGCCCGGGAACACATCGGCGGTCGCGGCCACGGGCGCGGTCGCCGGGGAGGGGGACGTCGTCGCGCACGAGGCCGCGAGCGACAGGGGCAGCAACGCCAGCGTCAGGAAGCGCGCGCGGGCGGAGAGACGACGAGCGAGGGGGCGGATGGACATGCGCAGCATGAAATCACGGACCTCGTCGCGCGACCAGTGCTTGCTCCGCGGACCCTCCGTCGGGGTATGTTCCCCGCCGATGTCACCCCCTCCCTCGACCCCGGAAGCCCTGCGGCGCCTGGGCTGGACCGATGAGCTCGACGCGGCGCTGGCCGCGCTGGAGGGGACGGGCTGGGCGGCGGCGCGCGTCTTCTCGGATGGCCGCGGCGTGCTGACCCTGTCGAACGGGGCGGAGGAATGGCCGGCCCGGGTGTCGGGGCGGCTGCGCCACAATTGCCGGACCGCCGCCGAGCTCCCGGTGGTGGGGGACTGGGTCGCCTACCGGGTCGACGAGGCTCACCAGCCGACGACGGTGCACGCGGTGCTGCCGCGTCGGACCCGCATCGCGCGAAAGGTGGCGGGCGATCGCTCGGACGAGCAGGTGCTGGCGTCCAACATCGACACCGTGGTGATCGTGATGGGGCTGGATGGCGACATGAACCCGCGCCGCCTGGATCGCTACCTCACGCTGGTGCGGGCAGGGGGGGCGCGGCCGTTCGTGCTGCTGACGAAGACCGACCTGAGGCCGGAGGGTGCGGTGACGGGGGACGAGCTGCTGGCCGTGACGGTCGGCGTTCCGGTGGAGGCGACCTGCCTGCTCGACGGGGCGCTGCCGGCGACGCTGACGGCCGAACTCGGTGCTGGGCGAACGTTGGTGATGGTCGGCTCGTCCGGCGCCGGGAAATCGACGCTGATCAATCGCATCCTCGAGCGCGACGCGCAGCGCACGGGGGCCGTTCGCTCGTCGGATCGTCGCGGACGCCACACCACGACGAACCGGCAGATGTTCGCGGTGCCGGGGAACGCGCTGGTCATCGACACGCCGGGAATCCGCGAGATTCAGCTCCTCGAGCCCGACGAGGGGGTGACCGCGTTTCCCGATGTGGTCGCGCTCGGCGTCGCCTGCCGGTTCCGCGACTGCGGCCACGAGCGCGAGCCGGGCTGCGCCGTCGTGGCGGCGGTGGCCGCGGGGACGCTCGCCACCGACCGCCTCGAGCGCTTCTTGCGGCTGGCGAGCCCGGCCGTGGGGCGTCCGCGCCGCCGCGGGCACGGGGCGTAGCCCTCGGGACGGCGCCACCCTGGACGACACCGAGCATCCTGCGCTACGATCAGGTGATGGCGAGGTCCCCCGCTGACCCGCGAAAGGCCCGGCGGCGTCGCAGCCCCGCGGCGGGGCAGCGAACGGCCGAAAACCTTGAATCGGCGCGGCTCAGCAGCCCCCCGGACGGGCCCCCGAACACGGTAAAGATCCTGGCGGAGGTTGCCGATACCCACGCGATGGATTCCGTCGTGGAGCCGTTCGAAAGCGAGTCAATCGATCCGGAGCTGGTCGCAGAGTCGACCGAGCCTCAATTCGCCCCGCAGCGGCGCTCGACCCCGGTGTCCGCGCCGATGGGGCCTGGGCAGCCGAACGAGCGCTCGCGGCGCTCCACCCTGGCGTCACCCATTCCGTCGTTGATGGCGGCGTCGATGCGGGTGCGAAGCGCGGGGGAAGGGCCCGACACCGGCCCCCTGCTGACGGACGGGGTTCCGGTGCATGCGGAGCCGCAGATGACCTCCAAGCAAGGTGAGCGCTCGCGCGCCCTGCTGCTCGGCGGCGAATCCGACTACGTCGTCGAGATCGAGAGCGCGAAGCACGAGGACGCCGCTCCGGTCGCCGAGGCCGATCTGGCCGACGACACGAATCACGATCCCTGAGGTCAGGCTGGGGCGGTGTCGGGGGCGAGGCGCGCCAGCAGGGCGTCCACCTTCGCCTCCAGCGCAGCCATATCGCCGTCGTTGTCGATGACGGCGGTGGCGACCCGGCGCTTGTCGCTCATGGGCAGCTGTGCCGCCATGCGGGCGCGCACGGCGTCGGCGGTGGCACCGTCGCGGGCCATCACGCGCGCGACGCGGGCCTCCTCGGGCGAATCGACGACGATCAGGCCGTCCAGCGTCTGGTGGCGCTGCGTCTCGACGAGCAACGACGCTTCGTAGAACGCCAGGCGATGCCCGGCGCGCGCCAGCGCCTCCGCTCGCTCGTTCGACAGCGCCACGATGCGCGGATGCAGGATCGCCTCGAGGCGCACCCGCGCCGCGGTGTCGGCGAACACGATGGCGCCCAGGCGCTTGCGATCGAGGCCCTCGGGCCCGACGACCGCGGGCCACAGGGCGCGGATCTCCTCGAGGGCGGGCCTGCCGGGCGTGACGACGACGCGCGCCAGCTCGTCGGCGTCGATGACCGGGAAGCCGCGGCGGGCCAGGATTCGCCCCACCGCGGACTTGCCGGTGCCGATGCCGCCCGTCAGGCCGATGAGACGAAGCCCCGCCATCACCGTGGCGATGCTAACCTAACAATCGTGAGTCCGCAGAGCGTCCCGCCCCGTATCCAATCAGCCGTGTTCGTGGCCGAAACCCGCGCCGTGTCCTCTTTGCCGCCTGTGGGCCCGCCCGAGGTGGCGATCGCGGGGCGTTCGAACGTCGGAAAATCGACGCTGTTGAACAAGCTGGCGGGGCGTCACAAGCTGGCGCGGACGTCGAAGACGCCGGGGCGGACGCGCGGCATCGTTTTTTACGATCTGCGCATCGGCGACGGCGGTGGCGGTGCGTGGCGCGACGTCCGGCTGGCCGACCTTCCCGGCTATGGCTACGCGCAGGTGTCGCAGACCGAGCGGGCGTCGTGGCAACCGCTCATCGAAGGCTACGCCGAGCGCCGGCCCACCCTGGCGATCTTCGTGGTGCTGGTCGACGCCCGGCGCGGTGTCGCCTCCGAGGAGGCGCAGTTGCTGGAGTGGCTCGGCACGCTGTCGGTGCCGACACAGGTGGTGTTCACGAAGGTCGACAAGCTCTCGAACAGCGAGCGCGGGCAGCTTCGCGGCGCCGTCCGTTCCGGCGCGAAGGGGGTGGGCAGCCTGCGGCCGCTCCTCGTGTCGGGCGAGTCGGGCGAAGGGGTCCCCGAGCTGTGGGCGACGATCGTTCGCGCCCTGCCCGGCATGGAGCCGGCCGCCGATCCGGCTGAAATTGCCGTCTCCAAGGTCCCCGCGTAACTTTTGGAGCGGGTCTCGATGGCGCTGTCCAAAGCCCCCCAGCCGGTCACCATCTCCACGATGAGCGCTGTCGTCGAAGGCGACCTCGACGCCGACCTCGACGCCATCGTTGAGATCGAACGCCTGTCGTTCCCGTCGCCCTGGGCGCGCGAGGCGATCGTCGAGGAGCTGGGGCGGGCCTGGGCGCGCGTCGACCTCGTCCGCGACGCGGCCGGCGGCGAGATCGTCGCCTTCGCGAACTACTGGCTGGTGGCCGACGAGCTGCACGTGCTGAACATCGCCACCCACCCGCGGCAGCGCCGGCAGGGGCACGGCACGCGGCTGCTGGCGCACATGATCGACGTGGCCCGCGCGCTGCCCTGCCGCCTCATGACGCTCGAGGTGCGGCGCTCGAACGCCGCTGCGCAGCGGCTCTACCGGCGGTTCGCCTTCCGCGCGGTGGGCGTTCGTCCGGCCTACTATGCGGAGAATCAGGAAGACGCCATCGTCATGTTGCTCGAGCTCTCGTAACTTGAACAGGCGCATCCCTCGTTTGTTCGGCCTGGCCCTGAGCGCGGCGCTGGGGCTGGGGCTGCTCGCCCTGGCGCCGGTCGCCCTGGCGCGCGAACCGATCGTCACCCGCATCGACAACCCCGAGCGCCGCATCGCCATCACGTTCGACGCCTGCGCGACGAAGACCCACGGCTACGGCTTCGACCGCCCCGTCTACCGGATTCTCCAGCGCGAGCATGTCCCGGCCACGATTTTCGTGGCTGGCCGCTGGGTCGAATTTCATCCCCAGGTCATGACCGAGCTGGCCGCCGATCCGCTGATCGAGTTCGGCAATCACTCCTACGACCATCCGCACATGTCGCGGCTGGGCAACGAGCAGATGGAGCTGGAGATCGACGAGACCGAGGCGGCGCTCGGCGTCTACGGCAAGCACGGGGTGGCGTTTCGCCCGCCGTTCGGCGACTTCAACGCGCGCATGCTCGATGTCGTCCGCGATCGTGGCCTGCCGGTCGTGTCGTGGGACGTCGTTTCGGGCGATCCCGCAGCGGCGACCACGACGCAGGGGATGATTCGCGAGGTCGACCGCCGCACGCGCCCCGGCTCGATCGTCATCTTTCACATCAACGGGAGGGGACACAAGACGGCCGAGGCGTTGCCCACCATCCTGCGCGAGCTGCGCTCGCGCGGCTTCGAGTTCGTGCTCCTCTCGGAGCTGCTGACGTCGGGCGGCGGGGCCTCTCCGTGATCGACGTGGGCGCCGCCTCCGCCGCGCTGGCCGCCCAGCAGGCGACCTGGGTGGCGCGGCTCGAGCCGTGGCGCTCGCTCGGTTACCGCACCGATGGTCTGGAGCGTTTCCTCCGCCGCACGGGCGCGGAGAAGGGGGTGCTCGTCGCCCGTCAGGGGAGCCGCGGCCGCGTCGTCGGCGTGCTGGCGATGCAGGAGGGGGTCCTGCTGGGGAATTTCGTGTCGCTGCTGGCGGTGCGCGCCGACGCCGCGGGGCGGGGTATCGGTCGCGCGCTGGTCGCCGCAGCGGAGGCGCGCACGGCCGAGGCGCGCCGCTGGCTGTTCGTGTCGGCCGACGCCGAGAACGGCGCAGCGCTCGCGTTCTACCGAAAGGTCGGCTTCAAGCGGGTGGGGCGCCTGCCCGATCTGGTGCGCGACGGGCGAACCGAGATTCTGCTGCGCAAGAGCGTCAGGGACGGAAAAGCCTGAAGGGGCCGTTCGTCAGCGGACGCGGGAGCCTTTCGATTCCTGCTTGGCGTCGCTCTTCGCTTCACTTTTGGCTTCGTGGCGCGAAACCGCTTCCTCGATGGAGTGGGAGATCTTCAGGTCGAGATCCTGCTTCGCCATCTTGGCCAAGGTCTTGTAGTGCTGGTGAAGCTGGCGTAGCTCCTGCTCCGTCAGATCCTCGATGTCGATGAGGCGGTTGCTCGCGCCGGCCAGCGCCGCCACGATCTCGTTCAGCTTGAGCTGAAGCGCCATCGAGTCCTTGTTCTGCGAGCGCTGGATCAGGAACACCATCAGGAACGTGACGATGGTGGTCCCGGTGTTGATGACGAGCTGCCAGGTGTCGGAGAAGTGAAACAGCGGCCCGGTGACCAGCCACATCAGGATGACCAGGGCGGCCACGCCGAAGGCCCAGGAGCTCCCCGTGAAGGTGGTGACGTCGCGAGACATCGTCTCGAGCGATTTCCCCAGCGAGGACTGGGGGCGCAAGGCGCGGAAATGCTGGTGTTTGTCCATGGGCCTAGAATCCTCGCGATTGGGGGAGGTGTCGAGTCGCGTGGGGGGCCGAAACCCGGTAATGTGGTGAGCCGTGATTGGCCAGCGATTCGGCAATTACCGCGCCGTCTCCTTGCTTGGCGAGGGGGGGATGGGCGCCGTCTATCTGGCGGAGCACCCCCAGATAGGCCGCCGCGTGGCGGTCAAGGTCCTGCGCCCCGAGATGATCCGGGACCCGCAGCTGCTGGTGCGCTTCCTGAACGAGGCGCGGGCGGCCAACGCCATTCGCCACCCCAACATCATCGAGGTGCTCGACTCCGGCACCACGCCCGAGGGGGTGCCGTACCTGGTGATGGAGCTGCTGGAGGGGGAGGTCCTGTCGGCGCGGATTCGCCGCGTGGGGAAGGTCCCCCTGCGCGAGGCGCTGGAGTTCGCGTACCAGACCGCCTCGGCGCTCGCGGCGGCGCACGCCAAGGGGATCGTGCACAGGGATCTGAAGCCGGACAACCTGTTCGTCATCGCCGATCCGGCCGATGCGAACCGCGAGCTCATCAAGGTGCTCGACTTCGGCATCGCCAAGCTGCAGACGTTGCCCACGGGTGGGGGGATGCAGACCCGCACGGGGATGCTGATGGGGACCCCCGTCTACATGTCGCCCGAGCAGTGCCTGGGCACGAAGAGCGTCGATCATCGCAGCGACATCTACGCGCTGGGGATCATCATGTTCGAGATGCTGGCGGGGCGGCCCCCGTTCCTGTCCGAGGGGTTCGGCGAGCTGGTGAACATGCACCTCAACGTCCGCCCGCCGTCGCTGTCGGATCTGAACGCGACGGTCACGGTGGCGGTCGAGGGGGTGATCGCCAAGGCGCTGGAGAAGTCCCCGGACGCTCGGCAGCGCTCGGCCACCGAGCTGCAGATCGACATTCGCGCGGCGGCGGGGCAGTCGGTCGTTCTGCGCGGGGCCTCGTCGCCCGACCTGGCGGCGGAGACCTTGCCGGGGAACACGGCGGGCGCGATGAACGCCGTCCAGGGGCTGGCGATCGGCGGGACCCTGGCGGCGCCGTCCTCGCGGCGAGCCGGTTCGACGACGATGACCAGCAGCACGGGCGAGCGCTACGCACCGACCATCAAGACGAAGAGCAGCTTCGGCGTCGTGCTGGTCGTCGGGGCGCTGGTGCTGGTGGCGGCGGGCGGTGGATTTCTGGTGATGACGAGGATGAAGCACGGTGGCGCGACCGGCGACGTCGTCAAGGGACCCGAGGCGAAGGGCCCGGGCTCCGCCGTGACGGGCCCCACCGCGCCGGAGGACAAGCAGGCCCCGCTGACCGTGCACGTGACCATCGATTCGTCCCCCGCGGGCGCGTCCGTCATTGATACGGCCACGGGGGCGCCGCTGGGGAACACGCCGGTGTTGCTGGTGAGGCCCGCTTCCGACAAGGGGATGACCGTCCGGATCGAGAAGGCGGGTTTCGTCGCCTCGACCCTGGAGGTGGCGCTGTCGCGCGACACGCGCGAGGTGATCGATCTGGCGGCCGCGACGCCGGCCGGAAAAGACAGTGCCGAATCCCACGACCCGGCGAGCCGGCCGAAGACCGTTCGGCCGGGACAACCGGGCAGGGCCCGACCGCATCATCAGGCGGTTCACGAAGAAGATGAGCCGGCCAAGCTGTAGCTGTCCAAGGAGCGAGATGAAACGACGATTGATGGTGGGAGTTCTGGCCCTGTTGACGCTGGCGTCCGTGCCGCTGGCGCGCCCCGCGTGGGCGGAGGTCGACAGCCGCGAGATGAAGGCGCGCGAGGCGTTCGCCGCCGATCGTTATCAGGAAGCGCTCGACATCTTCGTGAAGCTGTACGCCGAGAAGCTGCACCCGAACTACCTGCGTAACATTGGCCGCTGCTATCAGAACCTGGGCGATCCGGACAAGGCCATCAGCAGCTTTCACGAGTACCTGCGCAAGGCCAAGGGAGTGAGCGCCGACGAGCGCAAGGAAGTGAATGGCTACATCGCGGAGATGGAGGACCTGAAGCGCCAGCGCGAGGCGGCCGCCGCGCCGCCCCCGGTGCAACCGTTGCCGTCGGTGACGCCCGTGGTGACCCCGGTCTCGGTGACGACCACGCCCGTCGCGCCCCCGCCCCCGCCCACGTTGACGCTGACGGCGCCGCCGCCCGCCAACCCCCCTCCCGTCGAGGAGTCGAGCCCGGTGTACAAGAAGTGGTGGTTCTGGACCATCATCGCGGGGGTCGTCATCGGCGGCCTGGGCGTCGCCGCCGCCACGGGCGCCTTCACGAAAACCCAGGACGCCTCCTGCGGCGCCCTCAAATGCGAGTGACAACGATGACGACCGAGACGACGAACCGATTTGGACGAGTCCTGCTTCTCATCGCGGGGTTGACCCTGGCTTCCGCCGCCGGATGCACGAAAGAGGGCCGTTCAATCGTGGCCGTCGACGTGACCGTCGACGCGACGGTCACCGGTCTGGCCAGCGTTCGCATCACGGCGACCGAGCCGGGCGGCGCCTCTGTCTACCCGGTGTTCGAGAGCACCAACTGGCAGACGACGAACAGCTTCGGCGTCTATCTGCCGAGCGGCGTCAGCGGCATCGTCACCGTTTCGGCGCTCGGACTCGACGCCAATGGCGTGACCATCGCCATGTCGGACATGGCGCGAACGGCGTCCGTGACGCCGGGCCAGAAGACAACGGCGGTCCAGCTTCACCTCGTCGCCGTCACGTTGGGGGGAACCGGGGGCGCGGGGGGGACGATGGGGGGGGCGGGCGGAACCAGCAGCGGTGGCGTGGGCGGAGGCGCAACGGGCGGCCTGGGCGGCACGGGGATGATGGTGGGCTCGGGCGGCGTCGTCGGCACCGGCGGGACGGCCGGCATGATGGCGGGCGGCGGGAAAGGTGGCGGCGTGGGCGGCGCGGGCGCGGCCGGGAAGAGCGGACGGGCCTGGCAGGGGGCGACCCTGGCCGAACACAACGATCTTTCCGCCGACTATGTTCCGGCGGTGGCGGTCGACGCGAAGGGCAACGCCGTCGTCGCCTACGAACACGGCAGAGCCATCTGGGCGAACCACTACGACGTCGTCACGGGGACCTGGGGGACAGAAGGGCCGATCGACTCCAGCGCCATGACGTACGCCTCGTGGACCAACGTGGCCGTCGACAAGAACGGCAACTGGCTTGTGGCGTGGATGCAAGATCCGAGCGTCCCCCAGCACGGGATCTGGCAGAGCACCTCCAGCGACGGCGTCACCTGGTCGGCGCCGTCGGCCATCGCCACCGTCGGGAACCTGTACGAGGTGACGATGGCCATGAACCAGGACGGCGTGGCGGTGGTGGTGTGGACCGAGAACGTGCCGCCCGACAACCACTTCACGCTGACCGGCAGCGTGCGCGTGAACGGCGCCTGGAGCGCCCCCCATGTGCTGAAGGCGGCCATGGACGACTACGAGCGCAACGCCGCGGTGACGGTGACCAGCGCCGGGGTCGCCCTCGTCGCCTGGGAACAGGAAGACGACGGCACCTCGACCAACACCAGCGTGTTCCAGGCGCGCTTCACGGGCGGGGCCTGGACGACGGCCGCGCTGGTCGAGAGCTACGACGGCGGCGACTCGGGCTCGTCGGGTGTCGCCTCGAACAGCGCGGGCCAATCGATCATCACCTGGGTCCAGAACACCAGCTCGACCTCCGAGCTGTGGGCCCAGCGGATCCCCGCCACGGGCACGCCCGAGGCGCCGGTGAAGATCACCGAGGGGGGAAACATCGACACCAGCCAGGCGCCGTCGGTGACGCTCGACGAGAGCGGCGCCGCCACCGTGACCTGGGCCTTCGAGGTGAAGACGAAGTACGACGTCTACACGGCGCGCGCGGTGTGGGGACAGCCCTGGCAGTCCGCGATGGCCATGGAGACCGACGACGCGGCCACCGACGACAACCTGGACGAGTTCGAGTGGGTGACCGCCCCCATGGTGAGACACGACGGCGCCGGGAACGTGGTGCTGACCTGGCGCAAGCGGACGGGGCCGCGCTTCGACATGTGGGGCCGCAACTACGACGTGGCGAGCGACAGCTGGGGGCCGGCCACGCTGCTCGAGACCAAGGACGACAACACCGTCTACGATCCCACCGTGGCGGTCGCCGAGAACGGTATCGCGGTGGCGTGCTGGTACTACGGGACCGAGGACGACATCTGGACGAACGTCTATCGGTGATGCCTCGGCAGGGCGCGCGCATCTCGCTGATCCTGGCGTTCGTCTTTCCGGCGATCGTGTGCGCGACGCTGGCCCTGTCGACCTACGGCTTCCGCTACGCGCGGTCGGCCTCCGAGCGCAGCAAGGCGTCGTTGATGGACGGCAACCGGCAGCTGGCGCAGGCGCTGGCCGGCAGCATCCAGCAGCGCATCGACACGGCGGACTTCGAGCTGTTCAAGGAGGTCGAATGGGACGACAGCACCGAGGAGCCGCCCGCCGACATCGAGATGCCCAAGGGGGTCGAGTCGGTGGCACTCCTCGACAAGGATCTGCGCATCCGTGAGATCCTGCCGCCCACCTCGTCCGACGCCAAGAAGCGCGGGCGGGAGCTGGAGCGGTGGCAGAACTACGTGCGGGGACTGGACTGGAAGTCGTTGCAGCCGTGGACGCCGGCGCAGCCCGGTAATTTTCGTCACCTGCACCAGCTGTTCGATGGGCGCTCGGTGTTGATCGCCTACGCGGCCAAGGAGTCGGAGACGGGCGAGGAGTACTTCGTGGCGGCGCGCATGAACCTGGCGCTGATCGCCAAGGAGTGGTTGCCCGAGGAGATCCGGGAGCTGGGGGGCGACCGCAAGATCGCCATCCTGGACGAGGTGGCGCGCCCCATCTTCGGGCAGCCCGTACCGCAGCGTGACCAGCGCTTCCTCTACGAGTCGTCGTTCGGCAAGACGCTGTACGCGTGGCGCATCCAGACGTTGCCCAAGAACGTCGACGAGCTGCAGGCCCAGGCCGAGACGGAGCGTCTGCTGGGGGTGCTGCTGATCCCCGTGTCGACGCTGATCATCGCGGTGGGGCTCGCCATCGTGCTCTTGACGGTGGCGGCCGAGCGTCGCACCTCGCGCATGAAGAGCGACTTCATCGCCAACGTCTCGCACGAGCTGAAGACGCCGCTGTCGCTGATCCGCATGTTCGGCGAGCTGCTGGCCACCGGGAAGCACAAGGGGGCCGACAGCCCCAGGGAGTACGCCGAGATCATCACGCGCGAGGCCGAGCGGCTGTCGCACCTGATCGACAACGTGCTCGACTTTGCGCGCATCGAGCGGGGCAAGGCCAGCTACGACTTCACCGAGGGGCGGCTCGACGACGTGATCGAGCGGGCTCTGGATGTCGCGCGTTATCGCGTGGAGAAGGAGAAGATGCGGTTGCGCACGGAGATCCAGCCCGGGCTCCCCCCGGTGCGGATGGACGAAAATGCCATGACCTTGGTGGTGTTGAATCTGGTCGACAACGCCGTGAAGTACGCGTCGGAGGGCAAGGAGATCGACGTGCGGCTGCTGCGCACGCCGGGCGGGGTGACGCTGTCGGTACGGGACAACGGGCCGGGGATTCCCCTCGACGAGCAGCCGCGCATCTTCGAGCGCTTCTATCGAGCGCGGACCGCGCGCGATCGCAACGTGCGGGGGAGCGGCATTGGCCTGGCCCTGGTGAAGCACATCGTCGAGGCGCACGGCGGGCGGCTGGCGGTGGAGAGCGCCCCGGGGCAGGGGGCGACGTTCACGGTGGCGCTGCCAGCGGCGCCGGTGACCGTGGTCGAGAGTGCCTCCCAGGTCGCCGCGGAGGCCGCCGGGGACAAGACGCCACCCATCGACGTCGACGCGCCGTTGCGCCCGGTGAAGGTGAAGTCATGACCGCCGCGTCGAGCCCGCAGGGACGCCGGCGCGTCCTCATCATCGAGGACGAGCCCGATCTGGTGCGCGGTCTGCGCGACGCCCTGGAGTTCGAGGGGTTCGAGGTGGTGTCCGCCGGGCTGGGTCGCGAGGGGGTGAAGCTGGCGCGCGAGCGGGGCCCCGATCTGGTGCTGCTCGACCTGATGTTGCCCGACATGAACGGCTTCAGCGTGTGCGAGGAGATCCGCGCCACCAACCCGACCATCCCGGTCATCATGCTGACGGCGCGGTCGCAGGAGAGCGACAAGATCCGGGGCCTGGAGGTGGGCGCCGACGACTACGTGACGAAACCGTTCTCGCTGGGCGAGCTGCTGGCGCGCATCAACGCCATCTTCCGCCGCCTGCAACGGGTGGCGCCCCGCGAGGAGGAGATCCGGGTGGGCGCGTCCGTCATCTACACCCGCACGCACGAGATGCTGCGCAAGGGGAAGAAGGTGGCGCTGTCGTTCTACGAGGTGGAGCTGTTGCGCCTGCTGCACGAGCGGGGCGGCCAGCCGGTCACGCGCGACGAGATCCTGGAGAAGATCTGGGGCGTGTCGAGCGCCTCGTCGACCCGCGGCGTCGACAACGTCGTGGTGAAGCTACGCAAGAAGCTCGAAGACGACGCGGCCAACCCCCGCCACATCGTGACCATTTACGGTACCGGCTACAAGCTGGTGGTGACGTAGGCGCTCGGAACACCTCTCCCACGAAGGTGGGAGAGGTCGCCGACCGCAGGTCCGGCGGGTGAAGGGGCTCGCCAGAAACGCCAGGCCCGGGGTCGAGAAGAAGCTAGAAACCCAGACCCAGAACGGTGCGGACCCAGACGCGGCCGTAGGAGTCGCCCACTTGTAGAGAGCGGCTGGTGTCAGTGGCGCGAACGTAGGCGCCGGTGGCCCACCAGACCGGGCCGAAGTTGAACATGAACGCCGGACCGACGAAGACGTGGGGGCCCAGATTGAAGGCGCGTGGGCCCATCGCTCCGTCGGGATACTCGGCGCGCATCCACGCTTCCGCGCCGAGATGAAAGCGAG
This sequence comes from Polyangia bacterium, assembly GCA_036500205.1. Lineage (GTDB taxonomy): Bacteria > Myxococcota_A > Polyangia > Fen-1088 > Fen-1088 > DASYCK01. Next base: position 10,755 of record DASYCK010000270.1, on the reverse strand, counting down.
GTGTGAATTCGTAAGTGGCGCCCAGAGTGGGATTCAGCACCCACTCTCGCGCACCCCGGAAGTACATCTCGCGTTCGGCCCACAGGTTCGTGATCAGGCGCAAGCGCTGGATGCGGCGCTGCAGGATCACCTTGCCCTCGAGCTCGATCTCACGATCGTTCTCCGTCACCTCGCCGTAGACAGCGACGTCGACCGGCCACGCTTGTGGATCGGCGAAGCGATAGCGGACCCGCTGCGACGAGCCGTTGCCCATCATCAGTGCCGGGACAGACCGATACTGATCTCCGTTCGGACCCGGTACGAACATGAAGTAGAGCGCGATCTCGAGCTTATCCGTCAGGCCGTATTCGATCTCGGTCTGAAACTCTGTCGCATTGTAGAGAATGGGCGCGCCACTGGCGCCGTCTTGAACGCGAATGGGAATGAAGTCGACGAACTGCTCGACCTCGCCGGTCCCGGCGGCCAGCGACTCCGTCTGGTAGGTGAATGGCAGGGGCCGCGGGTTCGCGTGCGCTGAGCCCGCGATTGCCGCCATCAACAGCAAACCGGCGGCGACCGCCAGGCCTAGGCGGCGGCCGGTCGTCCGCTCACGGACCATCGGCCGAGGCTCCGGCGTCCGGGGTGCCGCCGTCGACGGTGAAGCCGCCATCGGGGACGACGGCGCCGGCCGGGATGCCGGCGTCGTCGAGCGGGGGGATTCCGTCCGGGTTCCCACCCAGCGCCAGCCAGGGCGAAAGGACGTAGTCGTTGCTCTTGGCGGCCACGTGGCAGTCGTTGCAAGCGCCGTTGGCGTCGCCGCCGTACATGTCGGCGCCCGATGGCGGCCCGAACCCGTGCCACTGGATGACGATGTCATTGTTGCTGGTCTCCTGAAGCTCGAACCATTCCCAGTCGAGCGCGCCGGTCGAGTTGAACCCGCCGCCCCGCTTGGCGCGGGCATAGATCTTCCCGTCCGCGAACGTCTCCTTGACGATCAAGGTGCCGACGGGGAATGTCGTGGCGTCCGCCGCCGGTGGCTGATTGATGTAGACGGTGCGCGTCCCTGACACGTGGACGACGCTCACCTGCACCGTGTTGGTGACGGTGTTGTTGGACCACGAACGAAACGAGGCGAAGTCGCTGGCGAAGGCGATGAACGGAACGCGCGTGCTCGACGCCCCGGGGCTGGCGCCGCAGCTATTCGCCGCCAGCGCGAGCAGCGCCAGGCAGCCCAGCGATCGAAGCGGTGACGACACCTTGGTCATTCGTCGGTGAAGACGGGGATGCCGAGCACCGTCGCGCCCTGTTTCATTTGATCGACGACCGAGCCTGGCATGTTCGGATCCACGGCGTTGTGGACGGCTTCATACAGCATACCGAACGGGCTTTGTAGATCCGCCGGGGAGGGCGCCTCCGCTGACCAGGTCGCCGGGGGCGCGGGAATGGCGTCGCCCGTGATGGTCCCGTACACGCCCCCCAGCGACGTGAAGCCGGCGTTGATCGAGGCGTCGATGGTGGCGCCCGAGGCAGCGATGCCTGGCACCGCCCCCGCCGGCTTGGACTTCAGCCAGTCGCTGAACAGGCCGTAGATCTTCGTCGTGCCGTCGAGGTTCGCCCGAAGATCGGCCATCGTCCGCTGCGAGTAGCGCGACTCTTCCTCGCCGCTGGCGGCCTTGTTCACCTTCTCCTGCTGCTCGTTCATCAGGCCGACCAGACCCTGGAATGCGCCGGAGACGTCGATCTGCTGGGGCGTCCAGTCGTCGAGCAGCGTCTTGCTGTCGGTGACCAGCTTGGCGCAGATGCCGGTCTTGAACTCGGCCGCCTGGGCCTCGGTGATGGGAAATGCCGCCGGCCGATTGCCAGGGAGAGACGTCTCGAACATGACCACGTCGGCCGGAATCACGTCGGAGTAGAGGATGCGCTCGATGGCATGCATGCCGGTCACGCCCACGCCGTCGAAGGGGTCGGCGTCGCCCGCGGCGCCCAGCGTGGCCAGGAAGCCGTCGTAGCGTTCGTCGATCGATACGTCGATGTCGGGGAAGATCGGCGCGGTGGCGCCCTCCACGTGCTCGTAAGCTTCCCGGGCCCGGATCCAGGCGGCCTTCATCGCGGTGAAGGCGGCGCCATCCAGGGTGGGATCCCAGCCGCGCCCCGTGGGCGTGGGGGCCGCCGCCGCGAAGTCGACGGACGCCTGCCACAGCGTCGTGAGATCCCCCTTCATCGACAGTTGCATGGCGCTCGCGACCTGGGTCTTCTCATCGGTCGACGAGCTTCCGCATCCGACCACGGACAGGGTCATGCCGGCGACGGCGATGGCCCGAGCTATTGCGATCTTCCGAAACGACATGAACGGCTCCATTGGCTAAAGGGACGAGACGAACTGCAGCAGAAGCGCGGAATCGGCCGGCGAGAGGGCCTGATAGGCGGCGACGCTGCCGGCCGCCTCGGAGCCTTCGCCGGCGTGGGCGAGAATCGCTTCGTGTATGGTCGAAGCGATGCCGTCGCGCATGTATCCAAACTTGTTGAAACGCAAGCCGATGAGCGGCGCGGTACGCCAGTCGCGTCCCGTCGCTTCCCCCTCGGACGTGCCATCGGCGCGATCGACGCCCATGTCATGCAACAGCAGATCGGAGTAGATGAACGCGTCGATGCCGGCGAGCGGCGCGATCGGATAGTCGGGGCGCGTCTTCAGGGACGGTACGTGACAGGCGCTGCACTGAATTTCATCGAAAAGCGCGGGTCCGCGCGGGTCACCCGTCACCCGCTTGGGGATGGCGGTGGTGCGCACGTACAGCGATCGGTTGTTGACGCTGTCGATGGTGACGTCGACGCCCGGCTTCAGATCGTCGGTCAGGCCGTCGGGGTTCGGGATCTCGGTGGGGCGCAGCGGACTGGTGATGCCCATGTCGCCCTGCAGGGCGTCCGCGGTGAACTCGTCGACGGTGGCGATGCGTGCCTTCAGCCCGAAGCGGCCGATGACGGCGTCGCCGGGCTGGTGCGCCTGAAAGCGCGTGTCGGGGTTGGGCTGCGAGGCATAGACGACGTGATTGACCCGTCCGTGGATGCCGTCCGTGCGCTGGGCCTCTTCGGCCTCCATGCGTAGGATCTCGTCATCAGCGACCGCCTCGATGTAGCCCCGCCCCAGGATGGGGGGGCCGATGCGGGTGGTCACCTTGATCGTGGGATCATCGGAAGGGGGTACGACGGGCGTGGTTGCCCCTGCCGTCACCAGCGGATGAACGGTGTGGCCGAATGCCAGCTTCGACTGGTCGGCCGCCGGAGTCCACCCATCCGTCTCGACGACAACCATCTTCTGCACCAGCCCAGGACCGCGCATACCGTCCTGATGACACGAGCTGCACGAAACGCGCGTGTAAAGCGGCCCCAGACCATCCCCGCCTAGCAGAGGAAGATCGAACAGGCCGTCGCCCGTGGCGAAACCGGCGAAGTCGTCCGCGCTCAGCTTGGCGACCGGGACGTCAAACGGATCGTCCGTCCCGAACACGACGACCGGCTTCGCCGTGGCCGCGGGCTTCTCCTCCCCACAGGACAGACACAGGGCGCACGCCACCACGCCGAAGACGACATTCCACCGCCGAGCCACGACCGGTAAATAATAGAATTGAAAATCAATGTCAATTTCAAAAATTGACCGGGCCGCCAAGAAAATGGGGCATTTCGCGGCGCGCCACCGGGGCCGCGATGCTCATCACGGCCCCGTGGCCGTGCCGAGCGGGACGGACCGGGCGCGGGGGCCGTTAGATGGCGGAGCGCGCGGTGGTGCGGCACTCGGCGCAGGTGCCGTACAGCTCGTGGCGGTGCCGGGACAGCGCGAAGCCGTGCCGGGAGGCGATGCCGTCCTGCAGTCGTTCGACCTCTGGGCTGACGAATTCGACAATTTTTCCGCAGCTTTCGCAGATCAAATGGTCGTGGTGGGATCGGCCGGCCGCCACCTCGTACAGCGTCTCCTTGGCGTCACCGAAGCGGCGGGCGTGGGCGAGCCCGGCGTCCTCCAGCAGCTTCATGGTCCGATAGACGGTCGCGAAGCCGATGCCGGGATGCCGCCGCCGCACCGCCTCGTGGAGAGACTGCAGGTCGATGTGCGCCTTCGTCTCCAGGAAGACCGCCACGACATCGTCGCGCGTCTTCGAGGCGTTCAACCCCTTGTCGACCAGGAAGGTCCGCCAGATCTGGTCGGTCTTCTGGGCGGCAGCCTGCCGGGTCGGACGCCGCTTGGCGGCCTGTTTCGCGGATACGATCGATGCCACCCCGCGACTTTGGGATGGACGTCCCCCTAAGTCAAACGGCCCTATTCGCGAAGCTGTTCGGATAGATAGCGCTCGCGGCCGATGTCCTTGACGATGGTCGCCTGGGCGTCCAGCCACTCGATGGAATCCTCTTCCTCGACCAGCACCGATTCCAGCAGCTCGCGCGTTCCGGCGTCCAGCTTGCTCAGGCACAACGCGATGGTCTTGTTCAGGCGTTCGACCGCTTCGCGCTCGAGGTCCATGTCCAGCTTGTTCATCTCGACAGGCTCCTCGCCGACCTTCACCGGCCCCAGGCGCTGCAGGTTGGGGATGCCGTCGAGGTACAGAATCCGCTCGATCAGGCGGTCGGCGTGCTTCATCTCCTCGATTGACTCTTCGCGTTTTTTCTTGGCGAGCCGGTGATAGCCCCAGTTTTCCAGCATCTTGTAGTGCACGAAGTACTGATTGATGGCCGTCAGCTCGCTGGTGAGGATGTCGTTCAGCGCCGTGATGATGTCGGGATCGCCTCGCATGCTACCGACTTTACACGAAAAACGAGGAGGTCGATTTTCCGAGAGTTGATATTGAAAGTGAATATCAATACGCTACACTGAGATCTCGACAGTCAACGGAGGCCCCCCTTGCTGGTTTGTCATTGTCACGAAGTGGGTGATCGGACCCTGCGAAAATGCATTCGAGAAGGCGCGCAGACGATCTCCGAGATCGGTGCGGCCTGCGGTGCGGGGACAAGCTGCGGCGGTTGCCGCCCGGCGATCCAGGATTTGATCAGCGCCCTGGTTCTTCCGCGGATGGTCGAGCGGTTCGAGTGCGTCGAGCAGGACACGTCGGTCGGCGCCACGCCCTGATGACCCGGTGAGCGGCGCGCGGCCCCTTCCCGGCGGGAAGCTCGAGTACGCGGTCCTGGTGGCGGTGTGGAATCGCGGCGAGGCCACCTCGCGCGAGCTCCACGACGAGGTGGGCGTTCCGCTCGATCTGGTCTACACCACCACCGCGCGCGTCCTCGACCGGCTGCATGCCAAGGGACTGATCACGCGCGAGCGGCATGGCAAGACGTTTCTCTATCGCGCCACGGTGGCCCGCCCCGATATCGATCGCGCCCACATGTCGAAGACGCTGGCGGGCATCTTCCGGGACGAGCCGCGCCCGGCGCTGGCCCACCTGGTGGAGGCGATCGAATCGATAGATCCGGCGCTGCTGGACGATCTGGCGCTGGTGGTGGATCTGCGCCGGAGGTCCCGCCGATGAACCGTGACCTCGTGCTGGCGACGCTGGCGCTGGGATCGTGCGGCGCCGCCACGTGGTCGGCGGGCTGGATCTTTCGCGCGCCCGGAGGCGACCGCGACGGAACGGAAGGCGACCGCGCCGGGCACGCGCTGGAACGAGCGTCCTGGCGCCGGCTGTGGAGCCCGCTGTTTCCCGCGGCGCTGGCGCTGGCGGTGCTGATCGGCTGGGGATTGCAAGAGCCGGGAGAGACCGACGAGCTGCTGCGGCCGCTGGCGGCGCTGGCGATCGCCCCGTTCGCGCTGATCTGGCTGCGCGCCGCCTGGCGGGCGGCCTGGGCGCTGCGCCCACCCGCGCGCCCGCCCCTGGCGGCCACGGTCGGCGTCGTCCGCCCGCGCGTGCAGCTCGCCGAACGGCTTCGTCGCGATCTGGACGACGATCAGCTCGCCGCCGTTCTGGCGCACGAAGAGGCGCACGTGCGGCACCACGATCCTTTGCGCCTCTGGTTGGCGCAGCTCGCGACCGATCTGCAGTGGCCCAATCCCGCCGCGCGCGCCCGCTTGCGTGACTGGCAGAGCTCGCTCGAGCTGGCACGTGACGAGGACGCGCGCCGCACGGGCATCGCCGGCGAGGATCTGGCGGCCGCCATCGTGGCCACCGCGCGTCTGGACGGTCACCGTCGCGAGGAGGCGTTGGCGTATCTGACGGGCGCCGAGCACGAGCTCGTCGACAGGGTTCGCCGTCTGCTGGCGCCGCTCTCCACCACGACCGAGGCGGGGCGACGCGTGCTGTTCACGTCGGTCGCTGTCGTGGCCGCCACGCTCCTGCTGTCGTTGCTGGCGGGATTTCGTTTCGGCGATTCGTTGATCCGGGCGCTGCCGATCATCATGACCTGAAACTACGAGGTTCGTCGTACTACGACGCGCGTCGTAACGATTTCGGAGATTGTTTGTTGACCGTCGATCGCGTGCGGCGTTACCTGTCACGCGATGGGACTCAAGGCCGTCGCCTGCTGCGGAATGTTCACGTTGTTCACGGGAATCGCCGCGCAGGCTCAGGTCCTCGAGCCCGACTCCGCTGTCTCGGTCGACGAGAGTCGCAATGAAACGGTGGTGACCACGCCCTCGCCGTTACACGGCTCTCGGCTTCCCCGCGATCACGTCGCCATGAACGTCCAGACGGTCACGGCGGATGAGCTGGCCAGCAGCGAAGCGCTCGACCTGTCCGAGTACATGAACGACAACCTGGGAAGCGTGAGCGTCAACCAGGCGGCGGGAAGCCCGTTGCAGCCGGATTTGCAGTATCGCGGCTACCTGTCGTCGCCGTTGGTGGGCGCCCCGCAGGGCCTGTCGGTCTACTTGAACGGCATGAAGTTGAACGAGGCGTTCGGGGACACCGTCAACTGGGATCTGATCCCCACGAACGCCATTCGCTCGATGAACCTGATGCCCGGGTCGAACCCGCTGTTCGGTCTCAACACGCTGGGCGGCGCGATCTCGATGGAGACGAAGACCGGCTTCTCCGATCCGGGCGCGAACGTGCACCTGTCGGGCGGCTCGTTCCTGCGGCGCCAGCTCGACTTCGAGCTGGGCGGGCACGGCGAGAAGTGGGCGTACTTCGCGGCGGGGCGCTACTTCGCCGAGGACGGCTGGCGTGAAGATTCGCCGTCGAGGACCTTCAACGGGTTCCTCTCCACCAGCTACTCGAGCGGACCGACGTTCGTCGATCTGGTGCTGGCGGTGGCGGACACCAATTTGACGGGGAACGGTGCCACGCCCGAGCAGCTGCTGGCCATGGATCGCCGTGCCATCTTCACCTATCCGGATCGCAGCCAGAACCGGATGTTCCTGGCCATGCTGCGCGGCGAGCGGACGTTTGGCCCACACCTGCGCCTGTCGGGGGCCCTGTTCGATCGCCTGAGCCGCGCGAAGACCGACAACGGAGACCAGCGAGACTGGGCGGCCTGCACCGCCCCTGGCCAGACCAGCTATCTGTGCTCCACGGACGAGGACACCAATCAGGAAGCGGTGGTCCTCGATCGGTCGGGCAATCCGCTGCCCTTCGACGATTCGTACAACGCCGCCAACAACAGCACGCGCACCATGCAGCAGCAGTTCGGGTTGACCGGGCAGCTGGCCGTCGAGGCGCCGCTCGCCAACCGAGAGAATCACCTGTTCATCGGCGCCGCCGCCGACGAGGGGCGCAGCTCGTTCACCTCCCAGAGCACGGTGGCCAGCCTGACGGAAAGCCGCGGCACGAACGACACCGGGGTCGTGGATCCCAATTCACCGGTGGCCGTCGATACCGTCGTCAACAACCTGGGCGTCTACGCCAGCGACACCTTCTCGGCCCGTCCCGACCTCTTCCTGACACTGTCGGGGCGCTTCAACTACACGTCGCTGTCGCTGCGCGATCAGCTGGGTGACGATCTGACGGGGGACCATTCGTTTCACCGCTTCAATCCGTCGGCGGGCGTCAGCTACCAGCCGCTGCCGGTCTTCGGCGTCTACGGTAACTACGGCGAGTCGGCGCGCGCCCCCACGCCCATCGAGCTGACCTGCGCCAGCCCCACCGATCCCTGCCGGCTGCCGAACGCCTTCGTGGCCGACCCGCCGCTGGCGCAGGTGGTGGCGCGCACCTTCGAGGCGGGGACGCGCGGGCGATGGAAGGCCGGGCGGACCTCGCTCGACTACACGGGGGCGCTGTTTCGCACCGCGAACTCGAACGACATCATCTTCATCAGCTCGGGCATGGTCGCGAACCAGGGGTTCTTCGCCAACGTCGGCGATACGCGCCGCCAGGGCGTCGAGGCCAGCTTGCACGGGCGTCACCCCCTGGGCGGCAATGGCGCGCGGCTCGACTGGTGGGCCCACTACACGTACCTCGACGCCACCTTCGAGACCCCGTTCGCGGCCCCCAGCCAGACGCACCCGGACGCAGACATGGGCTCGATCTCGGTTGCCAAGGGGGCGCACTTGCCGTCGATTCCCGCGCACGTCGGCAAGCTGAACGCGATGTACAGCTCGGCGTTCGGGCTGGCGGTGGGGGCGGCGGTGATCGCCAACACCAGCCAGTTCTATCGCGGCGACGAGGCCAACCTGCTGGCACCGCTGCCCGGCTACGTCGTGGTGAACCTGATGGCCCGCTACCGGATCACGCGGCTGGTCTCGGTTCACGCGCGGGTCAACAACGTCTTCGACGCGAACTACTCCACGTTCGGCGTGCTGGGGGATCCGGCCGAGGTGCTGGGACCGACCTTCGACAATCCGCGCTTCCGGGGACCAGGCGCGCCGCGCTCCGCCTGGCTGGGCGTCGACCTGCATATTTGACCGCGCTGTGAGCTCGCGCGTGGGGCCCCTCACTCCGGCCCTCCCCGCTCGCGCTGGGCGAGGGTGACTTGGCGTCGTCGATGGCGGGGCGACGGGCTCCTTCTCCGGCGCTGACGGCGCGCGCTTCTTCGTTGGGCCGTCTGTCGGTTTGCGATGGGCGAAAATATTCCCCGTTGACAAATCGCGCGCTGATCTCTAAAGATGACTGTGAAATTGATATTCACTTTCATTTTGCCACGACCGCCGCGACGTTGTGCGGGTGCTAACCAGGAGAGTCCGACCATGTCTCGATCGAAAGGCGTTCAAATGGCGCGGTTCTCGCGCGCGCTCGTGGGGGGCCTGTTGTTGGCGGCGGCCGGTGGCGGCCTGACGCTCGAGGGCTGCAGCTCGTCCTCGAACGGCAACCCGGGCACGGGCGGCCAGCCGGGCGGCGGCGTGGGAGGCAAGGCCCCCGGAACAGGCGGCGTGGGGGGAAGCACCGTGATCCCTGGCACGGGCGGGGTCGCGGCGCCCGGCGGACACGGCGGTAGCGCCCCCGCTGGATCCGCGGGCGGCAGCGCCGCAGGTGGCGCCGGAGGAATCACCCCAGGCGCGGGCGGCGACAGCGCCCCGGGCGGAACGGCCGGCACGACCGCGGCCGGAGGCACGGGCGCGCCGGGGGGAGCGGTGGGTGGTGGCGGGACGACCGCGACCGGCGGCACGGCGGGCGCGGGCGTCGGTGGCGCCACCAGCAATGGTGGAAGCGCGGGAACGGGCGGCGTCACGCTCCCCGTGGCCACGATCAACGTGGTGACGATCTCCGCCACGGGCCCCGATCGCTTCTATGGCGTCACCTACGATGCCCAGGGAAACATCTACGCCACCGGGCAAGCCGCGACGACCACCGATTCGACGGCCGACATCGCCACCGTGGTCGCCAAGTTCACGCCGGCCGGCGTGCTCGACACGTCGTTCGGCACGTCTGGATTCGTCATCCGCAACATGGCGGTGGGGACGAACGGCGAGCTGTTCCGCGGCATCGCCGTGCAGTCGAGCGGGAAGATCGTCGTCTCGGGCAGCATGGAACACCCTGGCAGCGCCGACCCGCGCGATCGCGACATCGGCGTGGCGCGGTTCAACGCCGACGGCACCAAGGACACCACCTTCGGCGCCGACGGTCTGGCGACGTTGGATCTCAGCACCGGCGTCGTGAACGGCTCCAGCTTCTCCGCCGACAGCGCCTGGGGCCTGGCCGTCTATCCGGATGACCGTCTGGTCGTCAGCGGCGGGCAGGTGAGGACTGCCGCGATGGACACCGACTTCGTGCTGCTTCGTTTGACCGCGAACGGCCTGCGCGACGCCACGTTCGGGGCGAACGGTCTGTTCTCGCTCGACACGCTCCTCGATGGAACCACCACCAGCAACAACGCCAGCCCCCGCAATGTCACCATCCTGCCGGGGACGGACGGCCTCATCGGCGCGGGCTACCAGCCGGTTCCCGGCGCCGATACCCGGCCGGTCCTTTACAAGGTCACCGATGCCGGCGTGCTCGACCCGACGTTCGGCACCAGCGGCGTCTTCAGCCAGGCCGCGCTGGCCGAGCAGACCGAGACCTATCAGGCCGTCGTGCAGCCGGGCCCTTCGGGTACGTACAAGCTGGTGACGACGGGGTACGGCCGGGCGCTCGCGTCGGAGACGACCGACCTGGTATCGCTGCGTCTGACCTCGAACGGCGTGCTCGACCCGAGCTACGGCACGAACGGGCTCGTCCGCATCGACATCGGCGGCTTCGCCGACAACTCCCGGCGCCTGGTGGTGCTGCCCGACAGCCGCATCTTGCTGGTGGGCGGGGGACGTCTGACGTCATCCGATGTCGACGGCATGGTGGCGATTCTGACGCCGAACGGCCAGCCCGACACCACCTTCTCGGCGACCGGCTGGAAGCCGTACAACCTGGGTGGCCCGGCCGACTTCTTCTG